>DASWZP010000281.1:0-5824 GCA_036404395.1 Bryobacteraceae bacterium | reverse complement strand
TGGCTGTGGTACGCACTGGGCCTGGTGCTGTTGCTGTTCGGCGGCGAGGGACGGTTTATGGCCGTGGGCGCGGCCGCACTGGCGGCCGCCATCGGGATCGCGCTTTTCCTCAAGCTCAAGAAGACCGCCCGCCGCAAGCGCCCCAGCGAGCCCCACTGTTGGGCCGCTCTGCTGCCGCCCGACCAGTTCTCCTTCCCTTCCGGCCACACCATCACGGCGTTTGCGGTATCGCTTTCGCTGGCCGCGTTTTACCCCGATTTGGGCGTAGGGCTGCTGTTCTGCGCCGTCAGCGTGGCGGCCTCGCGCATCCTGCTGGGCATGCACTTCCTGAGCGACGTGCTGGCCGGCGCAGCCATCGGCGCGCTGCTGGCCATTGGCGCTTCGCATCTGGTGCGGGTGCTGTAGGTATCGTGCCTGCTGCCGTGGCGCGGGCCGTCAGGCCTGCTGTGTCGAGAGTCATCTCGACATTTCTTCCCCAGGCTGCCAACGCCGCCAAGAAATGTCGGCACGACTGCCGACACAGCAGGCTTGACAGCCCGCGCCACGGGCTTGCTACTTCAGCTTGCGGTCCAGAAAACTCGCGGCGGCCTGATAGGCGGCGAGCCAGGTTCGGTAGAGCAGGAAATCGTGCACCTCGTCGGGGAAGACCAGCTCCTCCACTTCCACGTGCTGGCGGCGCAGCGCGTCGGCCAGTTTCACGGTCTGGTTGAACTGCACGTTGCGGTCGTCATCGCCTTGAATCAGCAGCACGGGCGAGCGCCAGGTGGAAAGGAACGCCATCGGCGACGACTCGAACGCCAATTGATAATCGGGCGCGGTCACCGGGATTTCGAGCTCGGTGGCCCAATCGTGAACTCCGTGCAGGTCCACGCCTGCGCGGAACAGATCCGAGGCGCGCGCCAGCGCCATGGCGGTGAGGTATCCGCCATAGGAGCCTCCCCAGGCGCCGATGCGGTCCGCATCGACGTCGGCGCGCGAGCGCAGATACACGCCGGCGCCCTGCACGTCGTTGTACTCGCTGCCGCCGGAAGCGCCGTATCGCAGCGCTTCGCGAAAATCCAGGCCGTAGCCGATGCCGCTGCGGTAGTTCACCGACAGCACCACGAAACCGCTGTTGGCGAGGTATTGATTCATCGCGTAGGCGTTCGCGTAGTAATACATGTAGTGCCAGCCGAGCAGCATTTCGCGCCGCGACCCTCCATGGAAGAAGACCATCGCGGGTGCGCGGCTGCCGGGCTTTCGATTGGGTGGCAGAAAAAGCTGCCCGTGGATGGCGAGGCCGTCGGCGCTCGAGAAGATCACCTGTTGCGGCGTGATCATTTGGCCAACCGGGAAATCGGCCGGTATGGATTTGGGATGCAGGTCGCGCACTTCTGAGCCGATGCGGATGGCGGCGTGGCCGGGGTGGTGGGCATCGGAGCGGAGAAACGCCAGCGCGCCATCGGCCGCCGGCGCGGGCGCCCATTCGATGCCGTCTCCCCCGGTGACCCGTACCGGCGCGCCGCCCGAAACGGCCACCTTCCAGAGATGCCGGCGGTCGATATCGCCCTGATTGGAACTGAAGAAAACGTCGCGGCCGTCCGGCGCCAGGGCAACCTCTTCCACTTCAAACGCGCCAGCCGTGAGCAACAGCGGATCGCCGCCGGCGGCGGGAATCGAGTAAAGATGCGTCCAGCCGTCGGCCTCCCAGGGAAAAACCAAGCGCGATCCGGCCCACAGAAGCTGCCTCGCGGCGGTGATTTCGCGGAAGACGCTGCCAGGCCCCTGTCGGGCACGGAAGATTTCGCGGCCCTCGCCGGTCTCGGCGGAGGCGACGCGGATGGACCAGGGTTCGCCCGCGCGGCGGGGCTCGCGCGGGTCGCGCACGCCCGTGGATGGAATGCGAATGAAGGCCACGCTGCGGCCATCGGGCGACCAGGCGGGTTGGATGTCGCGATCGGTGCTGGGGTCGAGGTAGCGCAGGGTGCCGGACGCAGTATCGTAAACGCCGATGAAGCCGTGGTCGCCGCGGTCGCTCTCAAATGCGACGTGCGTTCCATCCGTCGACCAGACCGCGCCCGCGCATTGGCCGCGCGTCTTGATAGCGACGCCCGGCGCACTCGAATCGCCTGGCGCCCACCAGAGTTGGCCTTTATTGATCCATGCGATGCGGCCGTCGCGTGCCGCCACAGCCGGCGAATGGCCTTCCCCAATCTTGCGCGGCGCGCCGCCGGAGAGGCTCACCATCCAGACGTCCTGTTCGGTGCCCTTCGGATCCAGCGTGGGGTTCGGATACTCGCCGGCGCGGTTCGTGCCCTCCAGGCGTGTGTAGACGATCGCATCGCCCGCCGGCGTCCAGACCAGGCCGGCCAGTTCCTGACCGTCGTCCTGGGTGTAGGCTGTGATTTGGCGCGCCTGGTGGCGCGGCGCTTCGGCCACCCAGATGTTGCGCACGCCGCGCGCGTTTTCCACCCAGGCGAACTTGCCGCCCGCCGGTGAAGCGGTGAGACCGCTGGGAAAGGCCGAACCCAGAACCTGGTTCAGGGTGAATGGCGGCTGCGCGGCGGCGCAACCAGCCAGCAGCAGGGCGGCAAGCATTCGCATGTAGTTCATATTACCCGCTACGGCCGGGCTAATAAACGGGAGGCTAGAGAGGCTGCTGAAAAAGTCCGACAGAGCATTCGGAGGACACGGATGAACGGATAAACCAATTCTCTTTAATCCGTGTTCATCTGTGTTCATCCGTGGCCCAAGAATGATTTTGGTGTTTTTCAGCCAGTTCCACCTCCCCGCCCCGCCACGGCTCGAAAGGGCTACCAGCTTTGGGGGTAACCTCGTCAGGGTGTCTTGTCGCCATCCTAAGCAAGCGAAAGCGACCCGATGCTATCTTTGTGTTTCGGCCCACGGCGCTATCTTGGTGGATGGCAGGCCGGCCGATTTGTGAAATGGCATACTTGAATCTGACGACGAAGCGTGCCTCCTGGCGGGCCGCCCAGAGATTGAGCGTTCGATGAGCGAATCATCCTCCTCCGCGCCGGTGATTGGCGCTCCTGCGCAGCAGCGGGAAGACCCTCCGCAAAGGCCGCGTTCCGGCAAGGGATGGCTTTGGCTGCTGGTGCTGCTGATTGCGGCGGCGGCCGCTTATTATTACTGGCCCAAATCGGGTGGCGCCAAGCCCGGCGCCGGAAATGCGTCTGCCACGGCTGGTTCCGGGGGCCGGGGCGGCCGCGGCGCCAGCATCACCCCGGTGGTCGCCGCGCGCGCCAAGAAGGGCGATATTTCCGTTTACGTGGAATCGCTCGGCAATGTCACCGCCCTCAGCACGGTCACCATCAAGAGCCGCGTGGATGGCCAGTTGATAGAGGTGAAATATAAGGAAGGCGAGATCGTGCAGCAGGGCGCCCCGCTGGTCGAGATCGACACCCGCCCCTACCAGGCAGTGCTGGAACAGGCCGAAGGCCAACTGCTGCGTGACCAGGCGCTGCTCGACAACGCCAACGTGGATCTCAGCCGATACGCCGGCCTGTTGAAGCAGAACGCCATTCCCGAACAACAATATGCCACGCAGCAAGCGCTGGTGAAGCAGGAACAAGGGGTGGTCAAGAACGACCAGGGCCAGATCGATGCGGCCAAGCTCAACCTGGTTTACTGCCACATCGCGTCGCCCATCACCGGGCGCGTCGGCTTGCGCCTGGTGGACGCCGGCAACATCGTGCATGCCTCGGATGCCATGGGCCTGGTGGTCATCACCCAGGTTCAGCCGATCAGCGTGGTTTTCACCATCCCCGAGGACAAGCTGCAAACCGTGCTGAGCCGCTTCCGCGCCGGCCAGAAGCTGTCGGTCGAAGCCTGGGACCGCGACGCGGGAACGTTCAGTGACCTGCGCAAGAGGTTCGCTACCGGCGCGCTGGCTACCATAGATAACGAGATCGATCAGACCACCGGCACGCTGCGCCTGCGGGCCATCTATCCCAACACGGACAACGCTCTGTTCCCCAACCAGTTCGTCAACGTGCGGCTGCTGGTGGAACAGAAGCATGGCGTGGTGCTGATTCCCAGCGGTGGGGTGCAAATCACCAGCGACAATAAGTACGTATACCTGGTGAAGCCGGATTCCACCGTGACCGTGCGCAACATCACCGCCGGCACCACCGAGGGCGATCAGACTGAAGTGGTTTCGGGCCTTAACCCCGGCGACGTGGTGGTGATGCAGGGCGTCGACAAGCTGAACGAAGGCAGCAAGGTGGTCGCCACCATCGCCGGCGAGCAGCCGGCGAGTGGGCGCGGCAGCCAATGGGGCCAAGGCGGTCGCAGCGGCCGCGGCGGCGCGGGAAAGGCCGGCCGAGGAAACGCGCAGTGAGCCCGTCCCGGACATTTATTCTTCGTCCGGTCGCAACCTCGCTCCTGATGGTGGGCATCCTGCTTGCCGGCGCGGTCGCGTACAAGCAGTTGCCGGTATCGGCGCTTCCCGAGGTGGATTACCCCACCATTCAGGTGGCCACGTTCTACCCCGGCGCCAGCCCGGACGTGATGGCCTCGTCGGTGACTGCGCCGCTCGAACGCCAGTTCGGCCAGGTGCCCGGCTTGCAGCAGATGACGTCGACCAGTTCCGACGGCAGCTCGGTTATCACCCTGCAATTCAACCTCAACCTGAACATCGACGTGGCCGAGCAGGAAGTGCAGCAATCCATCAACGCCTCCGGCACCTTCCTGCCGGCCGATCTTCCCGCGCCGCCGATTTACAGCAAGACCAACCCCGCCGACGCGCCCATCCTGACTCTGGCGCTATCTTCCAAGACGCTGCCGCTCACCAAGGTGGAAGACCTGGCGGACACGCGCCTGGCGCCCAAGATTTCGCAACTGGCCGGGGTAGGCCTGGTCAGCATCAGCGGCGGCCAGAAGCCGGCCGTGCGCATCCAGGCCAATCCGACCCAGATGGCGTCCTACGGCATGAACCTGGAGGATCTGCGCAGCGCGATCCTGGCCGCCAACGTCAACCTGGCCAAGGGGAATTTCGACGGGCCGCACCAGTCTTTCCAGATCGGCGCCAACGACCAGTTGCTTTCGAGCGCCGACTATAGACCGCTCATCATCGCCTACCGCAACAACGCGCCCATCAAGCTCTCCGATGTCGCGGTGGTGAAAGACGAGGCGGAAAACCTGCGCCAGGCGGCGTGGATGAACCGCACGCCGGCCGTGATCATGAACATCCAGCGGCAGCCCGGCGCCAACATCATCTCGGTGGTGGACCGCATCAAGGCGCTGCTGCCGCAGCTCACCGCCTCCCTGCCCAAGTCGGTCGACGTGACCATCCTGACGGACCGCACCAACACCATCCGCGCCTCCGTCGAGGACGTGCAACTGGAGCTCATGCTGACGGTGGCGCTGGTGGTGATGGTGATCTTCCTGTTTCTGCGCAACCTGGCCGCCACCGTGATCCCCAGCGTCGCGGTGCCGCTTTCGCTGGTGGGCACCTTCGGCGTGATGTACCTGCTGGGCTACAGCCTGAACAACCTGACCCTGATGGCGCTCACCATTTCCACCGGTTTCGTGGTTGACGACGCCATCGTGATGATCGAGAATATCGCGCGCTACATCGAGGAAGGCGAAAGCGCAATGCAAGCCGCCTTGCGCGGCTCCGCGCAGATCGGCTTCACCATCGTGTCGCTGACCATCTCGCTGATCGCGGTGCTGATTCCGCTCCTGTTCATGGGCGACATTGTGGGCCGCCTGTTCCGCGAGTTCGCCGTCACGCTGGCGGTGACCATCCTGGTCTCGGCGGTGGTGTCGCTCACCCTCACTCCCATGATGTGCTCCAAGCTGCTGAAGCACACTCCCGCGGGGC
>DASWZP010000280.1:0-36045 GCA_036404395.1 Bryobacteraceae bacterium | reverse complement strand
GCGCTTCGACAAGGACCTGAAGCACGCCGAAGAGCACATGACCAACATCAAGCGGATGGAAAAGCCCACCGACGAGATCTGCCCGAAGTGCGGCAAACCGCTGGTGATCAAGTGGGGCAAGCACGGCAGCTTCATCGCCTGCACCGGCTACCCGGATTGCACTTACACGCGCGAGCTGACGGTGGACCTGCCGGACGTCGATAAAGCCGATCTTTCCGAGCAGGGCGACGAAGAGTATTGCGAAAACTGCGGCCGGCCCATGGTGTTGAAGAAGGGCCGCTTCGGCACGTTCCTGGCCTGCACCGGCTACCCGGATTGCAAGACCACCAAACAGATTGGCGGCCAGCAAAAGAAGCCCGACCAGAAGCTGGACGAGATCTGCCCGCAGTGCGGCAATCACCTGGTGCTCAAAACCGGCCGCTTCGGCGAATTCACCGCCTGCAGCAATTACCCCACCTGCAAGTACGTCAAGCAGAAGACCATCGGCGTGAAGTGTCCGGAGTGCAACGAGGGCGAAGTGGTCGAGCGGCGCTCCAAGCGCGGCAAGACGTTTTATGGTTGCAACCGCTGGCCCGAGTGCAACTTCGTCGCCTGGGGCAAGCCCGTGCCCGAGAAATGCACCGAGTGCGGCAGCCCCTACATGATCGAAAAATGGCTGAAAGCCGGCACGGTCTGGCAATGCCCCAACGCCGGGTGCAAACATAAGGTGCCCGCCCCCCAACCGGTCGAAACCGGCGTGCGGTAGTGGCGCGGGCCCCCGGCCTGCGAGCGGCGGGCATGCCCCCCGCTCGGCCGCTCGCAACCCCATTGCATCTCCGGCGGCGTATCTGCGAAACTTGTCACTACATGCTTGCGCGGCTCTGGCTGCCTGTGCTGGGTATGGCTCCGTTTGCCTTGGCGCAAAACGCGGCTCTGCCCGCGCACGAGGTGCTCAACTACAGCATCGAATGGCGTCTCATCACCGCCGGCAAGGTGCGGCTCGAGTGGCAGCAGGCGCGCGCCTCCTCGCAAGTCAACCTCAAGGTGGAATCGATTGGCCTGGTCTCCAAATTGTTCCGCGTGGAAGACGCTTACCAGGCGAATCTCAACCAGGATGGCTGCGCCGAATCCACCCTGCTGACTTCGCAGGAAGGCAGCCGGCAGCGCGAGACGCGCGTCACCTACGATGGCCGCAAAGCCAGCTACCTGGAGCGCGACCGCGCCAAGAACGCCGTGCTGGTGGCCCAGGACATCGAAATCCCTCCCTGCGTGCACGATGTGGCCGGCGGCTTGTACTTTCTGCGCACCTTGAACCTGGAACCGGGCCACAGCGCGAACGTGGCCGTGAGCGATGGCAAGAAAAGCGTGATGGCGAAAGTGGAGGCGCAGCAGCGCGAGGACGTGAAGACTCCCGAGGGCGTGTTCCACACCATTCGCTATGAGGCCTACCTGTTCAACAACGTCCTCTACCGGCGTCCCGCTCACCTCTACATCTGGCTGACCGACGATCGGCGCAAGCTGCCGGTCGAGATCCGCGTGCGCATGCAGTTGGCCATTGGCACCATGAATCTGCTGCTCGAAAAGCACGAATAGGAACACGTCCGATCCCACAAGCGGACAGTCGGCCGCCTCCTCTCCCTTTATTTTCCATCGACTTACGAGTGGAAAGACAGTTGCATTCGATAAACACCTATGCAGCTCTGGCAGGACATCCGCTACGGCGTGCGCACGCTGCGCAAATCGCCCGGTTTCACGCTCACCGCCATCGCCACCCTGGCGCTGGGGATCGGCGCCACCACGGCCAATTTCAGCGTCTGCGATGCCATGCTCTGGAAACCCCTGCCGGTGCCGAACCTCAGCCGGCTGGCGATGGTATTGGAGCGGATTCCCGGCAATCCGAACGAATGGGAGTGGATGAGTCCGGCCGACCTGGGGGACATCCGGCGGCAGCAGTCCGTCTTCGAGAGCGTCGCCGCCTGGGATGACGCTCTGAGCAACCTGGCCGGCAACGGCGCCGCGCCGGAGCGCGCCACACGCTATCTGGTGACACCCAATTTCTTCGCGCTGCTGGGCGCCCAGCCGGCGCTGGGCCGCACGTTCGCACCCGAGGAGGACCAATCCGGGCACGAGCACGTGGCGGTTTTGAGCGATGCGCTGTGGCGCCGCCGCTTCGCCGCCGATCCCTCCATTGTCGGCCGCGATATCCGCATCGACGACGAAGACTATCGCGTAATCGGCGTGATGCCGAAGAAGTTCGTATTCCCCATGGCCTCCGAGTTGTGGACGCCACTCAAGCTAACGGCCGCCGATCGCGTCGCGCGCGCCGACCATTTCCTCGCCGTGATGGGCTTGCTAAAACCGGGCCGCACCGTGGGCCAGGCCGAAGCGGAAATGGAGACCATCGCGGGGCGGCTCGCGCTCGAATATCCCGAGACGAATCACGGCCGCCGCTTCTTTTCGATGGGCGCCCACGATTACCTGATCGGCACTTACACCCATCAATACTCGCTGATGATGTTCATCTCCGTGCTGTTCGTGCTGCTGATCGCCTGCTCGAATGTCGCCAACCTGCAATTTGCGCGCGCGCTCGGCCGTTCGCGCGAGGTTGCCGTGCGCGCCGCGCTGGGGGCCGGGCGCTGGCGACTGATGGCTCAGTACCTTACCGAAAGCCTCACGCTTTCGCTGGTGGGCGCGGCCCTCGGTTTGCTGATCGCCAGTTGGGACATTCAGGCCATCCTTGCCGGAATGCCGGCCCACATCGCGCAATACATCCCCGGCTGGTACGACATCAAAATGGACCAGCGCACCCTTCTGTTCACCCTGCTCGCCGCCGTGGCTAGCGGCCTTCTCGCCGGCCTGGTGCCCGCCTGGCAGGGCACCCGGTCCAATCTTCACGAGGCTTTGAAGGAAGGCGGCCGCAGCGCGTCGTCCGGCCGCGGACGCGCCCGCTTGCGCGGCTTCCTGGTGGCGGCCGAAATCGCGCTCTCCGTGGTCCTGCTGGTCGGCGCCAGCCTGATGATCCGCGGCACCGGCGCCCTCATCAACCGCAGCCAGTGCTACGAGCCGGAAACCCTGCTCACCATGCGGTTGTCGATCACCGAAAACCGCTATCCGAAGGACAGCCAGCGGCTCGCATTTTACCGGCAGGTGATCGAGCGCGCCAGCGCCGTCCCCGGCGTCCGCGCCGCTTTCGCGGTGAAATCCATGCCGTATAGCGGCCACGCCACCGGTCGTGGGTTCAGCATCGAGAATCGCGTCCCCGAGCCCGGCAACCGGCCCGGAGCCCTGTTCCAGGCCGTGACGCCCAACTATTTCTCCGCCATGCACGTTCCGCTTCGCCAGGGCCGGTTTCTCAGTCCTTCCGACGGTCCCGACAGCCCCCTCGTCGGGGTGATCAGCGAACACACCGTCCGGCGCTGGTGGCCGGGCGAGCCCGCGCCCCTCGGCAAGCGCTTCCGGTTCGATTCGGCGACCGGCGGCGGCCCGTGGATCACCATCGTCGGCATTGCCGCGGACGTGCCGCACAACCCATTCGAACGCAGCCCAGGTGAAGTGATCTATGTTCCGCTCGAACAATTCCCGCAGGTGCACACGGATTTCGGCGTGCGCACCGCCGGCGATCCCAATCTTTTCGCGTCCGCGGTGGTCAAAGCCATCCATTCGGTGGATCCCGAGGAGCCCATCGCCGAAGTGCTTCCCTTCGATGACCTGGCCAAGCACCAGACCCTCGGGTTGATTTACGTGGCCGTCATCATGGGATTCTACGGCCTGGTCGCGCTGATTCTCTCGTCCGTCGGCGTCTATGGCGTGATGAGCTACCTGGTGTCGCAGCAGACTCACGATATCGGCGTGCGCGTGGCTCTGGGCGCGTCGCGGCCCAACGTTCTCGGCATGGTCTTCCGCCGCGGCATGATCACCGTGGTGGGCGGCATGGCCGTGGGATTGATCGCGGCTTACTTCATGGCGCGCCTGCTGGCGCTGCTGATTTTCGGCGTGCCCGCCAGCGACGCGATCACCTTCCTGGGCATCCCGCTGGTCCTGCTCTTGGCCGCCGCGCTGGCCATCTACATCCCCGCCCGCCGCGCCATTAGCATCGACCCGATGGTGGCTTTGCGCTACGAATAGCTCGTGGCGCACGCACTCGTGCGTGCCGCGCCGGCACTCCTGCCGGCGCCCGGCGCACAGAATCGCACCCGCGGTCCCAAGGTAAAATACATTTGATGAGCGAAGCCGAAAACAACGCGCCGCCGCAGGAGGATGTTCGTATCCCGCTGCCGCCCGCCTCTTTTTCCTTTCTCGTGTTTTCCCTGCGCGCGCAGGCGGAAATGCAGCTCGGGCTGATGCCTTATGGTGAGGAGGAGCATCCCAAGCCGGAGCTCGAACTGGCCCGCCACACCATCGATATGCTGGGCGTCCTGTCCGAAAAGACCAAGGGCAACCTGAGCCTGGAGGAGCAACGGCTGCTCGAAAACTCCCTCACCGAGCTGCGCTTCCGTTTCGTGCAGGTATCCGAGGAGGTAGCCAAAACGGCCGCCCAGGCGAAAGCTTGAATGGCGGAGCCGCTGAAAATCACGGTGCTGGGCTCGGGCACCAGCGTGGGCGTTCCCACGCTCGGCTGCCACTGCGCGGTCTGCACCTCCACCGACCCGCGCGACAACCGGCTGCGCCCTTCCGTGCTGGTGAGCTACCAGGACCGCCGCGTGGTGGTCGACACCAGTCCCGATTTTCGCGCCCAGGCCCTCCGCGCGCGCCTCGAGCGCGTGGACGCGGTCCTGTACACGCACGCCCACTTCGATCACATCATGGGCCTGGACGACGTGCGGCCCTTCAATCTCCGGCAGAAGGGCCGGCTCCCGATTTACGCCGCGCCGGACACCATGGCGTCCATTCAGCGCGTGTTCGAGTACATGTTCGGCGATGAGGCACAGGAATCGTGGGTAGCCAAGGTCGATCCGCGGCTGATCGACGGCAGCCCTCTCGATTTGTTTGGCTTGCCGTTTCTGCCGGTGCCGATCCTGCACGGCAGCCGGACGATTCATGGTTTCCGCTTCGGCGCCGCGGCCTATCTTACCGATCACAGCGACATTCCCGAATCGTCCTTCGATCTGCTGCGCGGCCTGGACGTGCTGTTTCTGGATGCGCTCCGATACAAGCCGCATCCCACCCACTCGACTGTGGCGCAGTCGCTCGAGACCGTGGCGAGGCTCGCGCCGCGCCGCGCTTTCTTCACCCATATCTGCCATGACCTGGCGCATGAGCGCGCCGAAAGCATGCTGCCGCCGCACATCCGGCTGGCCTATGACGGCCTGGAAATCCTCGTCGAGGGCGGCGCGCCATGAAGATTTATCGCAGCCTCGAGGAAGTGCCCGCCGATTTCGGCCCCAGCGCGCTGACCATCGGCAACTTCGATGGCGTCCACACCGGCCACCGGAGCATTCTGCGGCGCGTGACACAGGTCGCGGCCGCGCGCGGCTGGAAGCCTTCCGCGCTGATGTTCGATCCTCATCCGGCGCGCGTGGTGGCGCCGCAGCGCGCGCCGCGGCTGATGACTTCACCCGCGCGCCGCGCCGCGCTGATGGCGGCCGAAGGCATCGAACAAGTGTTGATTCTGCCCTTCACCACGGAAGTCGCCCGTCTGACGCCGGAGCAATTCGCGCGCCAGATCGTGGCCGGCCGCCTGGGCGCGCGCGCCGTTCTGGTGGGCGATAATTTCCGCTTCGGTCATGACCACGCCGGCAACGTCGAGACGCTGCGCGCGCTGGGCAGCGAATTCGGATTTGAAACCGAAATCGTGCCCGCCGTCGCCCGCCGCGGCCGCGCGGTGAGCAGCAGCGCGATTCGCGGTCTGATCGAATCGGGCAGGGTTGCGCTGGCCGCGCGCTGGCTCGAGCGGCCCTATTCACTCGAAGGCGACGTCGTCGCCGGCCGCGGCATCGGCTCCCGCCAGACCGTGCCCACCTTGAATCTCTCCACCGCCGCTGAACTGATTCCCAAGACCGGCGTCTACGTCACGCGCACCCGCGATCTCGATACCGCGCGCGCGTGGAATTCCATCACCAACGTCGGCTACCGGCCCACCTTTGGCGACAGCACGCAATTGACGATCGAGACTTTCCTGCTCGATCCGCCGGCGGGCGAAACTCCGCGCCGCATTTCCGTCGAGTTCCTCTGGCGCGTGCGCGAGGAGCGCAAGTTCTCCAACCCGGAGGCGCTCAAAGCCCGCATCCTCCGCGACGCCGCCGCGGCCCGGCGCTATTTTGCACACACGCGGCGCTTGCGCCCGCTCGCGCCGGCCCAAGAGTAAGATGCTTCCCGTCCACTTTCTGCTCGGCGGCCTGTCCATCGTCGTAATCAACCTGCTGCTGGCCGGCGACAATGCGCTGGTCATCGCCCTGGCCGTGCGTTCGCTGGCGCCGCGTGACCGCCGCTGGGGCGTCGCTCTCGGCGTGGCCTTGGCGGTGGTGCTGCGCATTGCGCTCACCGTGCTGGCGGCGCGCCTGCTGCGCTTCGAATACCTGCAACTGGCCGGCGGCCTGTTCGTGCTATGGATCGCGTGGAGGGTGCTCGGCCACGCGAGCGACCCGCCCGATCGCGTTCCCGCCGCCCGCCGCTTATGGCAGGCCGTCTGGTACGTGACGCTGGCCGATCTCAGCATGTCGGTCGATAACATCCTGGCCATCGCCGGCGCCTCCCGGGGCAACCTGGCGCTGCTCGTCTTCGGACTCTGCCTCAGCATTCCCTTCGTCGTGTTCGCCAGCAACCTCCTGATGAAGTTGATCGACCGCTTTCCGCTGCTGGTCTACCTGGGCGCCGCCATTCTGGCGATTGTGGCGGGCGAAATGGCGCTGGCCGATCCGGCGATGGTGCGCTGGCTTCATCCCACCGCCGCGCTGCGCTACGCGGTGGACGCGGTGCTAGCGCTCGCGCTGGTGGGCGCCGGCCAGCTTCGCCTGCGTCTTTTTCGGTAGCGTGGCGAAGATGATGGCATAAGATCTGCCAATCAGACGCTTCACCTCCCGCGCCGGCAGCGCATCTTCCGTCTCGATGGCCGCCCAATGGTTGCGCGCCGCGTACGGCGCCGGCACCACGCCCGGCAGCTCGATCAGTTCCGCGTACTCCTCCGGAGTGGCCTTGACCGTGAGGAAGTTGCCCATCCCCGGTTCCAGGTGAACCACCGCGAATGTTTTGCCCGCCACCTGGAATGCCAGGTGCTCCTCGAACTGCACCACCTCGGTCACCCCGCCCAGTGACAGGCAATAGCGCCGCACCCACTCGATGCTCATAGCGGACGATTGTATCAGCCGCGGACTCGCGGAGCGTGCCCCCCATCGCCCCATCGCCGCAAGGCGCGGTTCCCAAAAACGGACACTCACGCCGCACGGCGATCCCTCGGGCAGTCAATAGTTTCACGCACTTACCTGGTCCCTGGAACGGTCCCTGGCTTGCACCGTCACCAGCGATGCTCACTCTCCTGAGGGATCTGCGCTTCTCCTCGCGTACCCTGCGCAAGGCGCCCGGCTTCGCCATCGTGGCCGTGCTGGTCCTCGCGCTCGGCATCGGAGCCAACACCGCTATCTTTAGCGTCGTCAATTCGGTGCTGCTGCGCCCGTTGCCGTATCCCGGCGCCGATCGCCTCGCGTTCCTCTGGGAGACGGATTTGAAGGATGGTATCCAGCGCGAAGGACCGTCCGCGCCGAATTTCCTCGACTGGAAGGAACAGAGCCAATCCTTCGAGAACATGACGCTGTTCGAAGTCGGTACGGGCACTCTGACCGGTGAGGGCGAGCCCGAGCAGGTGGTGGGGCTGCGCGTGACTACGAATTTCCTGTCGATGCTCGGCGCTCGAACCGTGCTCGGGCGCGGCTTTACGGCGGAGGAGGGCGCGGGTCAAGCGCGGTACCCGGTCGCGGTGCTCACGAACGGGTTTTGGAAAAGCCGCTTCGGAGCGGACCCGCACGTCATCGGAAGAAAGTTTTCCTTGAATAGCGAGCCGTACACCGTGATCGGCGTGCTGGCTCCGAACTTCTGGCAGCCGCTGCCGAGCGATCTCTACGTGCCATGGCCGGTCGCGCAACTGCGCGCCAAGCCGCGCGTGGATCATGACTTCGGCGTCATCGCCCGCCTGAAGCCGAACCTCTCTTTCGCTCAGGCGCAGGCCGAATTGAGCGCCATCGCGCGCCGCATCGATGCGCAAACGCCCCGGCTGGCCGGCTGGGATGTGTCCGTGGTTGGGATGAAACAGGCGCTCTTCGAATACATCCGGCCCGCGTTCCTGTTGCTCCTGGGAGCCGTCGGGCTTCTTCTGCTGCTGGCGTGCGTGAACGTGGCGAGTCTCTTGCTCGCGCGAGTCACCGGCCGCCGCAAGGAGATGGCGATCCGCGCGGCATTGGGCGCGCGCCGCGGCCGTCTGATCGCCCAGGTTCTGAGCGAAAGCCTGCTGCTGAGTCTGCTGGGAGGCGCGCTCGGAGTCTTCCTGGCTGTCTGGGGTGTCGACCTCCTGAGCGCGGTCCTGCCCGGCACGCTGCCGATGGCGGAGGCCGGAGCCGAGATCGTGCGGCCGGCGATTGGTGTGGATGGCCGCGCGCTCGCCTTCGCGATGCTGATCTCAACCGGGGCGGCGCTGATTTTCGGACTGATTCCCGCACTGTATGTCGCCCATGCCGACGTGAACGACGCGTTGAAGGCAGGTGGCCGAACCTCTTCCCCGTCGCCCGGCCGGACGGGGGTGTGGGGCTTTCTGGTGGCCGGGGAGGTCGCGCTCGCCACCATGCTGCTGATCGGCGCCGGGCTCGCCATGAAAAGCTTCGTGAATCTGCAACACGTGAATCCGGGCATACGGCCCGATCATGTCTTGACGTTTCGCATGCGCCTGCCCACCGACAATCTTTACAAGAGCGGTCGCGAACAGGCCGACTTTTACCGGCGCGTAATCGACCGGGTGGACCAGATCCCCGGCATTCAAGCCGCCGGCCTTGCCAATGTGCTGCCGCTCGGTCAGCAGAACGACCGGGAGTATTTCACGATCGAGAAGCGCCCGCTGCCGCCCGGGCAGACGCTGGTGGCGGATTTTCGGCGGATCAGCCCTGGGTACCTGGCCGCCATGGGAATCCCCTTGCTCCAGGGGCGGCTATTCTCCGATCGCGATGGCCGCCAGGCTCCGCCGGTGATTCTGATCGACGAAACGCTGGCGCGCCAATATTGGCCGAACCAGAATCCGATCGGCCAGCGTTTGGGCGGGTTGTGGGGTGAATTCCGGGAAGTGGTCGGCATCGTGGGCCAGGTGCATCATTATGGCTTGGAAAAGCAGCCCGAGCCCACCATTTACGCGCCCTACGAGCAGATGCCGGACCAGGCGATGGCGCTGGCGGTGCGCACCACGGTCGAGACGCCAACCATGGTGAAAGCCGTGAAACAGGCCGTCTGGTCGGTCGATCGCGGCCAGCCGGTTTTTCAGATCCGCAGCATGGACGACTATATATCGCTGGCCGATACCGCGCCTCGCATCTCAACCATACTGCTGGCGGTTTTCGCCGGCATTTCCATGCTGTTGGCCGCGCTCGGGATTCACGGCGTGGTTTCCTATGGCGTCGCCCAACGGACCCGCGAGTTCGGACTTCGCATGGCGCTTGGCTCCACGCCTGGCCAACTCAAGGCGCTGGTAATCCGGCGCGGCATCAAGACCGCGCTGATTGGTCTGGTGGCTGGAATGGCCGGCGCCGCCGCGCTGGCGTCCGGTCTGCGCGCGCTGCTCTACGGCGTAGCGCCGCTGGACCCTCTCGTGATGGGTGGAGTAGCCGCGTTGCTCCTCACCGTGGCGCTCATCGCGAACTACCTTCCAGCCCGTCGCGCCACCCGCATCGATCCCATGGAAGCGCTGCACTTCGAATAGCCGAGGCAGTCCTGCGCTGCGCTTGCGCTGCGCGCGGGCGAAGCGTCAGAATGAGGTTTGCCTGTCGCCGCCTCAGTAATCCGGACGCGTTCTGTCGCGGCCGGCAAATTCCATTCGGGAGAGCCACTCAAGGAACAATAAGTATGCCGATCCCTTTTGCGACCGACTCGCGCATCGTGATGACGCTCGACGCCGGCGGCACCAGTCTGAAGTTCTCCGCCGTGCGCGGCAACCGGCCGCTCATCGACCCTTTCCATCTGCCCACCGAAGCGGACCACCTGGACCGTTGTCTGGGAAACATTGTGCGCGGCTTCGAACAGGTTGCTCAGTCCGTGCCGGAGCCTCCGGTGGCCATCAGTTTTGCCTTTCCCGGTCCCGCCGATTACCCTCGCGGCATCATCGGCGACCTCGGCAACCTGCCGGCCTTCCGCGGCGGCGTGGCGCTCGGGCCCATGCTGGAAGCCAAGTTCGGCATCCCCGCGTATATCAACAACGACGGCGATCTGTTCGTTTACGGGGAAGCCATCGCCGGCTATCTGCCCTATGTCAATGGCCTGCTCGAGCAGGCCGGCAGTCCCAAGCGCTACCGCAATCTCTTCGGCGTCACGCTAGGCACCGGCCTTGGCGGCGGCATCGCCCGCGACGGAGAGTTGTTCATCGGCGACAACTCCATCGCCGGCGAGGCCTGGCTGCTGCGCAACAAGCTCACTCCCGGCATCAACGCCGAAGAAGGCGCCTGCATCCGCGCGGTGCGCGGCGTGTACGCTCAGTGCGCGGGAATCCCGTTCGATCAGGCGCCCGAGCCGAAGACCATCTTCGATATTGGAATGGGCCTCGCGCCAGGGAATCGTGCGGCAGCCATCGAAGCTTTTCGGCGGCTCGGGGAAGTCGCCGGCGATGCCATGGCGCAGGCGCTGACGCTGATCGACGGCCTGGGCGTGGTCGGCGGCGGCATTTCCGGCGCTCATCCGTTGTTCCTGCCGGCGCTGGTAGACGCGGTCAACGGCGTTTACGATTCCGGGCAACGCCGCCTGGTTGCTCGCGCATTCAATATCGAGGATCCGTCGCAGCGCGAGCGGTTTCTGAGTGGCGAGACGCGCCAGATCCGCGTCCCCGGATCGGCGCGCACGGTAGTTTACGATTCCCTGGCGCGCACCGCCATCGGCATCTCCCGCCTGGGTACCAGCGAAGCGGTGGCGATCGGCGCGTACGCATTCGCCCTGCGGCGTCTTTAGGCGGGTGGCAAGCTTACGCAGCCGCTGTGCTGGTTCGCGCCGTAGCTGCGTTGTGAGTCTTGTTCTTACTGCCCGGCGGGCGCCCTCGCCGCTTGGCCTCGGCCATCCAGTTTGGAGGTCTTCCCCGGCCTCGCACTCTGCCGAGCGCGAGCCTTTCCAGACTTTCGATGGCTGCTTGGAGCCGCAGGCGCTCCCCTTTCAGTTCTTCAAGGATCTTGGCAACGTCCATTTCCTGCTCCCCCTCCGAGAGCGGGATCTTATCCCGCACTGGTGAACCATGGAAACTACTTCCATTGTGCTTAGTATACACCCCGATTTTCACTGGAGTACCCATGAATATCGAGATTAATGCAGCACTGATGTTAGTGATTTACATCGGCGGCTGCATATCATCGGAGGCAGTACCTTCGAGTGCGCCTACTTTCCGCCGATGGCTCCAGTAAGCATAGAACGGTAGTCCCAGCAGGATCAGGGCAATTCCCATAATCGACTCCCGAGGCGAATCCCACAGCGTCGAAATAATGAATACGCCAGCCACCAAAACAAATAAAATCGGCACCACCGGATAGCCAAGCGTGCGATAAGGGCGATTTAAATCGGGCCTTTTTATTCGTAAAACAATCACTGCGGCGGCCGCCATGCCATAAAGAATCCAGCTTGCGAAAATTACGTAGGTAAACAACTGGCGGTAGCTGCCGGAAAGCACCAGCAAGGCCGACCACGTGCAGAGCGCCAGAATGGAGACGCCCGGCGTGCGGTGCTTTTCATCCACGCGTGCGATGGCGCGGAAGAAGTAGCCTTGTCGCGCGGCGGCGTAAGGGACGCGGGCGCCGGTCAGGATGGAGCCGTTGAGGGCGGCGAAGATGCTGATCATGGCGGCAATCGAAACTCCGCCGGCGCCGGCGGCGCCCAGGATGTGGCGCATCATTTCTCCCGCCACGCGCGGGCTCGCCCCCACTTGCTCGGGAGAGAGCACGCGAAAATAAGCGGCGTTGGCAAGCAGGTAAATAGCGATCACGGCCAGCGTGCCGCCGATCAGAGCGCGCGGCAGATTGCGCTGCGGGTCGCGCACCTCGGAGGCCACCATCGCCACGTTGTTCCACCCGTCATAAGCCCAAAGCGCCGCCACCAGCGCCGCGAAGAAACCCGCCGCGGTCAGCGGCACGGCCGAAGCGGGCGCCGGCGCGTGCGGGCTGCCGAAGCCCAGCCCGGCCACGATGATGCCCGCGATCAACGCCACTTTGACCGCGGTCACCGCCACCTGCACGTCGCCGCCCAGCTTGACTCCGCAATAGTTCAGCCACGCCAGCGCCGCAATCAACCCGATCGCCAGCAACTGGCCCCAGTGTAGATCGAGCGGCGCTCCGTGCGGGCCCAGCGGCAGCGGCAGCCGGTAAAACACGCCGTCCAGCGACGGAAAGAAATTGGCGAGGTAATAGAAAAAGCCGGTGGCCAGGGTAGCGATGGAGCCGCTCTTGGCCACCCACATCTGCGTCCAGCTATACAGAAAACCCCACAGCGGACCGTAGGCTTCCCGCAGATACGCATATTCGCCGCCGGCCTCCGGAATGGCCGCCGCCAGCTCCGCGTAGCTCAGCGCTCCCGCCAGCGTCAGCAGCCCGCCGAAGACCCACACCACGAACACCCAGCCGGGCTTGCCCACGCGCAGGATCATGTCGTGGGGAACCAGAAAAATACCGCTGCCGATCACCGTGCCAATCACGATGGATGCCGCGGCCCATGGGCCCAAGTCGCGTTTTAGTTCGATCCGAACGGCGGATTTCATCGCGTCATCGCATCCTCGCCAGCGCGCGTCCCAGCCAGGACGCCGCCAGGCCGCAACCGAAAGTAACCGTGGCTCCAATCATGACATACCAGGTATACGCAACCGGGGTTTCGAAGTACACCGCCAGCGCCACCGTGAGGCCGGCCACCACCCCGGCCATGGCGGCCCATTCGCCCGGCCGCCGCGTGAGCACGCCCAACAGGAAGACGCCCAGCAAAGCGCCCGAAGGAATCGAGGCGATGGTCAGCCCGGCCTCGAGCACCGAGTGCGAATGCCGCGCCGCGTACGCGATCCCGACCAGCACCGCCGCCCATAGAACGGTGGCCAGGCGAGCCCGGCGCACCGCCCCGCGTTCCCCGGCCGAGCTTTCACCGCCCAGAAAATCCACCACCACGGTGGATGAGAGCGCATTCAACGCCGCGCTCAGGTTGGCCATCGCCGCCGCCAGGATGGCCGCGATCGCGAGACCAGCCAACCCGGGCGGCAAACTGCTCCAGATGAACTGGGGATAGATGCGATCGGCCGCCGGCGCCGTCCGGCCCAGGCCGCCGTAATAGACCCAAAGCAGGATGCCGATCAACAGAAACAGCGTGAACTGAAAAGCCACCAGCACCCAACTCGCCAGCAGCGCTTTGCGGCTGTCCCGCTCGTCGCGCGCGCTGAGCAGCCGTTGCACCATGAGCTGATCGGTGCCGTGGCTGGCGGTGGTCAGGAAGCAGCCGCCCGCGATGCCGGCCCAGAACGTGTATTTGCGCGCCAAGAATTCCATCGTGGGAGCGAAGTGGAAATCGAAGATGGCGAACTTGTGGGCCGCTCCCGCCACGGCCACCGCGTGCGGCCAGCCGCCCGGGATCTTTCCCACGATCATCACCAGACTGAGGACGGCGCCGAACACGTAAAGGCACATCTGCACTACGTCGGTCCAGATCACCGCCGTCATGCCGCCCTGGATGGTGTAGAACAGCGTCAGCCCGGCGATGAGAACGATGGAAGCCATTTCACCGGTGCCGAGCACGATGGAAATCACCAGCGAGACGGCGAACACGCGCACACCCTCAGCCAGCGCGCGCGTCACCAGGAAGATGGCCGCCGTCAGCTTGCGGACGCGCTCGCCGAACCGCCGGCGCATCAGTTCATACGCGGTGAACATCTCGCCGCGGAAATAGTGGGGCAGAAAAAGCGCGCAGATCAGGATCCGCGCCAGCAGGTAGCCGAGCACCAGTTGCAGGAATGCCATGTTGCCGGAAAACGCCAGGGCCGGCGTTCCGACAATCGTCAGCGTGCTGGTCTCGGCGGAGACGATGGAAAGCGCGATGGCCCACCACGGGGCCTCGCGGCCGCCCAGAAAATACTGGCGCAGGCCCTTCTCGCCGCTGCGGAAGTGCGCGCCAAACCAGGTAATCCCGGCCAGATAAGCGAGGATGACGGCCAGATCGAGAAGACGCATGCGCGGGCGAACTCCAGGATAGCGTTGATTTGCTATGATTTGTGTTCGGAACCTGGCGGTCCGAAACGGAGTCGAATGTCTTGTGGCGTTCGGTCGGGGCAAGGCTCCGGTGTGGCTTAGGCTCCGTCGCCGGGCCGCGGATCGGGTAGCAAGGTTGCGAGCAGCGTTCGGCGGTTCATTATTCAAGACCCAATGGGAAACCATTCAGGAGGCACACGTGCATCATCTCTCATCTAAGATTCGCGGCGGTCTGGCGGCAGCAGCGCTGGTGGCCGCTCTGGCAGGCGGTTTCGCCAGGCCTGCCCGCGCCCAGGCGGCCGCGCCGGCGCCCAATGCCCCCGCCCAAAAGACCGTCAAGGATCAGGGCGAGTTCGACATCTACAACGAGGTCATCAAGGACATCCAGACCAGGAACTTCGCCAAGACGATTGCCGATCTGGACACCTGGAAGCAGAAATACCCGGCTTCGGATTACAAGGATGACCGCTCCGTCTTCTACATCCAGGCCTATGCGGGCGGCGGGCAGCCCGGCAAAGCTTTGGACGAAGCCGGCCTGCTGATGGCGAAGGACCTGGCAAAGGTGCTGAACGATCCCAAGACCGGGCCCGCGGACCAGGTGAAGGTTCTGTACACCGCAGCCGCGGCAATCCTCCAGATGCCCAATCCGACCGCCGATCAGTTGGCCATCGCGACCAAAGCGGCACAGCAGTTGATGGATTACAACAACAAACCGGCGGGCGCCAGCGACGCCGACTGGGCAACCGCGCGAGCACAATTGCAAGCCGCCGCCAAGGCTGCATTGTTTTATATGGCGATGAAGCCCGGCGCGGATGCCAAGCAGACGGCCCTCAACGATGCCAAGAGCGGCAATTCCGGGCAGGCCGTCAAGGACTGGGCCGCGGCGGAGGCGGCGTTCAAGACCGCCCAGACGCAGTATCCCGATAGCTCCCAGGTAGCCTATGAGTTGGGCGGCAGCGAGCTCGCCCAGCAGGCCTCCGACCCGGCCAAGATTTCGCAGGGCCTGTATGAAATTGCGCGCGCCGTCGCCATCGATCCGGCCAAGAGCGATTTCGCCAGCGCCGATACCCGCGCCAAAGTGGAAGCCTATCTCAAAAACGTCTACGTGAAATACCATGGCGCCGACGACGGTTTGGATCAGCTCAAACAGCAGGCGCTTGCCGCGCCCGCCCCGCCGGCGGATTTCCATATTCTCAGCGCCACCGAGGTCCTGAACGCCAAGCAGAAGGAATTTGCCGACAAATATCCGGAGCTGTCCCTGTGGATGAGCATCAAAGCCCAACTCGCCGATACCAATGGCCAGCAGTATTTCGCGGATCAGGCCAAAGACCGCCAACTGCCGAAACTGAAAGGCACGCTGGTGGAAGCCAAGCCGGCTTGCCGCTCCAGGGAATTGCTGGTGGCCTTGCCGCTGCCGGACGCTAAGCCGCCCTTCCCCGTCGAAATTGCCCTGAAACTGGATGCACCGCTTACCGGCAAGCCGGAAGCCGACGTGGAGCTGACCTGGACCGACGGCGTGCCGTCCGCGTTCACCAAAGACCCGTTCCTGCTGACGATGGATGTCGAAAAAGCCAAGATCGAAGGCTTGAAGACGACCCCTTGCACCCCGCCCCCGGTGCATCATCCGGCGGCCAAGAAGAAAACCTCGTAAGTGCAGTGACGTATTTAAGGCGGCCGGGCCGGGCATGCCCCGGCCCCTACGGCCGGTTGGGCACTGTAGGGGCGAGGCATGCCTCGCCCGCGCTCGGCCACCCCTTGAACCCTCGCATCGCAAATCCGCAACGAACGCTCGCCCGGCGGCGCTCCACGGGCCGCCATGTGATAGACTCTAGATTCTCAAAATCTGACTTTCGGAGAAAAAAGCCTTGAAGCTCGCTCCGGTTGATTACGTCATTCTGGCCACGTACTTTGCCATGGTGCTGGGCATCGGATGGATGCTCCGCAAGAAGGTTTCGACCAGCGGCGATTTTCTTCTTTCCGGCCGCGCCGTCCCGGTCTGGATCACCAGCCTGGCTTTCATTGCCGCCAACCTGGGCGCCCAGGAGTTGATCGGCATGGCGGCCTCGGGCGCCAAATATGGCATCATGACCGCGCATTTTTATTGGGTCGGCGCGATTCCGGCCATGGTCTTCATGGGCCTTTTCATGATGCCGTTTTACTACGGCAGCAAGGCGCGGTCGGTGCCGGAATACCTGAAGATGCGCTTCGACGAGAAAACGCGCGGCTTCAACGCCTTCACGTTCGCCGTGATGACCATCTTCTCCTCGGGCATTTCCATGTATGCCCTGGGGCTGCTGCTGCACCTGGTGCTGGGCTGGAACTTTAGCACCTCGGTGCTGGCCACGGCCGCGATTGTGCTGGCATACACCTATCTGGGAGGCCTCACCAGCGCCATCTACAATGAGGTGCTGCAGTTCTTCCTGATCGTGGCCGGCTTCGCGCCGCTGGCCATCCTCGCCTGCGTCAAGGCCGGCGGATGGCATGGCATCGTGTCACGTCTGCCGTCGAACATGACGCACTCCTGGACCCACATGGGCAGCGCCGCCGATAACCCCATGGGCGTAGAAATCTTCGGAATGGTGGCGGGGCTCGGTTTCGTTCTGTCGTTCGGTTACTGGTGCACGAACTTCCTGGTCGTGCAGCGCGCCATGGCGGCCGATTCCATGTCGGCGGCCAGGCGAACGCCGCTCGTCGGCGCCATTCCGAAAATGTTCCTGCCGTTCATAGTCATCCTGCCCGGCATCGCCGCCGTGGCGCTGGCGCAGATGAGCGCAGCCGGTGGCGCGCACCTCTACGACCTGCCCTTGAAACTCTCGGGCGGGGTCTGGGTGAAGGATTACGACCAGGTGCTCACCACGCTGATGGCCAAGTTCTACCCAGCCGGCATACTGGGCGTCGGCCTCACCGGCCTGATGGCGTCCTTCATGTCCGGCATGGCCGGGAATGTCACCGCCTTCAACACGGTTTTTACTTACGATATTTACCAGAGCTACATCCGCAAGGGCGCACCCGATCGTCATTACCTTACGGTGGGCCGCATGACCACCATCGTGGGCGTGGCTCTCTCCATCGGCGCCGCCTACCTGGCACAGTATTACAACAACATCATGGACCTGCTGCAGTTCGTCTTCGGCTTCGTCAACGCCCCGCTGTTCGCCACGTTCCTGCTCGGCATGTTCTGGAAGCGCGCCACCGCCAACGGCGCATTCTACGGATTGGTCACCGGGACCGTCGCCGCCGCGCTCACCTGGGGCCTTACCGTGGCCGAGGGCAAGGGCGGCGTGTTCGGCCATGTGCACACGTTCCCATCGGTGATGGCGCAGAATTTCTGGATCGCCATCGTCGCCTTCACCAGTTGCTTCCTCATCACCGTCCTGGTGAGCACGGTTACCCGAGTGCGCAAGGAAAGTGAGTTGGAGGGGCTGGTGTACGGGTTGACGAAGATTCGCCGCGACGAGAACGCCAGGTGGTTCGAGCGTCCCGTCGTGCTGGCGGTTTTCGTTTTGGTTTTGGCCGTGATTCTGAACATTTGGTTTGCCTAATATGCTGGACTTACGAGTGCCTTCGGGCTGGTTCTTCACGCTGCTGGGCGTCATTCTGGTGGGGATGGGCCTGATTACGCCGGATGCGCGCGCCGCGCTTACCGACTTCAACGTCAATTTATACAGCGGCATCGCCATGTTGATCTTCGGCTTGTTTCTGCTGCTGATGGCCCGCCTGGCCGCGGGCAGAAGCCGATGATTGAAGCCTTCCGCCGGCTGTACGGCTCTGCCGACGGGCTGCGCGTGTTTCGCGCGCCGGGGCGCGTCAACCTGATCGGCGAGCACACCGATTACAATCTCGGATTCGTGCTGCCGGTGGCGCTCGACCTGGCCACCTTCGTCGCCACTGCGCCGGCCGCCGATGGCAAGCTGCGCCTGCACTCCATCGAGCGCCAGGAAACCCGCGAATTCGACGCAGCGCGCCTCGCCGAGCTTTCGCCCAGCCATCATTGGACCGACTACCCCGTTGGCGTCGCGCGCCAGGTGGCGCAGTTGGGCTTCGCCATCCGACCCGCCAACATTCTGATCCATAGCACGGTGCCGGAAGGTTCCGGGCTCAGCTCCTCGGCGGCGCTCGAAGTTTCCTCGGCGCTGGCTTTCCTGAATGGCCGCGAGGTGGCGCCAATCGAGCTGGCCAAGCTCTGCCAGCGGTCCGAGCACGAATTCGTGGGCATACCCTGCGGCATCATGGATCAGTACATATCGGTTTTCGGGCGCGAACACTCGGCCGTCAAAATCGATTGCCGCAGCCTGGATCACCAACTGGTCGCGCTGCCGGACGGCGTCACGTTCGTGGCCGTCAACACCATGGTCAAGCACGCACTGGCGGGCTCGGCTTATAAAGACCGCGTGGCCGAGTGCGCCGCCGCGGTCACCGCCATCCAGCAGAAGTTCCCCAACGTCACCAGCCTGCGCGACGTGGCTTCCGAGGATCAATTCGAATCGGTGGCCGGCTTGCTGCCGCCCGTGGTGGCGCGGCGCGCGCGTCACGTGGTGACCGAGGACGAGCGGGTGGAGCAGTTCGTCGCCTCGAGCGCCCGTGGCGAGCTGGAGACAATGGGAAAACTGCTGGTGGCCTCGCACCGCAGCTTGCAATACGATTACGAGGTAAGCTGCGCCGAGCTCGACTTCCTGGTGGACCACGCGCTCGCGATCGATGGCGTTTACGGCTCGCGCATGACCGGCGGCGGCTTCGGCGGCTGCACCGTCACCATGCTGCGACCTGCCGCGGTGGAGGCTTTCTCGGCCAGACTGGCACGCTCCTACCAGCGGCGATTCCAGGTGACGCCCGGGATCTACCTCTGCAATCCCTCCGCCGGCGCTCGGGAAGTCACAAGTTTTGAGACGATTCCCCCGGTCGGGTGACTACAGAGTTAAGTCATACAGCGAATGTCCTCCGGGTGGGCAGATCCGGTGCCGCACTGGTCTGCCCGGCCGGGCCCCCTGCCGCCGTTACTGGCCAGTTGCTTCGACGATGTTGTCGATCACGATAGCGGTTGAGCCGCCGCGCACGTAAGTCTTGCCCGTCGCCCTGACGCGTTTGCCGGCAAACGGCATGAGCCGTTTGTTCTGACCTTCGGCCGGCATCGTTTCCGCGATCGGCCAGTAAATGGAGCCGTCGTCTTGCAAAATGACGAGCGGCGATCCGTTCTTGGCGCAAGCTATTGCGCACTCGGCGCTGATCGGCTTCTTCAGCCCTTTAGTGAAAGCGCACGCGGAGTCCAGCACCCACCCGGTAATCGTCTTCTGCTCGGCCGCAAGGCCGGGCGCGCTCGCGACGATGGCGAGCGCAGCCATGACTCCAAATCGGTTCTTCATGGGTAGTAATTCTACAGGCAACCATGAACGGCGGGGAATAGCAGGAACATATTAGACGATGCTGTTTGCGGCCAGCGGGTATAAGCCGGTAGAAACGGACTTACGATTGGTCCCGGAGATCCCACACTCGGCAGTCGCCCAGCCCTTGCGCAGAATCTTCCACAGCGTCGGGAGACCGATGAACCCGCGTGCCCCTTCGACACCCGGCGCTACACTTGAGGGAAGATGCCGCGCTGGATCAACGCCGCCAACGGTTTAACGGCCCTGCGCTTGCTGCTGGCGCCGCCGATCGTGATCGCGATGTGGTCCGGCCGGCACGGGCTGGCGCTGGCTTTGTTCGCTCTTGCCTCCGCGACGGACGTGCTCGATGGCGCCGCCGCCCGCCGCTTCGGTCAGGAAACTCCCTTCGGCGCCTACCTCGACCCAATCGCCGACAAGTGCCTGTTGAACGCCATGTTTCTGGCCATGGCCGGCGCGGGCATGGTTCCGTGGTGGTTCGTCGCCGTCGTCCTCGGACGCGACGTCTACCTCCTGCTGGCGGCGGCGATTCTCCTCCGCTTCACCCCCCGCCGCAAATTCCCGCCCAGCCCCTGGGGAAAGGCCTCTACTTTCGTGCAGATTGTGACCGCCATCGCCGCGCTCACCGCCGGCATGTTAGGCCATTCGAATCCGTGGGTTCCGGTGGTGGCGCTGATTCGGATCTCGGCCCTGTTCACGATTTGGAGCGGCGTGGAATACACCTGGCGCGGGATCGGAATCCTGCGCGCGCGGGATGCCAGAGGTGAACGCGAAAGCGCATCGGGCCAGCCCGGCAGGGCGACAGACTTGTAGTGGAGAATTTGGGCCGGCCGGCGGGTTGGCAGGCGGAAGCGCCGGCGGAAGCGCCTGCCCCACCTCGCCCGCAAGCTCTTCGACGGCAGAGTGGGACAGGCGCTTTCGCCTGTCAACCTGCCGGCCAACTGATTCTTGAGCGCGCATTGACGCGTGCGATGCTCGGGAGTAGTCTAAAAGTAGAACGGGGTTTCGCTGATGACTCGGTACCTGCCAGCGCGCCATTATCTTTGGTTTGCAATCGCCGCGCTTGCGCTGGCCGGCTTCTCCACGTGGCGGGCACTGGCTTGGGCCCCCAGCTCCTGGCCCGGCATCGTCCTGGCCTTCCTGCCCGCCGTTCTGTTCGTGCTGACCGCGAGTCTGCTCTCCGTGCTGGCTTTCCGTCCGCCCATTGAAGTCCACGAGGGCTATCTGTCGATCGGCCGCCGCGTGATTCCGTGGATGGATATTCGGCGCTTGGACCGGACCGGCTGGGTTTCGCCGCTGGTGGTGCGCATTACGCTGTTCGACGATTCGCGCCAGGTGCTGCTATACCCAGGCGATCTGGATGCCTGCAACGCCCTGTTGCGCCACTTGCGCCGCTCCTCCCGCGATGCGCTGATCGACGGCGTGCCCTACCGGCAGTATTGGGGCGAGGTGCTGGCGCCGGTGGCCGAATCGGCCCGGGCGTTGCCGCCGCGCTATCGCATCCTGCGGGCCGAGGACGAGGCTGAGGTCGAACGCCTCTACCAGCGACTGAAGACGGTCGGCAATCTGGATCAGAAGAATTCCGCGGACGAAAAGTAGCCGATGGCCCGCCGCCGGATGGTTGCCCTGCGGCTCGGCGTGGCGTTGCTTCTGTTTGCGATCGCGGCGTACCTCACCCGTAGTCTCTGGCTTGGCGCGCTGGGCCGCGCTCTGGTTGAGGACGACGGGCCGGCCAAGGCCGATGCGGTGGTCGTGCTGGGCGGCGACGTATGGGGCACACGCATCGAAACGGCCGCCCGCCTGGTGCGCTTGGGCTATGCTCCGGTGGTGCTGATCGACGGCGAGCCGGTGGCATACGACGTGAGTGAAGCGGATCTCGCCATTCCATACATCGTTCGCCAGGGTTACCCGGCGGAGTGGTTCGTCGCCCTGCGCAATCAAGCGATGTCCACCCGCGAGGAGAGCTTCCTGCTGCTGCGCGAATTGCGGCGGCGCCAGGTGCGCAGCCTGATTCTGGTCACCAGCGACTTTCACACCGCACGCGCCGCGCGCTGCTTCCGCGCCGCCGAACGTGCGCTCGGCTACCGCCTGGAGATGCATGTGGTGCCCGCGCCGGACCGCTACTTCAGCGCCGGCGCCTGGTGGCGGAACCGCGAAGGCCGCAAGACCGCGCTGGGCGAATGGGAAAAAACCATCGCCTTTGCGCTGGGCATCTAAGGCTTCATGAAGTCGTGGCGAGGCTTGCCCGTGCACCATCCGGGGCCGCCAGGCCTGCTGAGCCGAGATTCGTCTCGGCTTTTTCTTGTCGCGCTCTTGCCCATCCAGGCCCAATAAAATCAATTGCTTGCTGGTTTGTTCGAACCTCCTGTCAGGAAATCCACAGGTATCCGTTGCGCCCCTCCGGCATCTAATCCATATGGGAACTGACCCGCGTACCAAGGAATACCTTTTGCTGAGCGATTTCGATCAGACCCTGAGCTTCAACGACTCGGGGATAGCGCTCAGCGAACTGATTGGCGTAACGGGGTTCCACGAAAGAATCCAAGGGCTGTCGAATATCCATCTGGTGCAGCAGGGCGGCGAGCTGGCCTACCTCCTGCTGCACGATCCGGAGTACCGCCGGGTGCGCCGCGAGCACCTGGTGGAAGTCGGCAAACGTATTCGTCTGAAACAAAACATCGGCCTTCTGTTTCAATTACTGCAGGACATCGAAGGTCACCGGTTTTCCTTTTACGTGGTTTCGGCCGCGCCCGAAGAAGTGATCCAATCCGCGCTCGAGGGCATCATTCCGGCCGGCCACATTCACGGCACCCGCTTCCGCTATGACGAGGAGACGGGCGAGATTCGCTCCATCGAAAGCGTGCCCGCCGGCTACGGGAAAGTGGCCGTGCTCGACCGGCTGCGGGAGACGCTGAACATCGGCCGGGAGCGCGTCGTCTATGTGGGCGATGGCATTTCCGACGTCCATGTCATGTTGCACGTCAGCCGCATGGATGGCCTGACCATCGCCGTATCGGAGAACAAGTACCTCACCCAGATCGCGCGCCGCACCATTCTGAGCGATAACGCGATCAGCGTGCTGGTGCCCATTCTGGAGGACATCGTCGGGTGGGACAGCTCGCGTATTCATGCGTTCTTCGAGGGCCACGGCTTTGTGCTGCGCGAATGGGAGAAGGTGCGCACCGACCTGCTCACCATCAGCAGCGCCGCGCCGCCATCGGCCATGGCGGCGGGCGCGTGAGGTAGGACAGACGATCGGTTTTTGTCGTCTGTCGGGGGTTTGGCACTCCAGCGAAGCCCGACAGGCCACCAAAGGCGATGGCCTGTCCTACCCAGTTGTTATCCTGAGGCTGTGACGCCTCGCTTCCGCTTCGAAGAAATCGTCGACTCCGGCCCGGAGAATTACGACATCCGCACGCACGCTCCCGGTCCGGCCGGTGCGCTGCCGTTCACCGATGAGATGCTGCGCCGGCGCGCTTCCGGAGACCTGTTCGGATGGACGCAGGATGCCGGCATGGGATGGGACCCGGCCCAGCTCGGCGGCGCCGAGGTGCTGCTGCTCTCCACCCACGGCGGCATTCGCGCCGCCGATGGCACGCCCATCGCGCTGGGCTACCACACCGGCCACTGGGAAGTGGGCCTGCTGATGCAGGCCGCGGCCGAGGAGTTGAAAGCGGCGGGCGCGGTGCCGTTCGCGGGCTTCTGCACCGACCCCTGCGACGGCCGCACGCAAGGCACCGCCGGCATGTTCGATTCGCTGCCGTATCGCAACGACGCCGCCATCGTCTTCCGCCGCCTGATCCGCTCCCTGCCGACGCGCCGCGCCGTGATCGGCTTCGCCACTTGCGACAAAGGACTGCCGGCCATGATGATGGCGCTCGCCGGCACGCGCGATCTGCCCGCCGTGCTGGTGCCCGGAGGCGTCGCCCTGCTGCCCGCCGGCGGTGAAGACACGGCTCGCGTGCAGACCATCGGCGTGCGCTTCGCCCACGGCCGGATCACGCTCGAAGAAGCCGCCCGCGCCGGATGCAGCGCCTGCGCATCGCCGGGCGGCGGATGCCAGTTCCTGGGCACCGCAGCCACCTCCCAGGTGATCGGCGAAGCGCTGGGCATGTCGCTCGCACACAGCGCGCTGGCGCCGAGCGGTCACCCGATCTGGCTGGACATGGCGCGCCGATCCGCGCGGGCCGCCCTCGAGCTCGAAGCGCGCGGCATCCCGATCCGCGACATCGTCACCGAAGCCGCGCTGCGCAACGCCATGGTGACGCACGCGGCCTTCGGCGGCTCGACCAATCTCATTCTGCACCTGGCCGCCATCGCCCACGCGGCTGGCCTCGGCCGCCTCACCGCCGCCGATTGGGCGGACGTCAACCGCTGCGTGCCGCGTCTGGTGGATGCATTGCCCAACGGACCGCGCAACTTCGCCACCATCCAGGTCTTCCTGGCCGGTGGCGTGCCCGAGGTCATGCTGCACCTGCGCCGCGCCGGTTTGCTGGACACACGCGCGCTCACCGTCAGCGGGGAAACGCTCGGCCGCATGCTCGACTGGTGGGAGAGCTCCGCGCGCCGCGCCCGCCTGCGCCAGTTGCTCCGGGAGCGCGATGGCATCGATCCCGACTCCGTCATCATGGACCCGGATTCAGCCGCGCGCCGTGGCATCACGTCCACGGTCTGCTTCCCCCATGGCAACCTGGCGCCGGAAGGCGCGGTGATCAAAAGCACCGCCATCGACCCTGCCGTGCTCGATGCCGATGGCGTCTACCGCAAGCGCGGCCCGGCGCGCGTCTATACCTCCGAACCCGCCGCCATCGCCGCCATCAAGAGCGGCGCCATCCAGGCCGGCGATGTGGTTGTCCTGATGGGCCGCGGCCCCAAGGGCGCGGGCATGGAGGAGACGTACCAGTTGACCTCCGCGCTCAAGTACCTGGATTTCGGCAAGCACGTGGCGGTCATCACCGATGCGCGTTTCAGCGGCGTCTCCACCGGCGCTTGCATCGGCCACGTTTCGCCGGAGGCGCTAGCCGGTGGCCCGCTCGGCAAGGTGCGCGACGGCGACACTATCGAAATCGTGATTGATCGGAACCGCCTGGAGGGCCAGGTCAACCTGGTTGGCGAGGCCGGCGTGGAGGACGGCGACCGCATGCTAGACGAACGCGAGCCATGGCCGGGCCTCGCGCCCGACCCCGGCCTGCCGGATGACACGCGCTTATGGGCCGCCTTGCAGGATGCGAGCGGCGGCGCCTGGGCCGGCGCGGTCTACGACGTGGACCGTATTCTGCGCGTGCTCGAAGCCGGCCAGCGCGCGCTCGGGGAACGCTGAAGCGTCCGTCGGACCTTTATTCGTTTACCAACAACCTATCCGATAGCGGAATGACCGTACTTTCTGCCCGATGCGTCAACGCCCAGACCGCTAACTCGGTCCGGTTAGTCACTTCGAGTTTTCGGAAGATCCGGTTCAAGTATTCTTTGACGGTTCCTTCCGAAAGATGCAGTTGGTAGGCGATTTCCTTGTTCGGTTTGGCTTGCCGTATCAGATCCACGACTTGTTTTTCTCGAAAACTGAGGTCGTGGTTGATGGGACGGTGATCTCCTAGCGGCTTTCGACAAGCCTGGCAGACCCGCTCTGAGCCGCCGCTCCGGAAATCCACTCCGCAACGAGGGCAGTTTCGCAGGGCCGGAATATGGCACTCCTGAGTTAACATGTTGCGCTCCTGTCCCAAAACTTCGGACCGGCAGGAACAGGCTGGCCGGCCCGTAGGGATATTCTACGAAGAATTGGAATATTAACTATGCAACCTGAGGGCCATGGCTCTACCCACTGAAAACAAAAGCCTTCCGCGACGCGAGATCGGCAAAAGCTGCGTTTTACACAGTTGAGATTACCAACCGTGTCATTTCGTACAGGTCCAACTTTTTGGGACCGTTACCCTAAAATACCAGCTTCACGGCGAGCTGAATGCTGCGCGGGCCGCCGCTGTTGAATAGCGGCAGCAGCAATCCGCCGCTCGACGAGTTGGCCATCTCCTGGGAAAGGCCGAAGGAACTTCCCGCCGTCAGCAGGTTATTCCCCGACGCTGCCGGCGTCGCAAAATTAGCGTGATTGTAGACATTGAACAGCTCCGCCCGGAACTGCACGGAAAACCGCTCGCTGGCCTTCACGGTCTTGTGCAGGCCCAGATCGAGTTGGTTGAGTCCGGAAGCGCGCAGGATGTTGCGTCCGGCATCGCCGTAAGTGCCGGCCGCCGGGATAGCGAATGCGGCCGGATTGGCGACGCGGAACGGCGGCGCCGAAGAAGCGATATAGAGCGGCTGGCCGGTCACCAAGTCGGGACGCTGATTATTGGCGGCGAACTGATCGCCGTTGCCGGCAATATCCTCGCCAATCAGCGCCGTGTAAGGCGCGGCCGTTTGCGCGGTGAAAATGCCCTCCAGCGACCAGCCTCCCAGGAAGCGCGCGGCCACGTTTTGAAAGTGCGCCGATTTACCCGGCAGCGCGTAGGTGAATGCGGCCACCAGGTTGTGGCGAATATCGAAGTCGCTCGAAGCGTACTCGGCGCGAAAATCGTAAGGGTTGGAACCGGTGTATGAGGAGTTAATGGAAGTGCCGGTGGGGTTCGACGCATCATCGAGCGAGTGTGCCCAAGTGTACGAAGCCGTCACTTCCAATCCGTGACTTAGCCGCCGGGTTATATTTGCCTGAAGCGCGTTGTAATTGGAGACGGCGCTGGTTTCAATCAGCTCGAGTGCGCCCGCCGAGAAGTTAAAATTGGGCGCGGCGCCCGTTACCGGGTCGAGCAGGTTCAAAGGCTGCATGTGGATCAGGTTCCGGCCGAGCGATCCGATATAACTGGCCTGGACCACCGTCTTGCTATCGAGCTGCCGTTGCAGGTTCAGGCTGTACTCATAAGTGAAAGGTGTTCGAAAGTTCGTTGGATCGTAAACCGTGGCGCTGCCAAACGGCGGCATGCCGGTGATCGCGGTAACCAACAGGGCCGGATCGACGGGCACGGTCACGGGACCTCCCAGCGCGCTGCCGAGCAGAAAATTGGTGATCTTGAAGGGCGGCCCAAACGCCAGTTGCGTGGCATTGACCGTCGGCAGATCGTAATAGATGCCGGCCCCGCCGCGCAGAACCGTCTTCGAGTCACTGGTGAGTTGGTAGGCGAAGCCGGCGCGGGGGGCGAAGTTATCATAGTTGCCATTGTGCACGGGTGTGCCTGGAGTGCCTAAGGTTGCGGTGGCGATGTTATTCAAGCCCACGATGGGGCTGAAGCGGCCGTGGGCCTCGGTGGGCACTGTGTCGATCTCATATCGCAGGCCGAGGTTGAGCTTCAGCCGGGATGTGATGCGGATGTCATCCTGGCCGTAAAAGGCGAGGTTGGTGAATCGCACGCCGAATCCGGTTTCCGCCGCCTGGTTGAAAAAAGACACGGGATTGTTATTGAGCAGATCGGCGACCGTATTGAAAAAGTACACACCGCTCGAAAGCGGCTGGAGGCTGACGTTGCCCTGTGTGCGCCTCACCCAGAATCCGGACTTGAAGGTATTCCGTCCGTGGACGTAAGTTACGTCGTCATTGAAGCTGAATAGATTATTGTTCTGCGCCTCCGGCGGGTCGGGCGATTCGGCGAAAGGCAGGCTGAAGATATCCATCCCCGGCAAAGTGGCGTCGCCCGCCGCATTCAACGGAATCGGCTCGGCACCACCGAAGCTGTCGGCGGCGCCGAGGGTAACATTGGCGCTGCGAACGAATCCGAATCGCGCCTCGTTAAACAAATTCGTCGTGACGCGGTGCACTTCCGAGAGGCTCACGCTTTCGAGCCTGGATCGGTTGCGGGAAAGCGTGTTGAGAAAGAACGACCGGAGCAGGCCGAGTGAGTCGCTGAACGAATACCGCCCGAAGAAATCGTCGTTGTTGGAAAAACGATGGTCGAGACGAGCGCCGAAATCGGTTTCGCCGACCAGGTTGGTAGCGGTTGCGAAATAAGCCGCCGTGCCGTCACCGTTATCCGGTCCGGTCGGCAGAGGGTACTCGTCGATCAGGGGCTGGATCGCCGGGCTGGCCTCGGCGCGGGCGGCGAGCGTTGGCACGCGCGCATTGGCATTCACCCCGACGCGCTGCCGCAGGCCTTCGAAGGAGGCGAAGAAGAACGTGCGGTCCTTGCGGATCGGGCCGCCGATGGTGCCGCCGAAGAAATTATTGCGAGAGGGCGTCCTCGAAACACCGTTCGCGTTGTTGAAGAAATTGTTGGCGTCCAGGTCGCTGTTGCGAAGGAATTCGAAACCGCTGCCGTGGAACTCATTGGTGCCGCTCTTGGTGGTTACATTGACGACCGCGCCCGAGAAACCGCCGAACTCCGCTGTCTCCATCTGCGTCTGCACCTTGAACTCGGAGACCGCGTCCACCGAGACCAGCGCCACGCTGCTGCCGGATTCGCCGACCGCCGGATCGTTGCCGGGCGCGAGGCTGATCCGCCCATTGGCGCTGCCGCCCGCATTCACGTTGATCCCGTCGATCAGAATATTGTTGGAAAGGTCCCGCTGGCCGTTGACGTTGAACGGGCCGGCCGGCGAGGCGGGATTATCGGTGGCGCCGGAGACGCCCGGTGCCAATTTCGCAAGCCGCAGAAAATCGCGACCGTTGAGCGGCAGATCGCCGATCATCTTCCCGCCGACCACCAGACCTTGCTCGGACGTTTCAGTCTCGACCAGTGGCGCCACCGCCTCCACGCGCAGGTTCTCCTTGACCTCCGGCAGGGCCAACCGCAGATCGATGTGGCGCGTCGCATTGACCACCAACTCCACACCGTCGGCATGCGCGGGAGAGAAGCCGGCAGCCGAGGCTTCCACCATATATACGCCGGGAGGAAGAAGCCCGAGCGAGTAATCGCCCTGCGGACCGGTCTTGGTTCGCCATTCGAGATTCGTGCCGGCATTGGTGGCCCGAACCGTGGCGCCGTTAATGAAAGCTCCGGATGGATCGGAAACGCTTCCCACGATGCCGGCGAGCTGGGCCGCCAGCCGGGCCGGCGACCAGATCGCAATCAGCAGAGCAAGAGTAATCGGTAAGGATCGCAGTCTGTTCAGTCTCACTGATTCCCTTATAACCTGTGTTTGTGGTTTGCGTGTGTAACAACGTTAGAGCAATAGTCCGCTAGCGTCCATAACATGACTGGAACATAGGTAAACTCTGCCGTAAACTGTCTTGCCGTCTGGAGGATCGGTCGCTGCCTCCCCGTATCATTGAGTGATGATGCGCAGGGCCATGATACTCGGTGTCCGCTGGCTGTTACTGGCAGTTATAGCCGCCGGCGGGGCTGCGCAGAACCCCGGCGCATCGGGCGCAGCCGGATACGTGGGCAGCGGCGCCTGCAAGACCTGCCATGCCGACGTCTGGCTGAACTTCTATAAGAACCCGCATTTCAAAAGCGTAGCGGCGGGCGATCTGCCGCCCAGCCGCACTGGCTGTGAAAGCTGCCACGGGCCGGGCGAAGCGCACGTGGCCGCACACGGCGGCAAGGCCACCATTCCGAATGCGTTCTCCTTGATGCCGCAGGCCAAAGCGCTCGAAGCCTGTCTCACTTGCCACGCGCGCGATTTTCAAAAGGCCAACATACGCCGCACGGAGCACACGCTGGCCGGTGTCGCCTGCACTTCCTGCCATTCCATTCATCATTCGCCAACACTCAAGTTTCTGCTCGCCAAGAAGCAGACCGAGCTGTGTTACGGATGCCACGCCGGCATCCGCGCGCAGTTCGAAATGCCCAGCAAGCACCGCGTCAACGAAGGCTTCATGGAGTGTTCGGATTGCCACAATCCGCATGGCGCATTCGCTCCCACCTGGCGCATGTCGGATCACCCGCGCATGGTGGACCAGGCATTGAACAATGAAGAGCCATGTTTGAAGTGCCACGTGGATAAGCGCGGCCCGTTCGTGTACGAACACCCGCCGGTGCGCGTGGAAGGCTGCGAAGTCTGTCACTTTCCACACGGCTCGACCAATGAGCGCCTGCTGCGGCGGCCGGTGGTGTTTACGTTATGCCTGGGATGTCACAACGGCGGCGCTTCGGGCACGCGCAACAATGGCGTCCCCGTCCAAACGTCGCAACACAATTTGCTCGATCCGCGCTTCCAGCGCTGCACCACCTGCCATGTGCGCATCCACGGATCGAACGCCGACGAGACTTTTCTGCGATGACCGCCATGCTCAACCGCTGCTGCCTGCTTCTCGCCGTCTGCGGAGCCCTGCGGGCGCAAGAGGCGATCGCGCCCACGCCGGAAGCGGTGGGCGTTGCGCGCGGCGGCGATTTCGCCAATTACAATATCGTCGATTCGTTCGAACTCGGCTACCGCTGGGCTGTGACCGGCGGCAGTGTGGACACTTATCGCAGCGACGTCAATTACGGCGACGGCATCCGCCTGCTGGCAACCAATTTGAGTATCCATTCGAAGGAGGGCCACGGAAAGTGGTTTGACGAGATAGTGCTTTCCACCAGCGGGCTCGGCAGCGACCCTTATCAGACCGCCAGCCTGCGCATCCGGAAGAACGGCCTTTACCGTTACGACATGCTCTGGCGCGAGGGCGATTACTTCAACCCTGGCCTGGATATCTCCGGCGGCGATCACCTGATGGACACCGTGCGCGGGTTACAGGATCACTCTCTCACGCTCTTTCCACAGGCGCATTTCCAAGTGGATCTGGGTTACAGCCGCAACACGCAGAACGGACCGGCTCTTTCCACCGTGCAGGGCTTCGATACGTTTTCCTCCGCCTTCCCGATATTTGAAAACGTGAAGCAGCAATGGAATGAATACCGCATCGGCGTGCTGGCCGATTGGGCCGGTCTCCGCTTCATCGCGCGCCACACGTGGGATTTCTATAAGGACGATTCCACTTATGGTCTCACCAGCACCGAGACCTCCGGTGTGGCGACAGATCCCACGGTGCTTACGCGGTTCCAACGCGCGGCACCGAATCATGGATCGAATCCGGGCTGGTTCGGCAACGTTTACGGCAGCCACAAATACTGGGCGTTGAATGCGCGCCTGACTTACAACCTCGGCAACGGCGGATACGCAATGAATGAGGTGACGACGGGCTTCAACAGCATTGGCGCAGCGGACAACCGGCAGGTGGTGGTGAACGGAGACGCGCAGCGGCCGGTGGTGGCCGGCGATTTCAGCTTCAGTGTTTTTCCCACCAGCCGCCTCAGCATCGTCAACAACACGGCGGTGCATGACACGCGTATCGACGGCGATTCCTACTTCACGGAGTTCGATAACGGCACCGGCGCCAGCACCACGCTGAACTTCAAATTCCTCGGTGTGCGTACGGTCGCCAATTCGACCGACCTGAACTACCGTCTCAACAACTGGTTCAGCGCCTACGCCGGCTTCACCGATTCCGATCGCCAGATTCGCTTTCTGGAGGCGTTTTCGTTTCCGTCGGTGGCCGGCAGCGCGGTGAACGGCCTCTACCAACAGACAAGCCGCTTGAACGCCGGCAGCTTCGGCGTTCGTTTCCGCCCGCTGCGGCCGCTTTCGATCAACCTGGAGGGAGAGGTTGGCCACGCCGATCACCCGCTCACGCCGATGAGCGACCGTAACTACCATACGCTCGGCGGGCGCATCCAGTACCGCGCGCGCAAGCTGCAGCTCTCCACCGGTTACCGGGAGCTCGATAACGAGAACGCTCCGCTCTCTTTCACGACCTACAGTTCGCGATCGCGGCAATACAATGCGGCGGCTTCCTTTGCTCTGCGGAATTGGCTGACCTTCGATGCCAGTTACTCGAAGCTGCACCTCGACACCGTGGGCGGGCTGGCATTCTTCGCGGGCATCCAATCCCCACAACTCCAGACCAGTTACGATTCGCTTTACATCAGTAACATCCACGCCGCCAATGCGGGCTTACGTTTCGGCATCGGCCATCGCGCCGACCTATGCGCCGGCTACACCATCACCAAGGACACCGGCGACGGCCGCTCTTCGGCGGTGCCGGTTGGAGTAACCGACCCGAATGCCGAGTTGCTCGACTCCGTGCAGACCTTCCCGCTCACTTACCAGTCTCCGATGGCGCGGCTCTCGATCCGGATCACGCCGAAGCTGCGCTGGAATGCCGGATGGCAGTTTTATGGCTACTCCGAATTGTTTCACCTGCTGGGTGAGGACCAGAATTTCCACACCCAGACCGGTTACACGAGTGTGCTTTGGTCGTTCTGAGGAGGCGCCAGGGCTGCGCCCTGGACATCCCTGCGGGATGTGGAAGTCAGGAGTCAGAAGACAGGAGACAGAAGACAGAATGGCGCCGGTGGCATAGCCTGGGCAACGAATGTGGCAGTCTCGTTTCGCTGCTTATGAGTTGCGAAGTGGTTCCATGAATCCGGTCGCGTGTTTTGGGCGGCGGCCGGGTGTTTTCTTTGTAATCCGGGCCGGGACGCCCGGCCCCTACGGACGCCCAAGTCGGGTGTGTTTGTGTTTTCTTCGCCATTCCGTCTTCTGAGTCCTGACTCCTGACTCCTGTCTTCCGGCTTCCATACGTTCGATACTTTTACACCCTCTTTACAAAGCCCCAACGACCTCCGATTGGCCTTCCCGTTAACATTCGTATCGAGGACTGCAACAACATGGAACCACTTTGGGCTGCAAACACGAGTCGGGAACCCTACCGGGACGCCCGTTTGACGATTGATTTCGCGCATCGCGCGGTGGCTCTGGATTCCCAATCCATCGCGCTGACCGCCAAGGAATACCTGCTGTTGAGCTTTTTGGCGGCTCACAGCGGCGAGATCTTCACGCGTACGGATCTGCTGTTAGCCATCTGGGGCTACGGCGGCCAGATTCGGACCCGCACGCTGGACGTGCACCTGGCCCGCCTGCGCAAAAAGCTGGGGCCTTTCGGCCACCGGCACCTGGAATCGGTATGCGGCAATGGCTGCCGCTATCAGCCGCCGCGGGAGCCGCGCGAAGTGGCATCTCCGCTTTTGTATCGTGCGTGCGCGGCCGTGGGGAATCCGATAGAATTAGGGGCCTGAGCGATGCAGACCATCCTGGTCATCGACGATGACGCCGGCATTCGCGAAGTAATCGGCGTGATGCTGGAAAAGGAGGGGTTTCGCGCGATCTTCGCGGCCGACGGCAAGGTCGGCTTACAGGAAGCCATGACGGCGCGCCCCAACCTGATCGTGGTTGACCTCCGCATGCCCGGCCTGAGCGGCGTGGACGTCTGCAAGTCGCTGCGTAACGCGGGGGTGCAGACGCCGCTGATCGTGCTGAGCGCCATCGGCGACGAGATCGACAAGGTGCTGATGCTCGAAATCGGAGCCGACGATTATATTGTCAAGCCCTTCGGTACCCGCGAGCTGCTAGCGCGGATCCGCGCGGTCCTGCGCCGCACGACTACCGAAGCCAGCCACGCCATCGCTTTTTCCGACGTCGAAGTCGATCTCGACCGTTCCATCGTGCGCAAGCACGGTGACGAGGTTAAGCTCACCAAGGCGGAATACAAGCTGTTGGTATTTTTCGTACAGAACCCCGACCGGGCTCTGAGCCGCGACGTGCTGCTCAACTCGGTGTGGGGCTACGACGCCTTTCCGAATACGCGAACGGTGGACGCTCACGTCGTCCGCCTGCGCCAGAAGCTGGAGACGGAATCGGAGACACCCCGCCATTTCGTGACCATGCACGGCGTCGGTTATCGTTTCATCCCTTAAGGACATGGAGCCATGATCCTGCGCCGCACGGTACTTCTGGTGGAAGACGAATCGCACTGTATCTCCACGCTGGAAATCGCTTTCGACGGCGATAGCGAGCCCCGCCTGGCCCACACATCGACGGCGGAAGAGGCGCTGCTGATTTTAGACTCGACCGAAATCGCAGCGGTCATCACCGACATTCACCTGCCGTCGATGGACGGCTTCGAACTGATCGCGCGATTGAGAGACCAGCCGCGCTTCGCCCGCTTGCCCATCCTCGTCACCAGCGGCGATCCGGATCCGGCCTCTCCCGAGCGCGCCCTGAGTCTGGGCGCGAACGCGTATTTCCCCAAGCCTTACTCGCCGAGCGCCATCCGGCGCAAGGTCAAGGAACTGATCCATGCAACCTAAACTGCGTGTCTTTTTCCTGGCGCTGGTTCCCGGCATATTGGCCGCGCAATCGCGCGAGCCGGCGGATCTGGACCGTATCCTGCAGCGGCTCGACGTTCTGGAACAACAGAACCGGGAATTGATGTCGGAGATCCGCGCGCTGCGCGAGCAGATTGCTTCCGCGACCGCCGCGCCCGCAGTGGCATCGGCGCCGGCCGCCCCGCCTAACGCGGAGCGGATCGGTGTGGCGGAACAGCGGATCCAGGACCTGGCGCAGACTCGCATCGAATCCGAACACCATTCGGCGATCGAACTCACGGGCATGGTTCTGTTCAATTCGTATATGAACGGCAAATACGGCGGCGGCGTCGAGGACCCCGTCACCGCCGCTCCCGAGGCCGCCGCGCGTTCCGACGGCGCTACGCTGCGCCAGACCATTCTCGGGTTGAAATTCCAGGCGCCGGAGCATATCGCCGGGGCCGAAGTTTCCGGCGACGCTTACGTGGACCTGTTTGGCGGCTCGGGCGACTCGCTCGATCAGTTGGTCCGTCTACGGATCGCCTCCCTCAATTTTCAGTGGGCCAACACCACGTTTACGGTGGCGCAAGACAAGCCCATCCTGGCGCCCCGCGAGCCGGATTCGCTGGCCCAGGTCGGCTACTCGCCGCTCACCGGCGCCGGCAATCTTTGGCTCTGGCGGCCGCAGGCCCGCATCGAGCAGCGATTTCTATTCGGCGATTCGGCCGGGTTCCGCGCCCAAGCCGGGGTTTTCGAAACCAGCGAGACCGGAAATGTTCCGGCCGAATACTCCTCGTACGCACCCGCCGGCCGGCCGGCGCTCGAAGGCAGATTCGTGTTCTGGATGAAGTCCGGCGACAATGGCAACTTCGAAATAGCGCCCGGTTTCCATGTTAGTAACTCGCAGTTACTCGGGTACTCGGTGCCATCGCGCATTGCGTCCGTGGACTGGCGCATTCCGCTGGCGCGGGCCTTCACGCTTACCGGGACCGCTTTTCTTGGCGAGAATCTGGGCGTGATCGGTGGCCTTCGCCAAGGCGTCGTGGTACCCTACAGCGAGATTCCGCGGGCGGTTCATGGCGCCGGCGGTTGGGCGCAGATCGAATATCGCGCCACGCGCCGCCTGTCGTTTCACCTGTTTGGCGGTGAGGAAGACGACCGCAATCGCGATCTCGCGACCGGCCTCATCTCCAGAAACGCGTCCTATGGCGCCAACGCGATGTACCAGATTGTCTCGAACGTGGTGGCCAGCTTTGAATCGGCAGCCGTCCAGACGGCGTACATCGGGTCGCCAACGCGCCTCAATCCTCACTATGACCTTGCTTTCGCGTATCTGTTTTAGCGCGGTGCTGGCGCTGCCGGGTTTGGCCGCTACGCTCGCGGGCCGCGTGGAGCTGGTCGATTCGCGCGCAGCGGCGGTCCGCCAGCACCACGACTACTCCGGGGTGGCCGTCTGGCTGGAACCGGTTGGCGCGCCACGGCCGCCGGCGCCGTTGCACGTCCGGATGCTACAGAAGGACAAAATGTTTCAGCCGCATCTGCTGATCGTTACGGTGGGATCGACGGTGGATTTTCCCAATCTCGACCCGGTCTTCCACAACGCGTTTTCCAATTACGATGGCCAGCTTTTCGACGTGGGCCTGTATCCGCCCGGCTCGACGCGCAGCATTCTTTTCAGCCGCCCCGGCATCGTGCGTGTGTTTTGTAACATCCATTCCAGTATGAGCGCGGTGATCGTGGTGCTGGACACGCCGCTGTTCGGCATCACCAAAGCGGACGGACGTTTCGAGATCGCGGGCGTTCCCGAGGGCGCGCACGATCTCACCTTCTTTCACGAACGCGCCACCGAAGCGGCACTGAAAACCGCGGGCCGGCGCATCACCATCTCCGGCGAGCGCGCGTCGATTCCGGCAGTCGCCATTTCCGAGACCGGCTACCTCGCCATTCCGCATAAGAACAAGTACGGGCAGGATTACCCGCCTGCGCCGGACGACGCGGGCTTCTATCCCGCCACCCACAAATAACCGTGCGCCGCCTACAATCCATGTCGCTGCTGTGGAAGATCATGCTCTCCACGTCGGTGGCCATCACCTGCCTGCTGGCGGTCGCCGTCTGGCTGGTGCAGAACCACTTCATGCGCATCGCCACGGTCATGCTGGATGAAGAAGTGGCCGCCAGTTCGCGCGCCTATGAATCGCTGTGGAGCGCCCG
>DASWZP010000279.1:0-9394 GCA_036404395.1 Bryobacteraceae bacterium | reverse complement strand
GCTGGAGCGTCACCCGCGCCAACAAAGAAAAGAAATGTCGAGACGACTCTCGACACAGCAGGCTTGACAGCCCGCGCCACGCGTCACCACTTCACCACAGCAGCGCTCACCGGCGCTTCGCCGACGGGGATCATGGTGAAGAGTGAAGCGCTCTTGAAACGCAGCACGCGGTCGGAAGACGAGGCGCTCAAGCGGTCGAGGCGGATCACCGCCATGTCGCCGGACAGCTCATTCAGCACCAGCGCGTACTGATTGTCGGGCGTAGTGAGAATCGCCGTCGGCCCGGCCCCCACTTCCACCACCGCCGACAGATTCTGGTTGGCCAGGTCGAGCACCGTAACGCTGTTGGTATCCGGGTTGGCGACCAGCAGGAACGGCGGCGTATCGGTGGCCGCCATGGCGCCGGGCGCGCGTCCGGCGAGCACGGTCTGCCAGACTTCGGTGTGGTAGGGGAACACGATCGCCACCGCGTCCATGCCGGGGCCACTTAGGAAAACCTGGCCGCCATCGGGCGTGATGGCGTAGCGCCGCGGCTCGAAGGGAAGCGGCAGCCGCACCATGGTCTTGGCGGTGTCGACATCGAAAAAAGCGATGCTGCGCCCGGCGGCGTCGGCAGCCAGCAGCAGTTTGCCATCGGTGCGGAAACGAACGAACTCAGGCGGGGCGTTCGAGACGACCGTCCGCTCCACGCGCGCCCGATCGAGCGCGGCCAGAACGATGGTTTTGTCCTGGCGGCAGGCTACCGCGGCCCGGCCGTCCACGCTCAGGTCAAAGCCGTCGCCGGCCGAGTTCAGGCGAATGCGCCGCGCAGCCTTGAGCGAACCGAGCGGCGCTTCCACCAATGCCGGCGGATCGCGGTAGAGAATCCACAGGGCGCGGCCGTCCGGCGCCAAACGCATCTCGATCGCGGCATTTCCCGCGCGCATCCGCCGGCTTACCGCCAGCGTGGCGGCATCCAGTTCATACACCGTCCCGTTCGACGGCGCCAGGGCGTAGGCGATCGGCTTTTCGGGATGCGCAATCACCACCGCCGGCGCGGCATCGAGCGCAATCTGCTTGCGCACGCGGAAGCGGCTCAGGTCCACCACCGTCACGTTGCGGCCCTGCCGGTTGGCCACGAAACAGTAGCCCGGGTATGCGGTTGCCTTCCGCCTGCCACACGCCACAGCCCCGGCCGTAGCCAGCAGCAGGCCGCGGCGTGAAATCATCCCAGCCCCGCCTCGCGCAGAAAGCGGGCCGCCTCTTCCGGCGGCGTCGGGTTGATGTAGAAGCCGGTGCCCCACTCGAATCCCGCCACCTTAGTCAGCTTGGGAATGATCTCGATGTGCCAATGATAGTGGGCCAGCGGCGCTTCCTGAACCGGCGCGCTGTGGACGATGAAGTTGTAAGCCGGCCGCTCCAGCACCTTGTCGATCTTGCGCATGGTGGAGCGCAGCACCCAGGCCAGGTTATCCAGCAGCGCGGTTTCGGAATCCTCATAGTGCGAGGCGTGCTGCTTGGGCAGAATCCAGGTTTCGAAGGGAAAGCGCGGCGCGTAGGGCGCCAGCACCGTGAAACGGTCCGTCTCCGAGATCAGCCGCCCGCCCGCCGAGCTCTCTTCGTGGATGATGTCGCAGAAGATGCAGCGCTCCTTGGCCTCGTAGAATTCGCGCGACGCGTCCACTTCCTCCTTCACCACACTGGGAATCACCGGCAGCGCGATGAGTTGCGAATGCGGATGCTGGAGCGAGGCGCCGGCCGCTTCCCCGTAGTTGCGGAACAGAATGATGTAGCGGAACCGCCGGTCGCGCTTGAGATCGTTGACGCGGTCCTTGAACGCGTACAGCACCTCCGCAATCTGGTGTTCCGGCATGTCGGAGAGAGTGGCGGCGTGGTCCGGCGTCTCGATAATCACCTCGTTGGCGCCGATGCCGCTCATCTTGTCGTACATGCCCTCGCCCTGGCGGCTCAGGTTGCCTTCGATACCGAGCACCGGGAATTTGTTCGGCACCACGCGCACCCGCCAGCCCGGCTGGTCGCGCCCACTGCCGTTGCGGTAGGCAAGCACTTCGGGCGGAGTCTTGTTCTCATGACCGGAATCGAACGGGCAGACCGTCTGTTGGGCCGGCGGCACCGGCTGGCGAATGAAATCTCCAGGACGCTTGGCGCGGTCCGTGGCAATGATCACCCAGCGGCCGGTGATCGGGTCCTTACGCAACTCAGGCAATCGGGAACTTCCTTCCGGGTAGGGCCAACTACAAACACCTGATTATATGTCACGGACGCGGAACGCGTCGCGCCTCCAGGTGACGCGGGCGGGACCAGCCAACATTATGCTGATAATATCGAAGCGCGTCCTGGCCGCTTCGACCTGCGCGCGGCGCCCGTACTCGCGGGCGGCGATCGCGATCCGGCGCTGTTTTTCCGCGTCGACGGCCGCATCGGGCGCGCCGAAATCGGCGCTCGAGCGCGTCTTCACTTCGACGAACACCAGCACGCCGCGCTCCCACGCCACAAGGTCGATTTCTCCCGCTCCCGAGCGGGCCGCGTAATTGCGCGCCACCACCGTGCAGCCATGTGCGCGCAGGTAACGGTAAGCCAGGTCTTCGCCCAAGCGGCCATGATCGCCAGCCAGCGTGCGGCGCCGCAGCAGGTCCGCCGCGCGGTAGAGCAGTCCGATCACTCGATTACTTCGAATTCGAATTCCATCGCCTTACCGCGCACCACGTAGCACAAGTAGTATTCCCAGAAGCGCCGGTAACGCGGGAAGCGGTTGACCAGAAACTCGAACCCGAGCCACCTCCATAAAGCCAGTAGCTTGACGCGCACCGAAATCTCACGAAATCGCACCGCGGAATAATAGCCGAAGCCGCCGTGGTTCTCGCCGAAATAGCGGAAGCTGAAACTGTTGAGGTGACTCTTGTGGGTGGGGTCGCAGAAGGAGCTGAAATCGGTATAGTGCGGCGTTTCGATGCGAACCGTCCCGCCCGGCCGCACCAGGCGGTGGAACTCCTCCATGGTGCGCACGACGTCCGCCACGTGTTCGATGACGTGGATGGCGGTGAGGCGGTCGAACGAGCCGGAGGCGAACGGGTACGGGAAGCGGTCGAGATCGACGATCACGTCGGCGCGGCTGGCCGGATTGCGATCGATGCCGATCGCGCCCGGCTGCTTGTGAATCCCGCAACCGACGTCGAGAATTCTCATTGCTCTGGCCCATCGCCGTGGCGCGGGCATTTGTTTCGAGCCACAGATAAACACAGATGAACACTGATAAAAAACAAGAACAAAAGCATGCCTTGCTTATCCGTGTTCATCTGTGTTCATCCGTGGCTATACTTTCTTACGGTTTTGTTGCCGCCGTCAGACACTCTTCCAGTGTCTCAAGAGCGAAGGCGCATTGCTCGCGCGTTATGACCAGCGGCGGGCAAAGCCGCAGGCTGTTATCGCCGGCGCCGAGCACCAGCAGGCCGCGCTCGAACGCCAACTGCACCACGCGGTCGCGCAGTTCCGGCGCACCATCGCGCGTTTCCCGATCGCGCACCAACTCGACGCCGATCATCAGCCCCAGCCCGCGCACCTCGCCCACTTGGGCAAAGCGTTGCGGCCACTCGCGCATGCGGTCCATCAGATATGCGCCCATGCGCGCCGCGTTGTCGATTAGCTCCTGTTCGAGCAAGGCGATGGTCGCCAGTGCAGCCGCACAGGCCACCGGGTTGCCGCCGAAGGTGGAAGCGTGCGCTCCCGGCGGCCAGGTCATCAAATCGGCGCGCGCCACGGTGGCCCCCAGCGGCAGGCCGCTGGCGATGCCTTTGGCCACCGCGATGATGTCGGGCACGGCATCGAAATGGTCCGCCGCCCACATGCGGCCGGTGCGGCCCATTCCGCTCTGCACCTCGTCGAAGATCAGCAGAATTCCGTGCTGGCCGGCAACCCGCGCCAGCTCGTCGAAGAAAATCCGCGGCGGCACGATATAGCCGCCTTCGCCCTGCACCGGTTCGACCACGATGGCCGCGGTCTCCTCCGGCGGCGCGACGGTTTTCAGCAGCGTATTTTCGATGAAGCCGACGCACTCCACCGCGCAGGTTTGTGGCTTCTGTCCGAACGGGCAGCGGTAGCAGTTGGGGTACGGCGCGTGGACCACGCCGGGGATGAGCGGACCGAATCCCGCGCGCTGCACGGCCTTGCGCGCGGTGAGCGAGAGCGCGCCCAGGGTGCGGCCGTGGAAGCTGCCATAGAACGCGATGATCTTGTCGCGTTTGGCGGCCCAGCGCGCCAGCTTGATGGAGCCTTCGATGGCTTCCGCGCCAGAATTGCCGAACGACACGCGCCGCGGCAACTCGCCGGGCGCGATTGCGGCGAGTTTCTCCGCCAGCGCCACCATTCGCTCGTAATAGAAATCGGTGCCTGACATGTGCATCAGCCGGGCGGCCTGTTCCTGCACCGCCTTGACAACTCGCGGATGGCAATGGCCGGTGGCGACTACTGCGATGCCGGCGTTGAAATCCAGAAAGCGGTTCCCATCGACGTCCTCGACGAGCGCGCCTTCGCCGCGCTCCGCCACCAGCGGATAGCACCGCGTGTAGGATGGCGACACCACCTGGCGGTCGCGCTCGATGACGGCGCGCGCGCGCGGCCCGGGCAGCGGCCCATTGATGATTGGAAGATCCGGACGCACCTGATCCAAGGTCTTGCCCATGACTTGCCTCCTGCTCAAATTGTTTGTGGGTTGCTGAATTTGCGCGTCTCAAGAAACAGGCCGCGCGCCGCGAGGCGGGCAGGGCGCTAGTCGGAACCGAAGAGTCCCGGCCGGGATATGGAGGGCGTGCACCCCATGCAACTATTGTAGCGCGGCATGTCGGCTATGCTGAAGCAGGGAGTTTGAGCGCGTCAGGACGACAGCAGCGATGACCGTAACCGGCGACAAGGATCCGTACAATATGCGACGCTTTCTGGACGCCCAGGATCCCGTCTATGCGCAGGTATGCTCCGAACTGCGGGCCGGCAGAAAAAGGTCGCATTGGATGTGGTTCATATTCCCACAGATTCAGGGCCTGGGGTACAGTCCGCTGGCGAAAAAGTTTGCGATTTCTTCAGTGGATGAAGCCAAGGCATACTTGGATCACCCGATTCTCGGGGCCCGGCTCAAGGAGCTTTGCCGGCTGGTGAATCGGGTTGAGGGCCGATCCATCGAAGAGATCTTCGGCTATCCCGACGATCTGAAGTTTCGATCGTCGATGACCTTATTCGCCCACGCCGCGTCTGACGACCAGATCTTCCGGGACGCCCTGGAGAAGTATTTCAATGGCGAGGATGACCCCGCAACGGTCGAGCGGCTGTGACGTCGGGTGGGGTATGGTTGGCAGGCGGAAGCGCCAGGCGGAGCGCCTGCCCCACTCTCCGTTGACGCTGGAACGACTCTGAGCTGAGGGCGTTGGTGACGCAGCCGCGGCGAGGTGATTGCAATGATATCATTGATTCATGGCGAGCATTACGATACGGCGCCTCGACGACAGGGTCAAGGCGAAACTGCGCCTGCGCGCGGCCGACCATGGCAGGTCTATGGAAGAGGAGGCGCGTGAAATCCTAAAGAGCGGCGTCGGGGCGAAACGCGTCCCCCGCCTCAATCTCGCCGAATCGATCCGGCGGCACATCGAGCCTCTTGGCGGCGTCGAACTCGCGGTGCCGCCCCGCCAGGCTGTCCGCCGTCCACCGCCGATCGCGACGTGATCATACTCGACACCAACGTCCTCTCGGAAGCGCTCAAGCCCGTTCCCTCCGATACCGTCCTGCGCTGGCTCGCCGCCCAGTCGCCCTCAGCCGTGTTCACGACGACGATCACGCTGGCAGAGGTTCTCTATGGCGTCGAGACCTTGCCGCGGGGCAAGCGCCAGACGCGATTGCTGGCGGCCGTCGAGAAGATGTTTGCCGAGGAGTTCGAAGGCCGGATACTGCCGTTCGATGAGGACGCAGCTCGCGTGTTCCCCGGCATTGTCGCTTCGCGAAACACAGCGGGGCGGCCCATCTCGCAGTTTGATGCCATGATCGCAGCTATTGCGCGATCCCATCGCGCGGCTGTGGCGACCCGCAATACCGCCGATTTCGACCGCTGCGGTATACGGGTCCTAGACCCGTGGACTGCGTCCTGAGCTCATGATGCCCGGCGAAGTTCCATGGTGTCGGATTCCGGCATCGGTACGCTGTTGATCGTCTTCAGAATGCGCGAGACGATCTGGTAGGGATCGCCTTCGGAGTTCGGGCGGCGATCTTCCAGATAACCCCTGTAACCGTTCTTGACGAAGTTCACAGGCATGCGGATCGAAGCGCCACGGTCGGAGAGACCATAACTGAACTTGTCGATGGCTTGCGTTTCGTGCAGACCCGTCAGACGCAGATGGTTATCCGGGCCATACACAGCGATGTGCTCCGGGACGTTGTCGGAGAACGCCTTCATGAGCGCTTCAAAGTACTCTTTGCCACCGACTTCGCGGAGGTATTTAGTCGAGAAGTTGCAGTGCATGCCGGATCCATTCCAATCACCCTTGATGGGCTTGCAATGCAATTCGACGTCCACCTCATATTTCTCACAGAGACGCATCAGCAAGTAGCGCGCGATCCAGGTGTCATCGGCGGCTTTCCTGGAGCCTTTAGCGAAGATCTGGAATTCCCACTGACCTTTAGCGACTTCAGCGTTGATGCCTTCATGATTGATGCCGGCGTTGAGGCAGAGGTCCCAGTGTTCTTCCACGATTTGACGGGCCTTGCCGCCCATGTACTTATAGCCAACGCCACAGTAATAGGGGCCCTGGGGAGTAAGAGGGTGGCCGTTCTGCGGAAAGCCGAGAGGGCGCCCGTCCTGAAAGAGAAAGTATTCCTGCTCTAGACCAATCCACAAGTCAGGGTCGTCCTCAATCGTAGCTCGAGCGTTGGTGGAATGCGGCGTACCGTCAGGGTGCATGACTTCGCTCAGAACGATATAAGCGTCCTTGCGGCTTGTATCGGGATACAGAGCCACGGGTTTTAGGACGCAGTCGGAGCTCCTGCCCTCCGCCTGCATAGTGGAACTGCCGTCAAAACCCCAGTTGGGCACATCGGCGAGGGTGGGTGGATTCTCAAATGCCTTAAGCAGACTCTTGCCGCGCAGGCCGGGGACGGGACGTTTGCCGTCAAGCCAGATGTATTCGAGTTTGTATTTTGTCATGGTAGTTAGACGATCGGCGGGTTGGGCCGTTCAGACGCCCGGCTTTCGCGCCTGAGCAATCATCGACCAAGCACCGCCAGATTCCCCTCCTCAAGTTCTCCTGGAGACTGGCTAACCAGTCTCGTATTTGGTTGAGTATGGATGATGCAGTGCCGTTTCGGCAAGCTTTTCATGCCAATTTGCGATTGGTTCTTTTTATGGACCTCATGCGTCAGGCTGATATGGCGCTGGACGGCGGGTCGCCGGCGCGTTACACCACTCGCCGCGGGGACGCCCTGACGGCGCGCTCGAAGGCCCAGCGGGAGATGTGATCGATCTGCTCTCGCATGGTGCGCGAGAGCGGGACCAGGCGCGCGGCGACACCGATCAGATCGTCGGCGGTCAGCTCCCGGTCTTCGAGGCGCGCTTTGGTCATGGCCGATACCACGCACTGCTCGATCTCGGCGCCGGACCAGCCAATCGTGAACTGAGTCAATTCATCGAGGTTGAAGCGGGCCGCATCCACGCCGCGGCGCGTAAGGTGAATCTTGAAGATCTCGATCCGTTCGTCGTCGAGCGGCAGGTCCACGAAGAACACTTCGTCGAAGCGTCCTTTGCGAATCATTTCCGCGGGCAGCAGGTCGATGCGGTTAGCCGTGGCGGCGACGAAAAGGCCGCGGGTCTTCTCCTGCATCCAGGTCAGGAAGAACGCGAAAATCCGGCCCTGTTCGCCGCTCGATTCGGTCGCGGTGACGCCCATCTCGATCTCGTCGAACCACAGCACGGCCGGCGCCAGGTCCTCCATCATCCGGCAGGCCTGGACGAACACGCCTTCCGGCTTGCCGTGCCGCCCGGAGAAGACCTCGATCATGTCAATCCGGTAGAGCGGAAGTTCGAAACAGGAGGCGATGGCCTTGACGGAGAGACTCTTGCCGCAACCCGGAATGCCCATCATGAGGATTCCCTTTGGCACAATGTCATTGCTCAGGCTTTCGCGCATTTGGAACAGCTTGCGGCGCTCCAGCAGCCATTTCTTCAGGTATTCGAGGCCGCCGATCGCGTCGAGCCTGGTGACATCCGCGATATATTCGATGAAGCCGCTGCGGTTGACCAGCAGCCGCTTCTCTTCGAGCAGGGCCGGCATGGACTCGGGACCGAGACGCCGGCCGGTGGCCAGCGCGCGGCGCAACGCGTAGCGCGCTTCGTCGAGGGTGAGCCCGCTGAGCGCGCCCGCCATTTGCAGGATGACTTCGTCGCTGGCGTCGTCTCGATGGCCGCGGTCCGGGAGTTTCGCGATCTCATCGCGCAGCAACGCCGCCAGCTCGATCCGGTCGGGTGACCGGAGATCGACGAACATGACGGTCCGTTCGAGCTCCTCCGGAATGGCTCGCACGGGGGAGCTCACAACGACGAACTTGCGCCGGTCCAGACAACTCTCATAGAGGTCGCGGAATCGGCGGCGGATTTCGGGAGATGTGCGCAGCGCCTCGTGAAAGTCCTTGAGGTGGAAGATGCCCGGTTCTTCGTGCTCGACGATGAAGTCGAGCGCCGCGCGAGGGTCGTTGGTGCCGGGCTTGAACCCTTCGTCATCGGACCACATTCCCTCGGTGAGGCTCCAGGTCCAAACGGGCATGGGCGTAAAGCGGAGCAGCCGCAGGCCGACCTCGCGCAGGACGCTGCCGACCCTCTGCTCTTCCGAGGAACGGACATACGTGAGCGGCCGTCCGGACTCGAAGACCTCGCGCAGCATCTTGGCCGCCCGGCTTTCGGGAGGCGGTGGGTTGGTAGGATGCGCCATAAAGTGGAACTATCACTTTAAGGACGCGCCGGAACGGTATTTGGACGACGGGTCTAGTACATCAAATTCGCAATTACGATGACGTACGGTCGCGCGATTCGCGGGCGAGGCATGCCTCGCCCCTACAACGCCCAACGGCCGTAGGGGCCGGGCACGCCCGGCCCGGCATGCCGCGGAGCATTCGGCCGTCGCCGGTCCTTTTGTCGAAATGGAGGCAAGTTGCTCGAACGTAATTGCCGGCGCTTGAGCGCCGGGGCTGCGAGGAACCGGTTCCTGTCTCCTCTCGAGGAGGAGAATACAAGCCACTGTGGCCGCCTGTGATGAACGTTGCACGGCGTGACCCGGTTTCAAATTGCCCCCTGCAGGGAGGGACCATGGTTAGGCACCGGACGTCGCCCCGAAACGGCTGCCTCTCGGCGAGCGAGCAGCACTTTTCG
>DASWZP010000278.1:0-4843 GCA_036404395.1 Bryobacteraceae bacterium | reverse complement strand
GTGGGCTCCGGCGGCGGCATCACGGGACTGATCGGCGCGCCCATCCCGTATACGGATCCGGTGGTCACCGCATCGGCGTCTTTCGGACATATCTCGCAGCCGGAAAGCAACCAGGTGCTTTACCAAACCGATTCCCTGGTGGAGGATTATCAGAGCTTCAACGCCGGATATAGCCAGCAATTCATGAACGGGGCCGCTTTCAGCGTCAATTACAACAGCACGCGGGCCACCGCAAACGTCCCCACGCTGCTACTGAATCCTCTGACGCAGGGCAGCCTCAACCTGAATATTTCGCAGAACCTGCTGCAGGGGTTCGGCGCTTCGGTCAACAACCGCTACATACGGATTGCGCGCAACAACTCGCGCTATTCCGAATTGCAACTGAAGCAGCAGGTGACCACGACGGTTTCCGCGGCGCTGAACCTGTACTGGGACCTGGTGGCGTTCACCGAAGACCTGCGGTTGAAGCGGCTCTCGCTGGATGCGGCGCGGCGGCTTTTTGAAGACAACAAGAAGGAGCTGGCGGCGGGCGCCATCGCGGCGATCGAGGTGACGCGCGCGCAGGCGGAGATTCCAGCGCGCTCGGAGGACGTGCTGATCGCCGAGACCAACCTGCTGCAGCAGGAAATCGTGCTCAAAAACGCGCTCAGCCGCAACGGCATCGCGGATCCGGCGATGGAGGATGCGCACATCGTCACGCTCGATCCGATCCAGGTGCCGGAGCAGGAGGGCCTGGCGCCGATGAAAGACCTGGTGAAGCAGGCGCTCGCCCAGCGGCCGGACCTGGAGCAGAATCGCATCAACATCCAAAGCCAGCTCCTGGTGCTGAACGGCGACCGCAGCGCGCTGAAGCCAAGCCTGCAAGCGTTCGCGTCCTTCACCAATCAGGCCCTGGTGGGCGCGCCCAACCCGCTCAACACGATCCCCGGCAACGTTGCCGACCCGTATTTCTTTGGCGCCTACGGCGGCATGCTGGCGCAGATTTTCCGGCGCGACTTCCCGAATTACACGGCTGGCTTTTCGCTGACCATTCCGATTCGCAACCGCGCCGCGCAGGCCGATTACGCAACCGACCAATTGCAGATGCGGCAGCAGGAATTGCTGCTCGAGAAAAGCGTTGCCCAGGTGAGCGTGGACGTGCGGAACGCGCTGATCGGCGTCGAGCAGGCGCACTCGCGTTATGAAACCGCGCTCGAGACGCTGAAGCTGGCGCGCGAAACGCTGGAGGCGGAAAAGAAGAAATACGAGTTCGGCAAATCCACCAACGCGCTGGTGATCCAGGCGCAGCGCGACGTGGTGGCGGCGGAAAGCGAACAGGTGCAATCGATGGCCAATTACACCCACGCGCGTATCGCACTGGACCAGGCGGTCGGCATGACGCTGGAGCGCAACGATATCGGCATGGCGGAAGCGGCCAGCGGACAGGTGGAGCGGCATTCCGCCTTGCCGGCCACGCTGCCGGGGAAGCGATAGGAGCCGCCATGCGAACGACACCAACATCCATAACCGGTTCGGCTGCCGGAATAAACGGTTGGCAGGCGGAAGCGCCTGCCCCACTCGCCTGCGAGTTTTTGGATGACGAAGTGGGGCAGACGCCCGGGGTTCGGGTCCGAAGCGGACTTTCGTCTGCCAACCCGCGCATCCCCCCGTTTCCCTCACTTTTCCTCACCGCCGCGGCATGGCTCGCTCTGGCCGGTGCGCTGGCGGCGCAAGCGCCGCTGCCCATCGCTCCCATCAAGCCACAGGGCCCGCCCTTCGTCCGTTCTTACAAACCGGTGACCGTGCCGCCGCTGCGGTTGACGGGCGCTGGCCGGCTGCGCGGCATGATTCAAGCAGGAACCATCCACCTGACCGCCCGCGACGCGATTGCGCTGGCGCTCGAAAGCAGCCTGGATCTCGAGACCGGCCGCTACAACCTGGTGATGGCGGATTGGGCGGTGGAGCGCGCCGAATCGGGCGGCGCGCTGCGCGGCGTCACCGGAGCCAACTCGCAGTCGGTGACGCTCGGCAGCGGCCAGGGCGTCGCCGGCAGCCAGGGCGGCGGGTCGCTCGGTTCGACCGGATCGTCCGGCGCGGTGCTCATCCAGCAAATCGGTCCCGTGACGCCTCAACTCGATCCCGTGTTTTCGATGACCGACGCCTTTTCGCACCAGACCTCGCCCCAATACGTTCTCGTGCAGAGCGGCGTGTACTCGCTGGTGGACGACGCGCGTTCTTACAACTGGCAGACGTCGCAGGGCCTGTTGACAGGGGGAACGGCGCGCGTGAGTTTCAGCGACTCGTATCTGAACGAAGCGGTGCCGACCGATATTCTCGATCCGACCTCGTTCACCAGCCTGGGAGTCTCGGTTTCGCAGAACCTGCTCTACGGATTCGGCACGCGCGTCAACGGACGGTTCATCCGCATCGCCCGCCGCCGGGTGAACGGCGCGGACGAAAACTTTCGCGCGCGTTTGATGGCCGTGGTAAGTGGCGTCTTGAATGCCTATTGGAACCTCTCGCTGGCCGCCAACGATTTGCAGTACAAGCAGCGCAATCGCGATGTAGCGGCGCAGTTTCTGGCGGACACGCGGCGGCAGATCGCGGTTGGCGCGGCGCCGGCCTTGGACCGCGTCAACGCCGAGAGCGCCGCGGCGGCGGCTGAGCATCTCCTGGTGGTAGCCCGCAACAGCGTCACCGTCCAGCAGAATGCTCTGAAGGACTATCTGAGTTTCCGCGCCGTGGCCGACGATCAATTGGCGGCGGCGCAAATCGTCGCCATCGACCCGCTCAACGTCCCGGAGACCGACGATCTGCCCAGCCTTCACGAGCTGATCGCAAGCGCGGAGCGCCGGCGCCCGGAAGTGGCGCTGGCTAATCTCCAGGTGGAGCTGGCGGGCATCACGGCCGAAGGCACCGCCAATGGCGTCCTGCCAAGCCTGGGGGTTTGGGCCTCGGCCAGCAATTACGGCCAGGCCGGCAGGGCCGTGCCGGGCCAGACGCCCTCGGCCAATTTCGTGGGAGAAGTGGGCACCGCGCTGGCGCAGATGTTTCGCCGCGATTTTCCCAACGAGAGCGCGGGGGTCAACTATTACGCGACTCTTGGCAACACGCAATCGCAGGCCGATCATGCGATCGACGTGCTGAGCCAGCGGCAAGCTGAGTTGACCGCCGAGCGCACGCGCCACGGCCTGGCCGTCAACATTTCGAGCCAGGTGCTGGCGCTCCAGCAGGCGCGCGCGCGCTACAAGGCGGCTGTCGAGAGCCGCGGGCTGCTCGAGCGGTTGTTGCAAGGCGAGGAGAAGAAGTGGGTGGCCGGAACTTCCACCATCTCCACCGTCGTCGAGGCGCGCCGCGATCTGGCCAACGCGCAATCGGCCGAACTGGCCGCCGCGGCCGCGTACGTGCACGGCCGCATCGCACTCGACCAGGAGCTGGGACGAACACTCGAAGTGAACCAGGTGTCGGTGGAAGATGCGATCGGGAAATGACGTGGCGCACGCACTCGTGCGTGCCGCGTCGGCACTCTTGCCGACGCAGGGTTTCTTGGCGCCGAGCAGGTGTCGAGGTGAGTCTCGACACGGCACGCACGAGTGCGTGCGCCACGTCAGTCGTCGAAATCTAACCTGGCTGTTTCGCGACGGAGCTAAGGCTCGCCGTCCTCATCCCAGTCGACCGCGCGGATGGGGCCGACGCCGATCACATAGCAGGCGGCTCCGCACAGGGCGATCACGGCGGCCACCAGGAAGGCGAGGTAAAACTCGCCGGTGCGCTGGACAATCCAGCCGGTGAACCAGGGCGCGGCGACGCCGGACAGATTGCCGAATCCGTTTTGGAAGCTGGTCCACTTGCCCGCCGCGCGCGGGCCGGCGAGCGTCTGCGTGATGGCGTAAATGTTCGAGCTGAACAGGCCGTAGCACGCGCAGGTAATCATGAGAATCGTCATCGCCGCGGTTTCATTGCGAATGATGGCCACCGGCAGAATCAGGGTGGATAGCGTGAGGCCCAGGCCGGCGAAGGTCTTGCGCACACGGTTGGGCGTGTGGCCGCGCGCGATCCAGACGTCCGACAGCCGGCCGCAGATGACGGCGGAAACGGCAATCAGCAGATAGGCCGCCGAGCCCACGTACGCCATTTTGGTTTTCGAAAAGTGCCGCTCCTTTTCCAGATACGGCGGCAGCCAGGTGAGCAGGAAATACCAGAAGTAGTTGGCGCAGAAGAGGCCGAGTGCGGTGAACAGCGCCGCCCGCCGCCGGATCACGGCGAAGATGGAAGGCGCGCGCGTGGAGTGCATTTCTTCGGGAACCGCCGTGCCGCGGCCGCGCGGCATCCAAAGCAACCAGGGCCCCAGCCAAACCAAGCTGGCCCCGCCCAGAGCGAGGAAGAACGCGCGCCAGCCGTACCGCGCAATCAGCAGGCCGCCAAGCAAAGTGCCAAGCGCGGGACCGCACTTGGTGCCGGCATCGATCAGCGCGTTCGCCAAACCACGGTGATGCTCCGGATAATGGTTAGCAAGAATGCGCGAGTATGACGGGTACGCGATGGATTCACCGGCGCCGAGCACCAGGCGCAGAGCGAACACGACCGCGAAGGCGTGGGCGGCGCCGGTGATGGCGGTGGCTCCGGACCACAGGAAGAAGCCGGCGGCGAGAACCCATCCCACATTGAAGCGGTCCGCCAGCCAGCCGGAAAGGCCCAGCAATTGGCACGCGGCGTAGGTCCAGAAAAAAGCCGACAACAGCAGCCCGAGCTCGTAGTTGCTGAAGCCGAGATCGCGCTGGATGTTGGTGGCGCCGGCGGAAAGGTTAGCGCGGTCGAAATAGTTCAGAAATCCCGAAATGACCAGCAGCGCGAGGATGCGCCA
>DASWZP010000277.1:0-4757 GCA_036404395.1 Bryobacteraceae bacterium | reverse complement strand
ACACGTACTTCTGCAATTTTTCCCTCTTCCAGAGCATGCCCGACAGTTGGGCCATCAAGCAGCTCTTCCCCATCATGCCGATCCATCGCCTGGAGGAACAGCCCAGCCGCCCCGCCGTGCTGGGCGACATCACCTGCGATTCCGACGGCAAGGTGGACGCCTTCATCGACCGCCGCGATGTGAAGCGCACGCTCCTGCTTCACCCCTTCGCCGGCGGCGATTATTACTTAGGCACTTTCCTGCTCGGCGCCTACCAGGAAATCCTGGGCGACCTGCACAACCTGTTCGGCGACACCAACGCGGTTCACGTCCGCCAGGGGCCGACCGGCGAAGTGATCCTCGATTCCGTCATCAAGGGCGACACCGTGCGCGAGGTGCTCAACTACGTGCAGTTCTCATCCGAGCACCTGGTGGCGAAGCTGCGCCGCGACGCGGAATCCGCCCTGCGCGAAGGCCGCCTCACCTACGAGGAAACCGGCGCCCTGCTCAAGTTCTACGAAGAGGGCCTGCACGGCTACACCTACCTGGAAGACGTGCACGAGAGGTAACGCCACCGGCGACAAGATCGCCGGCGCTACGGCCAACTCCGCTCGAGCCTCTTCGTAACGCCGGCGGTCTCTGCCGCCGGTTCTTTGCGAGCCACGCCCGCTGCAGGTGGGGCAGGCGCTTTCGCCTGTCAGCTGTTCCGTCTGCCCCGCGCGCCCGCGTGCTACGCTGAAATTTCCCTATGAGCAGCATTGTCATCACCCTGCCCGACGGCAGCCAGAAGCCCGTCGAATCGGGGACGCGCCCCATCGATGTCGCACAGTCCATCAGCCCGCGCCTGGCCGATGCCGCTATCGCCGCCAAGGTTAACGGCGAGCTGGTCGACCTCACCCGCCCCATCGACCACGACGCCAGCTTGCAAATTCTCACCGCCAAGGACCCCGAGTCGCTGTACATCTACCGCCATTCCACCGCTCATCTGCTGGCGGCCGCTGTCCTTGAGTTGTACCCGGAAACCAAGCTCGGCATCGGCCCGCCCATCGATAATGGCTTCTACTACGACTTCGATCGCGCCACTCCGTTCACCCCCGAGGACCTCGAGAAAATCGAGAAGAAGATGTGGGAGATCCAGGCGCGCCACGTGCCTTATGAGCGCGTCTACACCCGCAAGGAAGACGGTCTCAAGAAATACGCCGACGCCTGGATGAAGTGCGAGCTGATCGACGAAAAGGCCGATGAGGTCTTCAGCGAATACACGCTAGGGCCGCATTTCATCGATTTTTGCCGCGGACCGCATCTGCCCGACACTTCCAAAATCAAGGCCTTCAAGCTGCTCTCCATCGCCGGCGCTTACTGGAAGGGCAGCGAGCACAACAAGCAGTTGCAGCGCATTTACGGCACCGCGTTTTTCACTCCCAAGGAGCTCGAAGCCCATCTCAAACAAATCGAAGAGGCCAAGAAGCGCGACCACCGCAAGCTCGGCAAGGACCTCGACCTGTTCAGCATTCAGGAGCTGGCCGGGCCGGGGCTGATTTTCTTCCATCCCAAGGGCGGCATCATCCGCAAGCAGCTCGAAGACTGGATGCGCGACCAATACCTGCGGCGCGGCTACTCGCTCGTCTACACGCCGCACGTGGCGCGCTTCGACCTTTGGAAGACTTCCGGCCACGCCAATTTTTACGCCGCCAACATGTTCACGCGCATGGAACTGGACGACGCCGAATACCAGCTCAAGCCGATGAACTGCCCCTTCCACATTCTGATTTACAAGGATAAGCAGCACAGCTACCGCGATCTGCCGGTGCGCCTGGGCGAGCTGGGAACGGTCTACCGCTATGAGCGCTCCGGCGTGCTCAACGGCTTGTTCCGCGTGCGCGGCTTCACGCAGGATGATGCGCACATCTTCTGCACTCCCGAGCAGATCGAAGACGAAATTGTGAACTGCCTCCAGTTCGCCGTCGATACGCTCACCACTTTCGGCTTCGACAAGTATGAAGCCGAGCTTTCCACCTGGGACAACGGCGCGAGCGGCAAGTACGACGGCTCGCCCGAGCAGTGGAAGGTCGGCGAAAACGCGCTCCAGCACGCCACCGAGCGCCTCAACATCAAAGTGAAAGTGATGCCCGACGAAGCGGCGTTCTACGGGCCGAAGATCGACGTCAAGCTGGTGGATGCGATCGGCCGTCCATGGCAGCTCTCCACCGTGCAGTTCGATTTCACCCTCCCGCGCCGCTTCGAGCTCGAATACATCGGCGAAGACGGCAAGGCGCATCAACCGCTAATGGTGCACCGCGCGCTCTATGGCTCCATCGAACGCTTTTTCGGCATCCTCATCGAGCACTACGCCGGCGCGTTCCCCGTGTGGCTGTCGCCCATTCAGGCCATCGTGCTGCCCATCACCGACCGCCAGACCGAATACGCCCGCGGCATCCGCAAGCAGCTCGACGATGCCGGCATTCGCGCCACCGTGGACGAGCGTAGCGAAAAGGTGAATCTCAAAATCCGCGACGCGCAGATGCAGAAGATTCCCTACATGCTGGTGGTCGGCGACCGCGAACAGCAGAGCGGGCAAGTGGCCGTCCGCCAGCGCAAACACGGCGACCAGGGCGTCAAACCTCCAGACGAGTGCATCGCCGCCATCCGCGCCCTGATCGACAGCAAAGCGGTCGCCGACTAGCGGCGCGATTGTGGCGCAGGCCCTCGGCCTGCGAACAGGTAGGAGGATTTGTCATACTGATGATATGGTGCGCAAGATTGCAGTAACACTAGACCAGCGAACAGTGGCCGACCTCGACCGCTGGGTGCGGGAGGGCAAGTATCGAAACCGCAGCCGCGCGCTCCAGTCGGCTGCCGACCTGCTGTGTGAGCGTGACCGGGGAAGCCGCCTGGCCCGCGAATTGGCGAAACTCGACCCAGCCGAAGAGAAGGCCCTCGCCGATGAGGGCTTTGGAGCCGATTCGTGGCCCGCATACTAAGGGGCGAAGTTTACTGGGCCGACTTGAATCCTATCCGAGGGCGCGAGCAAGCTGGTCTGCGCCCTGTGCTGATTCTGAGCCACGAACTGTTTAACCGGCGATCCGAAACCGCGATAGTGATGGCGATCACGAGCCAGCCGCAAAAAGCCGGGCTTCCTGTGGCGTTCGTCTTACCGGAAGGGCTGCTGCCCAAGCCTTCCTGGGTGAAGATCTCGCAAGTGCGGACGATTTCCGTCGAGCGTCTGGGTAAACGGCTGGCCGTGCTCGATAGCGAGACTCTATCCGCCCTCGTGGCCGCTCTCCTCGATCTGATCGGTTGACAACTCTCTCCCCTTACCAATCCTCCCCCGGCTTCCGCTGCGCTTCGCGGTAGATCCAGTCCCGCAACCGCAGGTACCGCTCGGCGCCGGTCGGTAACGGAATCACGCTATCGCCACTGGCCGATTTTAGAATCTCCCAACGCTGGCGCAGCGCTTCCGGGCCCGCCACTGTCGCATCCAGGCGGCTCGCCAGCGCCATATCTTGAACCGCGTTGCGCAGGATGATGGCGCGCACGGTCTCCGGCGGCGGGTAGGTGCGCGCGTTAGGATCGAGCAGCGCGCCCAGCGCCGCTGCGTCGGCGCCGCTCGCGACCGGCGGCAGCGCCACGGGTTCGGTCACCACACGCAGATCGGGAACGCGCGGCGCGATCACCCGCACCTCCATCGGCCGCACCACCCAAGTGCCCACCTTCAACTGCACCTCCAGCCGGAACCGCGCGACCGCCGCGTTGGGCGGTATCCAAAGGTCGAGCAGGTAGGCGCGCGTGGTTTGGCCGTCCACGCCGTCGGCCGGGTCCGGTATCACGCCGAAATCGGGCAGGCGCGTCAGCTCGGCGAGCCGGTCGGGCACCCATCCCGCCGGCGTCTTCTCGAAATGCTCTTTGTACAGCGCCACGCGGCACGCGTTGAGCGGATTGGTCGCCACATAGAGCAGGTAGGTGGTCGCAGGCGGCGCCGAGATCACCACATGGAACGAAGCCCACGCGTTGCGCGCCACCGCCGGTGAGAGAATTTCGCGCGGCCCGCCGCCGCGGTCGGCCGGCACGATTTCGCCGAACGGATCGACCCGCGAAAACTCCGAGTAGATATCGACGCTCTGCGCAGCCAGCGCGCCTGCCATCGCCAGCAGCAGCGTCAGAAGCCGTGGAAAAACGCGCCCGCAAGCGGGCGTTGGCAGGTTGACCACTGCCGCTCTGCGGAGCAAAGAACCGGCGGCAAAGACCGCCGGCGTTACGAAGAAACGCAACGCCGTAGCGGTAACGCCGGCGGTCTTTGCCGCCGGTTCTTTGCGAGCCACCTCGGCAGGAATGCCTGCCCTTGGCAGGTTGAAACCTGTCAACCATCGCGCGCCCACGCTTCAGCGCTCCGCGGCGCTCTTGTGCCGGGTTTCATAAGCGGCGATCACTTCGCTGGTGATATCCGTCGCGTTGTCGGCATAGAGCAGCGGCGCCTGCGACGTGCTGGTGTCGAACACCATCGCGTAGCCCGTGCTGGTGGCGAACTCAACGATCACCGCTACCATCTTCTTGCCCAGTTCGGCCAGCGTCTTCTTCTGTGCCTTGTCCAGATCGGCGTCGGCCTGGTCCATCTTGGCGTTGAGCACGATGGTCGCGTCGTCGACCTCCTTCTGAAGTTCCTTGCGCTCCTCGTCGCTCAGTTTTTCCTGGTCCAGCCGAGTCTGCTTTTGCGCGATGGCCTTCTGGTCTTCGTCGAGCGCCGCTTTGCGCGGCCCGAATTCGGCGTCCATCGCCTTGGC
>DASWZP010000276.1:0-6222 GCA_036404395.1 Bryobacteraceae bacterium | reverse complement strand
CGTCACCTGGCAGGGCCTGCAGGAATTCGAAAGCCAGCCCGGCGCGCGCGCGCTGCTCAAGGAAACCGGCGCTCTCATCAAACAAATGGATCCATATCAACACCCCCGCACCAGCGGCGCGCGCGTCACCTCGGCGCCGCTGCTCGATGACGGCTGGATGGATTTCGCCGCGTACGGAACAGCCGATGCCGCCGTGGGCGCCATTGAGCATCAGCTCTATCAGGTGCCGGGCGTCGCTCTCGAGCTCGCTCGCGAAGATAGCGGAGCGGGGAAGTCCGGACCCAATGACGTGGATGCCGCCGGATTCCGCCACCGGCTCTGGACGGCGGCCATGAACGGCCAGTACCCGACCTACGCCAATACCGGCGGGGCCGCGCGTTCCGTCGATTCGCCCGGCGCCAAGGCCATGACGGTTTGGTTCAACCTGATGGCAGGCACGCGCCATTGGGACCTCGAACCCTACTTCGACGTCGATGGCGGACGCGCCCTGGCGCTTCCCGGCGTCGACTACATCGTCTATATCGATAAGCCCGGCCCGATCGAGCTCACTGTCGAGCACCACGGCTACGACGTCTACTGGCTGGATCCGGCCGACGGCTCCATCACCGGACGCCGCAAGTGGAGCGGCCAGCACTTCACCGGCGAGCCTCCCGACCGCTATCACGATTGGGTGTTGCGCCTGGTCCGCGAAGCTACGATCGAAAGCATGAACCGCAGTTACAAATTCGAATCGCGCGAGGTGCCGGTGCAGGAAATCGTGATCGATCCGGTAAAGGTCCCTTACGAAATCGAGCAGCCCACCGGCGCGCTCATCGCCGGCCGCGCGGCGCACTTTTCGGCCAAGCTCAAGCGCACCAGCCACGCCACGCGCGCCATGCTATGGATGTGGACCGCCGAGGTCACCGCGGACCACCAGGGGTATCGCGTGCTCGGCACGTTGCCGCAGGGCGATTTCACGCTGCCAGCCAGCCTGGCCGTCGGCTATCCTGCCATCGCGCTGGTGCGCCTCTATGCCATCAACGGCTACGGAACCGTTTACATGGTGGCCAAAGGATACGATTTCAACCAGTGACGCCTCTCATTCTGGCCGTCGATACCACCCACGCGCACGGCAGCCTGGCGCTGGCCCGCGCGGGCGATCTGATCGAGGAGGTTGCGCTCGAATCGCCCTCCGGCTTCGCCCACGTGATTTACGGTCACCTGGAAGCGCTGCTCGCGCGGCATCGCGTTTCGGTTGACGACGTGGATTGCTTCGCCGCTGCATCCGGCCCGGGCGCCTTCACCGGCGTGCGGGTTTGTCTGGCCTGCGTCAAGGGGCTGGCGGAAGCGGCCGGCAAGCCGGCGGTCGCGGTTTCCAATCTCGCGGCCATCGCCTCCTTCGGCTCGGCGCCTTTGCGCGCGGCCCTGCTGGATGCCCGCCGGGGCGAAATCTACGCGGCGGTTTACGATGACGCCGGACGCCTGGTGCGCCCCGAAACCGTCGCCCCGCCGGCGCGCTGGCTGGAGGCGCTGCCGGAAGAAGTCGAATTGGTCTCGCCGGATTTCAGTGTGTTCGCCGATGCCCTCGCCGCGTCGCGCCTTCGCGATGCCCGCCGCACCACCGCACCACACGCCCAGGCCGCCGCCATCACCCGCATCGTCTGGCAACGCTGGCAAGCTGGCGAAGCCTCGGACCCGGCAGCGCTGGACGCCAACTACGTGCGCCGCTCCGATGCAGAGTTGCTGTGGAAGGGCTGAACCCCGCCACCGGCGCGAAGCGCGGACAGAATCTCCGGCAACACAAGTTACCAAAAAATAGTATTCCGGGACACAAATCCGCCTGATTTCCCACCCGACCGAATGTAGAATCAGAAACTTGCGGTTGTTAACAAGTGGCCTCATAAGTGCCCTAAATCCCCTGCAGAAACCTGCTGAATGTGTCGCAAAGTACATAACGGCCGGTTTCGCCGCGCAAAGAAACTTAATTCAGGCGATGGCGGCTGTATAATTAGGTCAAACTCCGAGATCTGAGGGGAAATTCTGGTGTGTTACGTCAACCCGCCACTGTTAGCGCACGCCGGCCCACTTGTGCCTTGGCGAGATAGCAACCGAGATACACCGCGGAGGGCAGATGCGTAGGGTATTGCAACTTGCGGCTCTCGGCGCCGTGCTTACCTTCGCCGCGAAGGCCGACGTCGTCGAGATGATCTTCGATGGCCTCGTAAGCCCCACAACCGGCGTCGCACTCCTCGCAGACGGCGATGAGGTTCAAAACTATTTCGACGGCGGCGAGGACTCCTACGGCAACACCGGACCGAACTATGGGGTTACATTCAGCGACGACGCAACGACCTATAGTAATGCTGAAGCCGGCAACGGCACCGGGACTGCACCCTTCGGCGGGGACCCCTTCGGAGACACGGCCCTTACCTTCGTGAGCGGTGGCTCGGCCACAATGGACGTCGCGGGGAGTGGTTTCAGCAACGGCTTCTCCTTCTACTATTCGGCGGACGGCCAATCGACGATCAGCATCTGGGACGGACCCGGCGGTTCTGGCGACCTGCTGCAGACACTTACGCTTACGGTCAACACCTCGGCTTGCACACCTTCTGAGACCTTCTGTCCGTTCACCCCGCTCGGGGTGAGTTTCACGGGCGTGGCAGAGTCAGTGACCTTCGGCAATACAGTAGGCTTGGTTGCGTTCGACGACTTCACCCTGGGAAGCGATATCCCGGCAACCTCGGAGCCCGGCGCACTCAAAATGCTCGGTCTTGGTTTGGTTTGTCTCCTGGCGGTTTCCCGAAAACGACGCAAACTTCAGCAGGACACGGGCCGGCGATTCGAGAGCTGATCTTCCGATAAGTCCCCTCATCCCCATCATCCCGCCCCGCGCGCCAATAGTGCTTCCAGTTCTTCTTGCGCTACTCCTTCTACTTCCACGATCTTGGTGCGCGCCGCAGTACCGCTGATCACGCGCACCCGCGAGCGCGGCACGCCCACCAACTCCGCCAGGAACCGCACGCATTCCTCGTTCGCCTTGCCTTCCGCCGGCGGCGCCGCCAGATCGAGCTTCCACGCGGCGCCTAATCTCCCGGCAACCGCCGACCGTGCGGCGCGCGGATGCGCCTTTATCGTGATGCGCGCCATTCCACCTTCGCCCGCAAGTTGGCGACGCCGGCCGCCACGCGCGCGTCCACCACGTCGAACGCGATGGCGTCGTCCAGCCAGTCGTGGCTCGATCCATCGGCATTCTGCATCGCGGCCGTCAGCGTATACTGCTGCGGCGTCAGCCAGCATTCGATGCCGAAATCCACCTCCAGCAACTGGCCCGCCTCGAAATCGCCCAGCTCCGTGTTCTCGATGCGCGTGTTGGTGCCGTAGACATCCATGCCGATCCGCGTGCGCACCAGGATCCCCACCATCGGGTCCGAGACCGCGCGGTGGAAGCGCGCCTGCACTCGCACCGTCACCGGCTCGCCGCTCGCAATCGACGCCGTCTCTTCGCCGCGCGCGTTCAACATCTGAATGCCCACGATCTCGCTGGTGCCATCGCCGTGTCGGAAGCTCGAGCGCAAGCGCTCCTGCCGCGTTTCCGGCGCCTGCTTCTCGAGCACCAGCCCGATGTAGCGGTTGATCACGTCGTTGGGCGCACCCTCAGCTTCGATCCTCCCGTTCAGCAGCAGGATCGCGCGGTCGGAGAGCTGCTTCACCAGCCCCAGGTCGTGCGAGACGAACAGCACCGTGATCTTGCGCTCGCGCAGTTCCTGGAACTTGCGCACGCAGCGGTTGGCGAAAACCGCGTCGCCTACCGCCAGCGCTTCGTCGACGATCAGGATTTCCGGGTCTACGTGGATGGCCGTCGAAAACGCCAGCCGCACATACATGCCGCTCGAATATTCCTTGACCGGCCGCTCCATGAACTCGCCGATTTCGGCGAACGCCTCGATCGACGGCATCGCCCGCTCGATCGCGCCGCGGCTCAGCCCCATGATTTCGCCGTTCAGAAAGACGTTCTCGCGGCCGCTGAATTCCGGGTTGAAACCGGCGCCCAGTTCGAGCAGCGCCGCGATCCGCCCGCGCGTCACCACGCGCCCCATGGTCGGCTGCAGAATGCCGCTCACCATCTGCAGCAGAGTGCTCTTGCCGCACCCGTTCGGCCCCACCAGCCCCAGCGTTTCGCCGCGCTCGACTTCGAAGCTGATGTCGCGCAACGCCCAAAAATCGCGGTGAGCCGGCGCCACCCCCGGCAGCAGCTCGCGCAGCCGGTCGGCCGGCCGACGGTACAAACGATACAGCTTGGAAACGTTCTGAACCAGAACCAAGTCTGATTCTAACGTGTGCCGCCCGCGTGCCGTGGCGCGGCTTGCCCGTGCACCATCCGGGGCCTGTCAGGCTGCTGAGCCGAGAGCCATCCCTGCTTTTCTTCTTTGCCGTCGGTGAATTTACGGTGCCGCGCTGCGCAAGCTGGGCGGACGGGGCTGAGGTTGCTCCTGCACCGCCAGCGATTGATAGTAATCGCGCAGCACATACCACGCCTGTTTCTTCTCGCCGCGGTCGCTCAGCAGGCCTTTGCGATTGTAGTAATCCTGGATGCCTGTCAGGAAACGGCGGGGACAGCGAAAGTCCACCAGGATCCACGGAGTCATGCCTGCAAGAAATGGAATCCGCTTCAGCATGGGGATCTGATGGCGATACACGTTGGCCTGGTACTCCTCGGTCCACGCGGTATCTTCGTCGCCGTGTCTCCCGAAGGGCGCTTCGCCGCCAAGCTCGCTCATCACCATGGGCTTGTCGTAGATGGTCTTGAACGCGACGGTGTCGGCCTTGATGGGCAGGCCGTCGTACCATCCGATGTACTCGTTGCAGCCGATCACGTCCAGGTACTGCCCGAGCGGATCGTCAATCGAAATGGTTGCCGGGTCGGAGTAGTGCGTAAGCGTAGCGGCTGTGATCAGGCGCGTGGGATCCAGCTCGCGCGCCTTGGCCGCCAGCGAGCCGATGAACTTGGTGCGTGCATCGCCGAGGGGCGTTTCGTTGGCCATCGACCAGAAAATGACGGAAGCGCGATTGTGGTCGCGCGCGATCATCTCGGTGAGTTGCCGCTCGGCGTTAGCATAGGCAGCGGGGTTCTCCCACTGGACGGCCCAGTAGACGGGAATCTCGCTCCACACCAGCAGGCCCATCTGGTCGGCCAGGCGCGTCATCGCCTCATCGTGGGGATAATGCGCCAGGCGGACGAAATTGCAGCCCAGTTCCTTGGCCCAGGTGAGCAGCACGCGCGCATCGGCTTCCGAAAAAACGCGGCCGGCCCGGAAGGGAGCTTCGCCGTGTATCGAAATGCCGCGCAGGAAGATGGGCTTGCCGTTCAGCGAGATCCTCTGGCCGCCGGCTTGGATGAGGCGGAAGCCGATGCGGTCCTCCACTCTGTCGGTCTCGGCTTCCACGCGGACATCGTAGAGCTTGGGATTGTCCGGCGACCAGGGAGTCAGTGTGGCGTTCAATGCGAAGCGCGCGCAGCCATTCTCATCGGTATCGACGGTAGTGTAGTTGCCGGTTTCCGGGATGCGAATGGTGACCTTCTGCCGCTTCCGGGCGCCATCCAGGCGCACCCATCCCCCGATACGGTTGAGCCAGCCCTTCTCGAACTGCACGAAGTAATCCTGAATGAACGTCTCCGGCACGTCGATCAGCTTCACATCGCGAGTAAGTCCGCCGTAGTTCCACCAGTCGGTCATGGCAGTGGGGATGCCATCCGCATGGCGCTGGTCGTCCACCTTCACGATCACGGAGTTAGTGCCATCGTGAACGGAGTCGGTAACTTCGAATTGGAAAGGTGTGAAGCCGCCTTCATGCTGGCCGAGTTTCTTACCGTTCAGGAAGACGATGGCCTGGTAATTGGCGGCGCCGAACCAGAGGAACAGGCGTCGGCCGGGCTTCTTCGCGTAGTCGAATTCGCGCTTATACCAGATCGTTCCTTCGTACCAGAGGAACTCCGGTTTCTGCGTGTTCCAATCGCCGGGCACCTGGAGCGTAGGGGCGTTCGGCATGAAGGTGAGCTCCAGACGGTCGCTCTTATCGGCCGGGACGCGGTCCGCGCCGAGGCCGCCGCCCGGAATCGGATGCAGATGGAAGTCGTAGTAGCCGGCTTCGTAAGGATCGACGATAATCTTCCACGGCCCGTTCAGACTGAGGCCCTGCCGCGCCGATGCGTTCTGCACCAGTTCGCTCTGTTGCGCGTAACAC
>DASWZP010000275.1:0-17572 GCA_036404395.1 Bryobacteraceae bacterium | reverse complement strand
CGCCTGCGCCTGCCTCACCTTCCTGCGCGCCCGTTGTGGGGCAGGCGCTTTCGCCTGGTAACCCTTGCAGGTTTTCCCGCAGCCGGAGCGCGAAATAAACCGCGGCCACCGCCCACATCGCCATCACGTAATCGTTCTTAGCGCCGGAGGCTGCCAGGATTCCGGCCGGCAGCGTGGCGCAGAAGACAGCGGCGATGGCTTGCCCTCTGGCCCGCGCGCCGAGCAAACCCGCCACGGCGGAAACGCCGATCATGCACGCCAGCGCCGCGAACCACTGGCCGAAATTCACGAACCAGTCGCCGCCCGCAAGCAGGTACCCATCGAGCATCCAATACTCCGCCATGGGCTGCAGCATGATCTGCGTGAGATAGGGCGTTGGAAAGAAGCGCAGGCTGCCCTGCTCCGCCCAATACACCACGCGCGGCATGTGGTAGGCCATGGCGTCGGCGCTGTTGGGCGGGCTGAACGCGGCCGTGACGCCGGTGGCGATGACGATGGCCAGGCAGCCGGCCAACGCCAGCAGGATCGTCGCGCCGGCGGGAGGCCGCATGCCACGCCAGAGCGCCACGCGTCGCGCGCGCCAGCCGCGCGCGAGCGCCGCCAGCAGTGCCGCGCTCCACACGGCAACCATCGGCCCGCGCCGCAACAAGCCGAACGCGCTGAGCAGTTCCGTAGCCAGCACAATCGTCAGTCCGAATGCGACCGCGGCGCGCAGCAAGCGGTCCCGCCAGCCGTTTTCCGCGGACGCCGCCCACCAGAGCGCCGCGAACGTCGCCGGCAACAGAAGAATGAACGCCATGCCCGGTACCATCATCGCAGGCAGCAGCGAGTGGCTGAGCGCGCTGCTTCTTCAAGCGCGCCCATCTCAGGCGATCTCCAGGCGCTTTTGCATTTGTTCGAGCGACACGCCTTTGGTCTCCGGGAAGAAGATCAGCACCACCACGAACTCGACTGCCATCATGGCCGCGAAAAAGGCAAACGGCAGAGCGCCGGACCGGGCGGCGACCATCGGAAACAGGAACGAGATCAGCGCATTCATGATCCAATGGGTGAAGCTGCCCAGGCTCTGGCCCTGCGCGCGTACGCGGTTGGGAAAGACCTCGCTCAGATACACCCAGATCACCGCGCCCTGCGAAAACGCGAAGAAGCCAATGAAGCCCACCAGCAGCCACAGCAGCATCGATTCGTGGCGCGTCGTCGAGAAAATGTACGAAACGCCGCCCAGGCAGACCGCCGTGCCCACCGCGCCCACCAGCAGCAGCAGCTTGCGGCCGATCCGGTCGATGACCGACATCGCAATCACCGTGAACAGCAGATTGGTGGCGCCGATCGCCACCGCCTGCAGGTCGCTCGACACCTTGTTGAAACCGGCCTTGGCGAAGATATCGTTCAAGTAGTAGAGAATCGCGTTGATGCCGGAGAGCTGGTTGAACATGGCGAGCGAAACCGCGAGCAGAATCGGCAATCGGTACTTGCGCGAAAACAGGCGCTCACGGTCATGCCCGTGTTCGGCGTCGATGGAAGCGACGATCTCAGCCAGCTCTCTTTCCACGTCCTCCGCGCCGATGGTGGCCAGCGTCCGGCGCGCCTCCGCCACCCGGCGCTTCTGCGCCAGCCAGCGCGGGCTGCGCGGAATTCGAAACAGCATCGCCAGGAACAGCAGGGCCGGCAGCGCGGCAACGCCCAGTTTCCAGCGCCATTCGGCGCCGCCCAGCGAAAGCCGTCCCAGCAGATAGTTGGACAAATAGGCCAGCAGAATTCCCGAGACCACGTTGAACTGGAAGAATCCCACCAGGCGCCCGCGCCACTGGGGCGGTGAAATCTCTGCGATGTACATGGGCCCCAGCACGGAAGAGCCGCCGATGCCGAGGCCGCCGATGAAACGGAAGAAGAGCAGCGCATACCAGTTCCAGGCGAATGCGCAGCCCAGCGCGCTGGCCAGGTATAGCACGGCCATCAGCCGCAGACTGTCGCGGCGGCCCAGCCGGTCGCCGGGATATCCGGCCAGCACCGACCCGGCCACCGTCCCGCACAGGGCGGCGGCCACCGTGAAGCCCAGCATCCAGTGCGACAACTGGTACAGCTCGGCGAGCGCGTGCGTGGTGCCGGCGATGACGGCGGAGTCGAAACCAAACAGCAGCCCGCCCAGCGCGGCTACCACGGTGCTCATGAGCAGGGGGCCATTCAAACGCATCAGCGACAGCTTACCAGAAGGCGCGTCGCGGTTTGGCGAGCTTCCCAACGGGCGCGAACTGAGGGACAATAGTGCGTTAGACAGGTTACCAAAATGCGGGTTCACTATCGTTTCCTCGGGATTGTGCTTCTGGTTTACCTTGCCGGTGTTGTCACGGCACGTGCTGAGGACTATTCGCTGACCTTCTTGTTCGGTCCGGGTTTCGCAGCCAACGCCCGGCAGGGCGCGCTCGCCGCCTCCGCGGCTTCCCACCATTGGTTCGGGACGACCAACGCTACGGTCGAGATCAGGCGGGTCGGCAGCCCCGACCCGCAGCGCGTTGACGCCAAGATGACCACGAAGGAGATGGATCTGGCCTTCACCGATGCGGCGCTGGCGGCGCGCAACGCCGATCCCGCCGCGTTCCTCACTTCCTTGGACGCCGCCGTGCAGGCCGCCGCGCTGCGGCCCGGCACGCGGGTAGTCGTCGCCGTGCTGAACAGCCCGCCGTTGTCCAGCGACATGGAGAGCACTATCAGACATTTGGTGGGGCTGTGCCAGACCAACTCCGTGCGCGTGGTCGTGCTCGATATCGTCCCGCCGGGGGCGAAAGCCCTCCCTTCCACTCTGGCAGTGCTGACCACCAATACCGGCGGCGCCTGGGTCACCCAGGCGGCCAACCTGGAAACCAGCCTTTTAGCGGTCACGCACACGGCCAAAGCGGAAGCTCTGGCCCCGGCCGCTGCGCCGCCTGCCCCGCCGGCTGCCGCTGCACCGGCTGCGCCACCGGCTGCCGGATCGCCGGCTCCCGCGGCTGAGGCTGCGCAAAACGAGATTCCGGTGCATGCGCGCTTCATTCGCACTTCGTCAACCTCAAGCGGCGCCACCTCCGGCATAGAATCTGTCGTCAGTGGAGGTAGTGGGGGTAGAGGCGCCGGCGTCGGCACGGGTATTCAGATGAATGAACGCTCGACTGACGCCAGCGATTCCACCGGCCCGATGCTTGGCCTGATCCTGGTCGAAGCGCCGCTGAGCGCGTTGAAATTCCAGGTGGACGACAGCGCCGGGACCTACCTGGCCCGCGCCAGAGTCATCGCCATTGTGCGCAACTCGAAAGGCGCCCCGGTGTGGAGCGGCCAGAAAGAGGTCGACATTCACGGTCAGCTCCGCGACCTGAGCCTGCGGCAAAAGGGCAACCTGGAGTTCATGCGGGGAGTCACGGTGCCCGGCCACGATCGCTTCACGATCGACGCCAAAGTGGAGGATCTGCTGGCTGGAACCTCGGGCCGCATCCAGACGCCGCTGCGGTTTGGCCAGGGCGCGCCCGGTTTGATGGCGAGCGATGTGCTGTTTGTGCGCGGGTTCAAACGGTCCGCCGACAAGTTCGAGTCCGACCAGATACTCGCCTATGAGGGCGAGGCTCTGTCTCCGTTGCTCGATCCCGTTTTCCCGGCCGGAGAGGAGTTCAGTCTCCAGTTCTATCTCATCCTCTATCCGGATATCCATGGGGGCCAGCCAAGTATGAGCCTCGAGATCTCGCGCGAGGGCCATGTGGTGATCCGCATGCCGATGCAGTTTGGTACCAAGATCCTGAATGCGTCGATGGATGGCCCAAGCAGCCAGTATGGCTCCGGCATCGTAGGCGGGATGGCTCACGCATTTCCGTACCTGGCCGATGTCAAGGGCACCAAGCTCGCCGCCGGCAGCTATGACGCCATCGTCACGATCCGCCAGGGCAAGAGCGTGATCACCCGCAACGCCCAGTTTCGCGTGGTGGGAGAGCGTCCCGCGGTTGCCGAAGCCGCCCCGGAGAAGGCCTTAATCAAACGGACGGATGCGGAAGACGGAGTGGTGGTATTGCCGGAGTTAGCGCCTGCCACTATCGATTCGAGCGGCCTGGCGATGGCGAAGGACGAGCAGAAGCGGCTTTGGGATGAGGCCGCGGCGAATGCGAAAGAGTACTCTTCGCACCTTCCCAACTTCCGTTGCACGCAGGAGACCCATCGCTTAACGGCGCCCGCCGCCAAGCCGGATGAGTTGAAGGAGGCCAACTCCTTCCGCGACGAATTGACGTTCGAGGACGGCCGGGAAACCTACCGCGTCATCGAGATCGACGGAAACAAGACCGACGCGTCGCGCCAGGATTTGAATTTCGTCAATTCCAAGGGAGAGTTCGGCTCCATGCTGATGGGGCTGTTCGATCCGGAGGTCGGCGCTTCGTACAAGTGGGCCGGCCGCGCCATGGCCATGGGCGTACTCTGCCAGGTATTTGAAGTCGCGGTGCCCAGGGCCAAATCGAATTTCACTCTGACTTACAACCGGATGGGCGAGCCCGCCGGCTATACAGGCAAGGTCTTCGTCGACGACGAGACCGGCATGGTGAGACGCCTCACCATTCAGGGAGACGGGCTGCCCCCCACCTTCCCGCTGCAATCGCCCTCTTTCGCGCTGGAATACGGCATGGTGCGCATCGGCACGGAAGATTATCTGTTGCCGCTGCGTTCGACCATGCAGGTCAGGCGGGGCAAGGTGGTTGAGCGCAATGAGAGCGTTTTTCGCGAGTACCGCCGCTTCGAAGCCTCCTCGGGAATCAAGTTCGACAACAAGTGAGGTAGGACGGACGATCGGTTTCGGTCGTCTGTCAAGGTGTCGCGCTTGACGAGCGAAATGACAGACCACGGAAGGCGATGGTCCGTCCTACCCTGCTCAGTCATAGGCCGCGTTAATCGTGAACAACGCGCCCGCGAAAGCGTAGCCGATGTCCAGTCCGCTGGCCGCGATCGTCTGCGGGGCGCTCTCGTTCTCGACCGTCAAAGTCCCCGCGCCAGCCGGCAGGGCGTTCAATACCGAGGCAGGAACGGTGAACTGGCCGGCGCTGGCCGGGACTGAGCACAGGAAGCTCCCGCTCGGTGCCGGCGCTCCCGCCGCGGCAAACGAGCTCCCGCGGATTGCGACAACCCCATCGGCATCGCCCCCGGTCCAGGTCAACTGGATGCCCTGCGAACGGTGGATGGCGCCGATCGACTGCTGGTTAGTCCAATCGAGCTGAGCCGGAAAATTCGCGGCCGTCGAAAAGACCCAGGTGCCCGCGGCGGACCTGCTCGAACCCGTGAATGTGAACGCTTCACCGGCTGACGGAGCCCATGACGCCGGCAGTTGCCCACCGTAGTCTCCCGTGACGTCTACCGGGAGTTGTTGCTGCCCGGCCGTCCCAAGGAGGACGATACTGGCGCCCTCGAACAGGTACGTACTCGTATACGTGTCAGCCGGTGGAACGGCGATGCAACTTCCCGCTGAAGCCGTTCGATTGCCCGCAAAAGTGGCGAGCACCGAGCCCGGTATGGTCTCAAACGACCCGCCCGCCATCGTCTGGCTGCCATTTTGCGATACCGACAGGAATCCAAAGATGACGGCATCGTTGCCGCTGAACGTTTGAGCCACGCTGGGGTCGAGGACGAACGGCGGCTGCATACACGCCCCGCCGGCGATGGTCGCCGGCAGCGTCACGGCGTTGCTCGCCAAACCGCTGCCCACTGCACCGCCTACTGCGGTCAATGGAGCCGAGCAGCCAACGGGAATCGCCGTGGCCTTGGCCAGGACGGGCATCTGGACGTCGATCTGATCCAAGCCCGGATAGCCGCTTCTGCCCGCCCACACCACTGTCGCTGGCGCGCCGCCGAGATAAATCGTCAGCGGGATGTTGGTAATCTGGTGCGGCCCCGAATAGGTGGTGTCGCTGACGGCGGTATCGGCGCCCAGGCCCGATCCCCAGAGAGTGATGATCTGGCCCGCCGCCGCCGAGCTGGTCGGCGAGATGAAGTTGTAGTTCGCGTCCGTCGCCATCGCCTGGCCGGTGCCGTCGCCGGACATGGTGGCGAGTCCCAGGGCACTCTGTACAACCTGAATCGCCGCCGAGGTACTGGTCATCTCGTCGTATGTCACTGTGACGGTTCCGGCTCCCAACGGCATGTTGGAAGGAAGCACCGCCGCGATCTGCGTCGGCGTCGCGTAGTAGAGCGCGGGTTGCAGGGTGACGCCCGCCACCGTCACCGCAACGCTGGCGCCGTTCAGCGTCAACGGCAGGCCCTTGCTGCTGTCCTGCAGGACCGCGGGCGCGCCCGGCGTCGCCATGCCGGTGCCGAAGATGACGAAAATACTTCCCGGCGCAATGCCGTAGTTCGCCGCGCCAGGCAATACATAGCTGTAGTTATTCAGCACCCCGGTGATGGCCGGGTTAGGGCCGACGGCTATAGTCAGCGTGTTGCTGGTGGCGCCGCCGATGCTCACCGAAACATTCTGATTGCCGGACGGCGGGTTGGCCGGCATCGTAAAGTAGACCTGGTAAGTGCCGATGCCGGCGAGGCCAAGTTCCGCGTGCAGAACCGTACACTGGCTGCCAGCCAAGGTGACACTGGGGACGGTCGTGGTTCGCGCGTTCCCGGAGCCTCCCGTCGGGATAACCGGTGTGGTCGGCCCCAGGCCGACCGCGTATAGGTTGATGGTCTCGCTCGGCATCGCGGGCGCGGCCGGCGACACAGGGGTTCCGTCCGAGTGCCAGGCGCTGACAGTACTTGCGCCGGCAGCTTGCGGCATAAGGATTGGCGCGTATTGCGAAATCGTGATGGGGAGAGCGGCACTCGCTTGGTAACCTTCGCATTCCACCGGTATACTCGCGCCAACCGGCGCATTTACCGGAATCTGGATCTCCAGTTGAGAGACGTCGCCGGATGCGATGATGTAGCCATTCTCGCCGCCCACAGTCACCGAGGGGGACGTGCCGACATAGAAGCTGGTATAGACGTAGGCGAGGCTACCTGGGGCGAAGCTTGTGCCGCCCAAAACGTCCTGCACCACGATGAAATTGGCGGTTTGCCCATGCAGGGAGAATCCCGCCAGCAGGGCGAGCACAACATATAAACATACGCGCTTCATGATGCCTCCGGTAGCCCGACAATAAGCGACCCTCCGGTCAGTTGTAGGCCGCGTTAATCGTGAACATCGCACCGCCGAAAGCATGCCCGATGTCCAGGCCGGTGGCCGGTATCGTCTGCGCGGCGCTCTGGTTCTCAACCGTCAAAGTCCCCGCCCCAGCGGGAAGTGCCTGCAATACCGACGGAGGAACGGTGAACTGGCCGGCGCTGGCGGGGACAGAACACATAAAGCTGCCGCTCGGGGTTTGCGCTCCAGCCGCGGCAAACGAGCTCCCGCGGATTGCGACTATCCCATCGGCATCGCCGCCGGTCCAGGTCAACTGGACGCCCTGCGAGCGGTGGATGGTGCCGATCGAAGCCTGGTTGGTCCAATCGAGCGCGGCGGGGAATTTCACGGCCACGTTGAAAGGCCCGACGTTTGCGTAGCTTCCGCTGCCACTCACGAAAGTGAACGTTCCGCCGCCGGCCGGAATCATCGACGCCGGCATAATCCCCCCGTAGTCTGCCGTGTCGTCGGTCGCTAACGTTTGCTGGCCGGCCGGTCCGGTGACGGAGAGAAAGCCGCCCGCGCCGAGGCCGCCGATCTGCTGCGAGCCGCCCGTTGGAACGGCGATGCAGCTCCCCTCCGATGCCGGTGCACTGCCTGCAAAAGGTGCGAGCGCGGCACCCGATATAGGCTCAAAGTACCCACCCGCAACCGCCTGGCTGCCATCCTGCGATACCGACAGTGATCCCAGGTTGACGGTGGTCTGGCCGCTGAGAGCCTGGGCCACGGTGGGGTCGAGGACGAACGATGGCTGAGTGCACACACCGCCAGCAGCGCTAATCGGCAGTGTCACGGTGTTGCTGCCCACGCCGCTGTCGACGTCTGCCGCGATCAACGAAGTCGCGCAACCCAACGGAAGGGTAGTCCCATAGATAAGGGCCGAGACGCCGTTAACGTATCCCACCGTTGTAAGGCTCGGCACGGGCAGTTGGACATTGATCTGGTCCAGGCCCGGATAGCCGCTTCTACCCGCCCACACAGCCGGCACCTGCTGGCCACCGAAAAAAATCGTCAGCGGAACGCTGGTAATTTGGTGCGGAGTCGGCGTGTAGGTGGTGTCGCTATCCGCGGGGCTCGCGCCCAATCCGGTGCCCCAGAGGGTGATGATTTGGCCGCCCGCCGCCGAGTTGGTCGGCGAAATGAAGTTGTAGTTCGCGTCCGTCGCCATCGCCGGGCCGGTGCCGTCGCCGGGCATGGTGGCGAATCCCAGGGCGCTCTGTATAACCGGAATCGTCGCCGGCGCGCTGGTAACCTCGTTGTAGGTAACCGTGACGGTGCCCGGTCCGAGCGGCGTGGTGGAAGGAAGCACGGCCGCGATCTGCGCCGCAGTCGCGTAATAGAGCGCCGGCTGCACGGTCAGTCCGGCCACCGTCACAGAAACGCTGGCGCCGTTCAGCGTCGACGGCAAACCCTTGCTGCTATCCTGCAAAACCGCCGGTGCGCCCGGTGTTGCCATGCCGGAGCCGAAGATGACGAAAATGCTTCCCGGAGCAATGCCGTAATTATTCACGTCGCTGGGCAGAATATAGCTGTAATTGTTCAGCACCGCCGTGATCGCCGGGGCGCTGGAATCGTTGCTGCCCGCAGCCCGGGCGATGCTGCCGGTCAAAGCCAATCCCAGAATGCCGGCGGCAACCAGCGATGACGCCGAGCGTGGACGGCGCAAGAAAGAACGAGGCGCTCTTGGTTTCATGGCCACGAACCTCCTTGACCAGTGTAGCTCCCGGCGGAGACGCCGGGCTATTTCAGCCCTTTTTCTCTGTATTTACCCTCCTGATCCTCGGGAATCCAGTTCCGCAACCAGTGACCGTCCGGGTCAGTTGTAGGCGGCATTAATCGTGAACACTGCGCCGCCGAAAGCGTAGCCGATGTCCAGTCCGGCGGCCGATATCGGCTGCGCGGCGCTCTGGTTCTCGAGCGCTAAAGTCCCCGCGCCAGGCGGCAGAGTCTGCAACACCGAGGCAGGAACGGTGAACTGCCCGGCACTGGCCGGGACCGAGCACAGGAAGCTGGCACTCGGGGTTTGCGCTCCGGGCGCGGCAAAGGAACTCCCGCGGATTGCGACCACCCCATTGGCGTCGCCGCCGGTCCAGGTCAACTGGACGCCTTGCGAGCGGTTGATGGTGCCGATCGAACTCTGGTTGGTCCAATCGAGCGGGGCCGGGAAACCCACGGTCGCGTTGGGAGCCCCGATGTTCCCACCGATGTCGCTCTGGCCCGCGAAGGTGAATGTTCCGCCGGTTGCCGGAATCATGGAAGCCGGCACAAGCCCACCGTAGTATCCGCCGAAGTCTGCCATGAGCGACTGCTGCCCGGCGGGCCCGCTGATGTTGATGTAGGCACCCGAGTTCAGGCCGGTGATTTGATACTCATTAGCCGGTGGAACGACGATGCAACTTCCCGTTGAAGCCGTTTCGCTGCCCACATAAGTGGAGAGTGCGGCGACCGGTATGCTGTCAAAGTAACCGCCCGCCATCGCCTGGCTGCCATCTTGCGAGACCGACAGGTATCCGAAGTTGACGGCCGTCTTGGCGCCGAGCGCCTGGACCACGCTGGGGTCGAGGACGAAGGATGGAAGCACGCACGCGGCCTCGGACAAGGCTACCGGCAGCGTTACGTTGTTGCTCGCTAAACCGCTGCTCACTGCACCGCCCACCGCCGTCAGCGAAACTGCGCAGCCGGCGGGAATCGCTAGATAACTGCCACTGCCGAGCGCGGGCTCCACAGGCACCTGGACGTTGATTTGATCCAGGCCCGGATAACCGCTCCTGCCCGCCCATATAACCGTCGCTTGCACGCCACCGAGATAAATCGTCAGCGGAATGTTCGTAATTTGGTGCGGAGTGGCAGAGTAGGTGGTGTCGCTCGCCTCAATGTCGGCGCCCAGGCCCGATCCCCACAGAGTGATGATCTGGCCGGACGCCGCCGAGTTGGTCGGCGAGATGAATTTGTAGTTCGCGTCCGTCGCCATCAGTTGGCCCGTGCCGTCGCCGGACATGGTGGCGAGTCCCAGGGCGCTCTGCGCAACCTGAGTCGGCGCCGGCTCGCTGGTCATCCCGTCGTATGTCACCGTGACGGTGCCGGCTCCCAACGGCATGTTGGAAGGAAGCACCGCCGCGATCTGGGCTTGCGTCGCGTAGTACAGCGCCGCCTGCTCGGTGACACCCGCCACCGTCACCGCGGCGCTGGCGCCGTTCAACGTGAACGGCAGCCCCTTGCTGCTGTCCTGCAAGACCGCCGGCGCGCCCGGCGTCGCCATGCCGGAACCGAAGATAACGAAAATGCTGCCCGGCGCAATACCGTAGTTCGCCGCGCCAGGCAAAACATAACTGTAATTGTTCAGCACAGCGCTGACGGCCGGGGCGGGGCCGACGGCCAAAGCCAGCGTGTTACTGGTGGCCCCTCCGATGCCGACCGAAACATTCTGAGCGCCGGACGGAGCATTGGCTGGCATCGTAAAATAGACCTGGTAGATGCCGACACCGGCCACCCCAAGCACCGCATGCTGAACCGCACACTGGTTGCCGCCCAGAGTGACGGTAGGGACGGTGGTGGTCTGCGCGTATCCTGAACCTCCCGTCGGGATAACCGGATTGGTCGCCCCCAGGCCGGCGGCGTACATGTCGATGGTCTCGTTCGGCATCGCCGGCGCGGCCGGCGAAACAGGGGTTCCGTCCGAATGCCAGGCGCTGACCGTACTGGCGCCGACGGCTTGTGGCACGAGGATTGGCGCATACTGCGAAACAGTAATGGGGAACGTGGCACCCGCGACTTCCACCGGTATGTTCGCGCCCACCGGTGCGTTAACCGGAATCTGGATCGCCATTTCGCAGCCGCTGATGGAAACGGTGGCGGCATTCAAGCCGCCCACGGTCGCCACCAGCGTGGACCCACCGACGGTGAAAAAACCCAAGCTGCCGCAAAAGAGGTTGGCGAGGCTGCCTGGGGCGAAGTTGGCGCCGCCAGCAACGTCCTGCACACCCGCGATGTAGAAACCTTGCCCATGCAGGGCGAATCCCGCCAGCAAGGCGAGCACAATACGCAGACATGCGCGCTTCATGATGCCGCCTTCCATGGCCACCAACCTCCTTGACCAGTTTAGCTCTGGGCGGCAGATCGGGCTATTTCACCCCCTTTTCTCTGCTTTACCGTCCTGATCCCCGAGAATCAGTTTGACAACCAGTGACGGCCCGGGTCAGTTGTAGACCGCGTTAATCGTAAACGTCGCGCCGGCGAACGCGTAGCCGATATCCAGGCCGCTGGCCGTGAACGACCGCGAGGCGCTCTGGTTCTCGAGCGTCAAGGTCCCCGCGCCGGTCGGCAGGGCATTCAATACCGAGGCAGGAACCGTGAACTGCCCGGCGCCGGCCGGGACCGAGCACATAAAGCTGCCGGTCGGGGTTGGCGATCCGGCCGCCGCAAACGAGCTGCCGCGGATTGCCACGACTCCATCGGCGTCGCCCCCGGTCCAGGTCAACCGTACGCCTTGCGACCGGTTGATCGCGCCGATCGACTTCTGGTTGGTCCAATCGAGCGAGGCCGGAGAGTTGACGGCGGACGTGAAGCCTGCGATATCCGGACCGATATCGGCGGCGGCGGAGCCTCCCGTCCCCACGAACGTGTAGGTTCCACCAACCGAAGTCCACGGCACCGGCAGCGCCCCACCGTAGAACCCCCCGTTGTCCGTAAGGAGTGGTTGCGTCCCGCCCACTCCGTTGACGGACACGCTGCCCGCGAATAGCCGCGTGACCGGGGACGTGCCAGGCGCTGGAACTACGATGCAACTTCCCTCCGAAGCCGGCCCGCTGCCTGCATACGCGGCGAGTGAAGCGCCCGGTATGCCTTCAAAGTACCCGCCCGCAAACGCCTGGCCGACACCCTGCGAAACCGACAGGGACCCAACATTGACGGTGGTTTGGCCGCCCAGCGTCTGAGCCACGCCGGGGTCAAGGACGAAAGATAGCTTGCCGCATGCGCCTCCGGCGACCGTCGCCGGCAGCGTCACGTTGTTGCTGCCCACCGAGTTGCCGCCGCTGACCGCGTTCAAGGAAGCCGAACAACCGACGGGAAGCACCGACTGAAAGTATCCGGTGGGCATCGGCAGTTGGACGTCAATCTGATCCAAGCCCGGATAGCCGCTTCTGCCCGCCCATATGACCTGCGCCGCCGCGCCGCCGACATAAACCGCCAGCGGAATGTTGGTGATTTGGTGCGGACCCGTATAGGTAGTGTCGCTGACCGCGATAGCGGCGCCTAAGCCGGTTCCCCAGAGAGCGATGATCTGGCCGGCCGCCGCCGAGCTTGTGGGCGAAATGAAGTTGTAATTCGCGTCTGTCGCCATCGCCTGGCCCGTGCCGTCGCCGGACATGGTGGCGAATCCGAGCGCGCTCTGCACCACTTGAGTCGTCGCCGGGGCACTGGTCATCTCGTCGTAGGCCACCGTGACGGTGCCGGTTCCCAGGGGCGTAAGGGAGGGAAGCACCCCCGCGATCTGCGTCGGGGTCGCGTAGTAGAGTGCCGGGGTCATAGTGATTCCGGCAACCGTCACCGCGACGCTGGCGCCATTCAGCGTCGTCGGCAGGCCTTTGGTGCTGTCCTGCAAAACCGCCGGCGCGCCCGGCGTGGCCATGCCGGTACCGAAGATAACGAAAATGCTTCCCGGCGCAATGCCGTAGTTGCCGCTCGCCGCGCCGGGCAAAATGAAGCTGTAATTGTTCAGTACCGCGGAGATCGCCGGGGCTGGGCCGACGGCCAAAGCCAGCGTGTTGCTACTGACGCCGCCAATGCTGACCGAAACATTCTGATTGCCGGACGGCGGATTGGCCGGCATCGTAAAGTAGACCTGGTAGATGCCGGCGCCCGCGCCGCCAAGTGTCGCATGCAAAACCGTAACCTGGTTGCCGGCCAAAGTGACGGTAGGGACGGTTGTGGTTTGCCCTTGTCCAGTGCCTCCGGCGGGGACAGCCGGGCTGGTCGGCCCCAGGCCGACGGCGTACATGTTGATGGTCTCGTTCGGCATCGCTGGCGCGGTGGGTGACACAGGGGTTCCGTCCGAGTGCCAGGCGCTGACCGCGCTGGCGCCGGCGGCTTGCGGCATCAGGATTGGCGCGTATTGCGAAATAGTAATGGGATAAAACAAACCGGCATATCCCACCAGTACATTCGCGCCCAGCGGTGCAGTGAACGGAATCTGGATCTCCAGTGCGCAACTGCTGACGGAAACGGTGTAGGCATTCAGGCCACCCACGGTCGCGGACTGGGTGTCGAACGTGTTGAAACCGGCGCCGCCGCAAAAGATGTAGGCGAGGCTGCCTGGGGCGAAGCTGGTACCGCCAGCAACGTCCTGCACGCCCGATATATAGAAACCCTGCCCGTGCAGGGAGAATCCCGCCAGTAGGGCGAGCAGAGTACAAAGACGCGCGCGCTTCATGATGCCTCCTCAGAAAATCGGTTGGATTTGCTCGCCGCTTGGCAGGCTGGTCTTGCCAGCTGGATTGACGCAGAGAGAGGCCTGCCGGACAGGGCAAGGCGCTTTTGCCTCCACGGTCGCAAGCTCCTTGACAAGTTGTAGACGGCGCGGATGTATCGGTCGTTTCAGCCCTTTTTCTCTGTTTTCATGGTATTGCGAACAAGCCCGCCAAATTGAGATGCCAGGTTGTTGAGAAACCCCCGCCGGGGAGCGCACTGGAGTTTTTAATCGGGTTTTCTTGCCATGGCACTCTTCAAAACGCAAAGTGCGGCTGTCTATGGGATTGACGCTCACCGTATCGATGTCGAAGTCGACATGTATTCGCAGGGCTCGCCGCGCGATTCGCGGATGGTCGGCATGCCCGATGTCGCGGTGCGCGAAAGCCGCGAGCGCATCAAGTCCGCGCTCATCAACTCCGGCTTCGGATATCCGAGCAAGACCCTCACCATCAATCTGGCGCCCGCCAGCGTGCGCAAGGAGGGCGGCGGCTTCGATCTGCCGGTGGCGCTCGGCATCCTAGGCGCCATGGGAGTGGTGAAGGGACTCGATCAGCACATCCTGGCGGGCGAGCTTTCACTCGATGGCGCCATCCGTCCGATTCGCGGCGCTCTATCGATCGCCGTCTGCGCCCGCGCCGAGCGGATCCCCAACCTGATTCTTCCCGCCGAGAATGCCGCCGAGGCCGCCGTGGTGGAGGGCGTCAGCGTCTACGGCATGCGCCACCTGGCCGAAGTCGTGGCCCTGCTGCTGCGCCCGCTGGAGTTCACGCCCGCGGTGCCCGCCGCCAACGGCCATACAGACGATTCGCCCACCGCGCCGGACTTCGGCGACGTGCGCGGCCAAACCATGGCCAAGCGCGCCCTGGAAGTGGCAGCCGCGGGCGCCCACAACGTGCTCATGATCGGGCCGCCCGGTTCCGGCAAGACCATGCTGGCGAAGCGGCTGGCCGGCGTCCTGCCGCCGCTCACCTTCGAGGAGGCCATCGAGACCACCAAGATCCACAGCATCGCCGGCCTGCTCGGTTCCGGCGGCGGCCTCCTGCATCAGCGCCCGTTCCGCTCTCCGCACCACACCATTTCCGACGCGGGATTGATCGGCGGCGGCATCGGCACGCCGCGCCCGGGCGAGGTCAGCCTGGCGCACAACGGCGTTCTGTTCCTCGACGAATTCCCGGAGTTCCCGCGCGACGTGCTGGAGATGCTGCGGCAGCCCATCGAAGACGGTTCAGTCACCATCGCCCGCTCCGTGATGACGGTCTGCTTCCCATCCAATTTCATGCTGGTCTCGGCCATGAATCCGTGTCCGTGCGGCTTCTACGGCGATACGGGGCGCGAATGCCGCTGCACGCCGGCCATCATTCAGCGCTATCTCAGCAAGATCTCGGGGCCGCTGCTGGATCGCATCGATATCCACGTCGAAGTGCCCGCGGTTCCCTTCAAGGAGCTGCGCGACAACGCTCCCACCGAATCCTCAGCCCACATCCGCGCCCGCGTGGAGCGCGCACGGGCTCTCCAGCAAGCGCGCGGCTTTTACAATTCCGAGATGCCTGCGCCGCTCATCCGCAAGTTATGCGCGCTCGACGAAGCCGGCGAGCGCACGCTCGAAATGGCCGTCCGCCGGATGAGTTTCTCCGCCCGCGCGCACGACCGCATCCTCAAGGTCGCCCGCACCGTCGCCGACCTTGCCGAATCCGCAACCGTATCCGCCAAACACATCGCCGAAGCCGTGCAATACCGCAGCCTGGACAGAAGCTATTGGAATTGAAGGCAACTCTTCGGTAACATCGCGGCTCACTCGCGCGGCGCAAAAAAAGACCGCTGCCTCACGGTCGCGCCTCAGAACGTATCGGAGCCGCGACCAAAGGGAGCGGTCGGTTCAGTTATTACAGAGCGGGAGGCTTAGTTATACGTTGCGTCGATTTGAGTGGACACGTATGCCTCCGCAAATCCGAAATCCAGATTCGGTATATTCACGCTCACCGGGTTGGTGTAGTTGCTCACCTGAAGACTCCCGCTGCCGGCTGGTAGCGCCAGCAACACGGCTGGCGGAACCGTGAACGTTCCTGCGCTCACCGGAGCATCGCAAACGAAGGAGGCGCTGAACACTGAGCTCGAAGACACCGAACTGCCGTTGATTACAGCGTAGGTGCCGCTGGCGCCCCCGGTCCAGTCGACCGTCACCCCGCTTGCGCGGGTGACCGTCCCGTCCGAGCCCGAATTGGTCCAGACCAGCGGGTTCAGAAAACTCACCGCCGTGGTGAAAGGTCCAACGTCGGCCCCGCCGGTGCCGGTGAAGGTGTAGGTTCCGCCTGAAGCCGGAATCGTGAAAGCTGGCGACCCGGTTACTCCGCCCCCAGCGACGTAGATTCCAGTTATGAATTCTTTCATCTGCACGGTTCCGTTGGGCGGTCCCGTTACGGAGACCGTCCCGGCATTCAGATAAGTGAAGGTGTATGGATCGACCACGGTCAACGAATTGTACTGCGTGACGGAGCAGCTTCCCAGCGAAGGCTGGGAACTGCTGGTGAATCCGGTCAGCGAGCTGCCACTGAGGCTGTAGAAAATCGCGGTTGCCTCATCCGTCACTGTGGGAGCGGCCGAAGTCCCGGAGGGCATGGTCGTTTGAGCGACCGCGACTCCGCCGAACTTGACCGTGGTCTTGCCTGACAGCGTCGACCCTTCAGTCGGGCTGACAATGGCAAGCGGATCGGTGCAGGTGCCGCCGCTGGTGGCGATCGGCATCGACACAAAATTGCTGGACACAGCGCTGCTGCCGCTGCCACTCACGGCCGACACTGAAATCGCGCAGCCGGTAGGTGCGTTTGACGGGATGGTCACGTCCATCTGGTCAACTCCCTGATATGGGGACCTCCCTTGGTAGACAATGGGCACCTGAACGCTGCCGAAATACAGCGCCGTGATGCCGCTGAGGTTATCGTAGTGCGTAGGCGGGCTCAAGTCGGTGTTATTCGTATCGGCGCCATCGCCCGCGCCCCAGAAAACCACGGTCTCGCCAGGCCTAGCGGAGTTGGTGGTGGTAATCAGCGCGCCCGTCGAGTTGTCGGTCACTGCGGCCAGACCGCCGCCATAGTAATCGAATCCGAAGGCATGGCCCACCAGCGTAATCGGAAAGCCGGCGCTGGTCTGCCCGCCGTAGGAGACGGTCATTGTGCCCGAGCCGGTCGGAAGGTTGGACGGCAGCACAGCGCCGATGTAGTTCGGAATCACGTAGTACAGGCCCGGATGCACCGTCGTGCTGCCCACCGTGACGGTGACCTGCGCGCCGTTCAGGGTCTGCGGGAGCGCTTTGCTCGGGTCCGAAAGCGAAGTGACCGTCGTACCCGGCGCCGCCATCGCGGAGCCCGAGATCAGGACCAGGGCTCCCGGCGCGATACCGTAGTTCGGAGCGCCGGGCACGATGAAGCTGTAGTTATTCTGCACCTGCGTGATCTGCGGCGCGGCCGGCCCGCCCAAGGTCACGGTTGTGAGTCCCTGGATCTTCGTCCCCGAGGTGTTGTAAGTGACATACTGCACGGTGATCGAGCCGCTGCTGGCAGCCGTCACCAGGACCGCGGCGTAATTGCCGCCGTTGGTGTGCACCCCGATAACTTCGTTGGGAACCAGGCTGCTACTAGGGATCGGCGTCGCCGTGTAGGACTCCGACATGAGAACGTTGTCGAGAGAACCGAGCGAGACCAGCAAGCTGAACTCGGCGCCGAACGCCGTGGTGAGGTCAGCTAATGTAGCGGAGCCCACGGGGGCGATGCTGCTACCGCTGAAAGCGATGTCTCCGCCCGACGAGACGGCGGCGCCGGTGTCCAGGTTCAGGTTGGTTTGCGCCAAAGCGGCCAGCGGCAGTGCTAACGCCAAAGCAGCTATGGCCAGGGTGTGAAATATCTTATGCATTTGTCTCCTCCTCCAGTATTGTGAGTGCCGGACCTATTGTATATCTTT
>DASWZP010000274.1:0-11116 GCA_036404395.1 Bryobacteraceae bacterium | reverse complement strand
GCGCGCTCGCGAACCCGGTCGATGCCGTCATAGCGCTCCACCAGCGCCAGAATCTGCGCGAACGGCACGCGCTGGTAGCTTCGCTGTTCCAGCACCGTCTCGACCAGCCGGCGCCCGGCGGGCCCGGCGCTTTCGAGCGCGTAAACCAGCGGCAGCGTGACTTTGCCCTCGCGCAGATCGCCGCCCACCGGCTTGCCCAGCACATTTTCGCGGGCCGTGAAATCCAGCACGTCGTCGATCAACTGGAACGCCATCCCCAGGTTCCAGGCGAACTCGCCCAGCTTTTCCTGGGTCTGCGCATCGCTGTGCGCCGACACCGCGCCCAGCCGCGCGCACACCGAAAAGAGGCGCGCCGTCTTGCGGTCCACCAGCTCCATGCAGTCGGCTTCGGTGATATCGATGCGGCCGATGCGCTCGAGCTGCAATAGCTCGCCCTCCACCATCATTTGTGTGAGGCCGATCAGCAAATCGAGGATCAGGAAATTGCGTTCCCGCAGCGCGATCTGGAAGGCCTGCATGTACAGCCAGTCGCCGGCGAGCACGCAGGTGTGGTTGCCCCACTTGACGTTGCTCGACGGGCGGCCGCGGCGCGTTTCGGCGGCGTCGATGACGTCGTCGTGCACCAGCGTGGCGGCGTGGAGCAGCTCCACCACCGCGCCCATCTGGATGGCGCTGGGTCCTGCATTGCCGTGCCCCACCAGCTTGGCCGACATCAGCAGCAGCGCGGGGCGCAGCCGCTTGCCGCCGGCCGATTGCAGATAGCGCCCGACCGCCGTGACCGCGTCCACGGAAGCCACCGACTCGGCGGAAATCTTCTTCTCCACCTGGTCCAGGTCGTTGCGAACCAGATCGAAAATTCCCCGCGCTGCCTGGGCCTGCCCGAGCTTGCCTAAACTCATGTTTGGTTCCCCAGTTTAACCGTTTGGAGTCCCGCCCCGCAAACAGAGCCGCTCGAAATTGTCCGCCGTCATCGCGGCAACCTCCTCGATCGTCTGGCCCCGCACCTCGGCCAGCCGGCGCGCGGTCTCGATCACGAACGCCGGCTCATTGCGTTTGCCGCGGTGCGGCACCGGCGCCAGGTAGGGGCAATCGGTCTCGATCAGGAGGCGATCGGCGGGCGTAATTCGCGCCGCTTCGCGCACCGGTTCCGCTTTCGGAAACGTCAGCACGCCACCGAATGCCAGGTGGAAGCCGGCGTCCAGCGCCTGCCGCGCCTGCGTGGCGTCGCCGGTGAAACAATGCACTACCCCTTCGCCGCGCCACTCGCCGCGCAGGATTTCGAAAGTGTCGTCCCAAGCCTCTCGCGTGTGGATGATAATCGGCAGCTTGCCCTCTGCCGCGATAGCCAACTGCCGCGAAAACACCGCGCGCTGCACGTCGCGCGGCGAAAAATCGTAATGATAGTCGAGACCGATTTCACCGATGGCCACAACCTTTGGATGCGCGGCCAGCTCGCGGAGACGCTCGAAAGTTTCTTCGGGCGCTTTCGAGGCATCGTGCGGATGCACACCCACGGTGGCCAGCACGAACGGATACTCTTGAGCCAGCCGCACCCCGGCTTCCAAATCGGGCGGTCCGCTGCCGGTGCCGATGGCGAGCATTCGTTCCACTCCGGCGGCGCGGGCGCGCTCGATCACCGCCGTGCGGTCTTCGTTGAATTGAGCGTCGTCCAGGTGGGTGTGCGAATCGATCAGCCTCACTTGAGGCGCGCTCCCACCGGGATGTCCTCGTGGAAGCCCGCCAGCACCGGCTTGCCGCCTTCCACCGACGCCGCCACGATCATCCCGTTCGATTCGATGCCACGCAGCTTCCGCGGCTCCAAATTGGCGACGATGACGACCTTGCGGTTCACCAGTTGTTCCGGCGTGTAAGCCTCGGCGATGCCGGCGACGATGCTGCGCGGCTCGGCTTCGCCGATGTCCACTTTCATGTGCATCAGCTTGTCGGCGCCCTTGACGCGCTCGGCGGAAAGGACCAGGCCCACGCGGAGATCTACCTTGCTGAAATCTTCGATTGGGATCTTCGGCGATGCCGGCGCCGCGGGTGCGGCTGGCGCCGCGGTCTTGCCCATCATCACGGCTTGCTCGGCGGTGACTTTCTCTTCGAGCGCGCGCATTTGCTCGATGGCCGGCTTGGCCTCGATGCGCGGGAAGACGGGCGAAACTTCGCCGATCTGCTGGCCGGGTTGGAGACCACCCCATGCGAGCGTTTCGAATCGAACGCTTTCGATGGGCTCCTTCATGCCGAGCTGCGTCCAGATCTTCGGCGCGGATTGCGGCAGCACAGGGTAGACCAGCGCGGTGGCGATGCGCAGCGCCTCGGCCGCCGTATACAGCGTGGAATCGAGCCGCTTTTGCGCTTCCGGATCGCTGGCCTTCCGCGCCAGGTTCCACGGCGCTCGCGCAACGATGAACTTGTCTACGGCCGAGATCAGGGCCCAGATCGCCTCCAGGCCTTTCGAGAACTCGAATCGGTCGAACGCAGCCTGCACGGTGTCGACCGTCTGGCCAGCGAGCGCGGCGATTTCCGGCTCGGTTCCCTCCGGCACCACGCCCTTCCGGTACTGGTGAATCATCGTCAGCGTTCTGCTGGCCAGATTGCCCAGGCCGTTGGCGAGATCCGAATTATATCGGCCAATCAACGCATCGTAGCTGAAGCTGCCGTCCTGCCCGAAGACGACTTCGCGCAGCAGGAAGTAGCGCAGCGCATCCGCGCCCATCACCTCGCGAATCGGTTCGGAGCGCACAATGTTGCCGCGCGACTTCGACATCTTGTCGTTCTCGAACAGCAGCCAGCCGTGCGCGAAAATCCGTTTCGGCAAGGGAAGCCCGGCCGCCATCAGGAACGCCGGCCAGAACACGGCGTGGAAACGCACGATCTCCTTGCCGATCAGGTGCAGGTCGGCCGGCCACAGTTCTTCGCCATCCACCGTCTTTCCCGCGACCGCACTCATATATGTGGTCAGCGCGTCGAACCAAACATAGAACACGTGCGGCGCTTCGCCTTCCACAGGGATGCCCCACTTGATGTTGGTCCGCGTGATCGAAAGGTCGGTCAGGCCGCCCTTGACGAACGAGATCACTTCGTTGCGGCGCGTATCCGGTTGAATGAAATCCGGCTGCGAGTCGTACAGATCGAGCAGCTTGTCCTGGAACGCCGACAGCTTGAAGAAGAAGTTCTCCTCGGTGATCGATTCGGTGGGCCGGCCGCAGTCCGGGCACGGGTCGCCGGGCTTGGCGTCGTTCACATAAAGGTTGTCGAAGATGCAGTATTGGCCTGTGTAAGAGCCTTTATAAATGTAACCATTGTCGCGGCAGCGCTTGAACAAGTCGTTGACCACGCGCGCATGTTGTGGACTGGTGGTGCGCTGGAAGTAGTCGATCCCGAGGCCGAGCATTTGCCATTGCCGCTCGAACTCCGCCGCGATCACATCGCAGAATTCCTGCGGCGTCTTGCCGGCGCGCTCGGCCGCGCGCTCCACGTTCACGCCGTGCTCGTCGCTGCCGGTGGTCAGTACGGCATGGTAGCCCTGCATCCGTTTGAAGCGCTTCAGCAAGTCGGCCACGATGGTAGTGTACGCGTGGCCGATGTGCGGCGCGGCGTTGACGTAATAAATCGGGGTGGTGAGATAGTATTTCATTTTTCTTGGTTCAGGTAAGCGGAATTCGCTTCCGCGATGATGTGTTTCAGGGCCACGCCGGAGGCCAGCGCCAGCTTGCGGCAGTCCTCGTACTCGGGCGTGAAATAGCCTTCGCTGGTGACCTTCACGCGCACTTTGCCGTACTGCGTTTCCACTTCCCGCAGCGTGCGCGCCTGCACCCGCCTTTCGGCGGAATAAAAGCGCAGGCCGATCGTCGAAGTCTCCGAGAAGATCAACTGCGCGATGGCTTCGCGGTGCTCTGGTTTGGCGATCACGCGCAGCAGGTGGCCGGGGCGGCCCTTCTTCATGATGATCGGCTCCAGCGAGACATCGAGAGCGCCGAAATCCCACAGCCGGTCGGTCGAGTAGGACAGCACCTGCGGATTGAGATCGTCGATATTGGCTTCGATCACGCAAACCGTGAGCGCCTCTTCGGCGCCGGTGGGTTCCCCCAGGATCACGCGCAGCACGTTCGCCTGGCGCGGGAAATCGCGGCTGCCCGCGCCGTACCCCGTGCACACCACTTTCATCGCCGGCAGCACGCCGAAGCGTTTGGCCAGCGTAACCGCGACCGCCGCGCCGGTGGGCGTGGTCAGCTCCACCTCGGGGCCGCGCGCGTAAATCGGAACGCCCTCCAGCAGGCGCGCCGTCGCCGGCGCAGGAACCGGCAACCAACCATGCTCGGTTTCCACCGTTCCGCTGCCAACGTTGAGCGGCGACGACAGCACCGTATCCACGTCGAGCAGATCGAAGGCCAGGCACGCGCCCACGATATCGGCGATGGAATCCGAGGCTCCCACTTCGTGAAAGTGGACTTTTTCGATCGGCACCTGGTGGACTTCCGCTTCCGCTTCGCCCAGCCGCCGGAACACGGCAATCGCATTCTGTTTTGCGCGCGGCGGCAATTCGGCCTTTTCGATCAGCGTGACGATATGGGACAGGTGACGGTGTACGCGCGCTTCTTCCACCGCCACGCGGTAGTGGGTGGCGCCCAGGCCGTTGCGCTTCACCTTTTCAAACGACACCACGGCGCCCGCGTCGAGCGAGGCAATCGCCGCGGCGATGGCTCGCCGGTCGGCGCCCGCATCCACCAGCGCACCCACCAGCATGTCGCCGGCGATTCCCGAAAACGCATCCAAATAGCAAGTGAGAGGCACAGAATTTCATTGTAGCGGGTGGGAAAGACCGCACATCCCGCCTACCCACCGGCGGCGATCAGCCAGCCCGCAACCACCGGCATTACAAACAGCGCGCTGTCCACGCGGTCCAGGAAACCGCCGTGTCCGGGCAGCAGGGCTCCGGAGTCTTTCACTCCCGCGCCGCGTTTCATGGCGGATTCCACCAGGTCGCCGAGCTGGCCCGCCACGTTGGCCAGCGCCGTGAGCAGCACTGCCTCGGCGACGCTCACGCCGGCGAAATGCCACAGGTAAGCTCCGGCCAGCAGCACGGAAGTCGCTACCGAGGCGGCCGCGCCTTCCCAGGATTTTTTCGGGCTGACGCGATCGGCCATGCGGTGCCTGCCGAACGCTTTGCCAATGTAATAGGCGCCGATGTCGCCGGTCCAGCTCACCAGCAGCGCGTACATCAGCCAGTGCGCGCCGAAACCGCGCAGCACCACGGCGCATCGCCAACAGCCGAAGATATAAATCACTCCCAGCACCAGCAGGGAAGTGCGCGGCAGCGCATGCGCCAACTCAGCCGAACGTAGCGCCAGCGTCAGGGCCACCAGCGCAATCGCCGTCACCACCAGCCATGCGTGCTGGTAGGGAACCACCAGCAGGACCAGGCCCGCGTAGCCGAGCACTCCCGGCGCGCCGAAGCCATAGGCCGCGGCGATCGAATCGTACTCCCGGTAGCTCAGCACCGCCGCCAATGCCACCACCGCCAGAAACACCCATGGGTTGGCCCACAGCACCGTGTAAACGACGCAGGGGACGAGCAGGGCAGCGGTCAGAACCCGCTTCATGACGGGCCGAGCGCGGGAATCAGGGTCTGGTCGGACGGCGCGTCCGCGGCGCCGTTGCGCAAGCCGCCATAGCGGCGCTCGCGCTTCTGGTACGCCACCACCGCTTCCAGCAGGTCGGTGCGCGTGAAGTCCGGCCACAGCGTCTCGGTGACGTACAGCTCCGCGTAGGCGATCTGCCACAACAGAAAATTACTGATGCGCATTTCGCCGGAGGTGCGGATGAGCAGGTCGGGATCCGGGCACGAGGCCGTGTAGAGGTTGGTTGCGATCAGATCCTCGTCCATGCGGAGCGCGGCGAGCGAACCTTCGATGCGCGCCATCTCCAGCACGGCGTTCACCGCGTCCACGATTTCGGCGCGCCCTCCGTAGTTGATCGCCAGGTTCACCAGCAGGCCGCGGTTGTTGGCCGTGGCGTCCACCGCCGCGTCCAGTTCGGCGCGCACCGGGTCGGGCAACGCCTCCAACCGTCCGATGGCCTGCAGGCGGATGTCGTTCTTCTGCAACTCGGGCAGCTCCTGCCGCAGGTAGTAACGCAGCAAGCGCCAGAGGGTTTCCACTTCGTGCCGCGGACGCTTCCAATTCTCCACCGAGAAGGCATAGAGCGTCAGCGCCTTCACACCAAGCCGCGCGCAGGTTTCCACCGTCGAGCGCACCGGGCCGATGCCCGCCTTATGGCCGGCCACGCGCGGCAGCCGCCGCCGTTCGGCCCAGCGCCCGTTGCCGTCCATGATGATGGCGATGTGTTCCGGCAGCCGCGCCGGATCGATGGCTTGCGCCAGCTCCCAGTCGCGATCGCCAGGCCGCAGCGCTTCGAGAAGTGCCTTCATGGCAAACCCTAATGGTACAACACCTCTAGTATTGACAAGGCACTTGGCCGCGCAAAGCGGGTAGGGCAGGTCCCCGACCTGCCAACGGTTTCCCTCCCCGCACCGGCGCTTGATTCCACAAGAATCCGGAACGATATATAATCCCCTGTTAGCTGGCTGATCGTTAGCTGGGATGCGGCCCGCCAGAGGGTCGTGAAGGAGGATGGGATGAAAGTCGGAATTCTTGGGTCGGGCGACGTGGCGAAGACATTGGCCGGTGGCTTCCTGAAGCATGGTCACGACGCAATGATGGGTACCAGGACGCCCGCCAAGTTAACCGAGTGGGCGGCACAAAGTCCCAATGTTAGCGTCGGCAGCTTCGCCGATGCGGCGGCATTCGCCGAACTGGTCGTTCTGGCGGTCAAGGGGAAAGCAGCGGCCGAAGCTCTTCGTCTGGCGGGCGCGAAAAACTTAGCGGGAAAACCCGTCATCGACGCGACCAATCCCATCGAAGACGCGCCGCCCGTCAACGGTGTATTGAAGTTCTTTACCAATCTTGATGAATCGCTCATGGAGCGCCTCCAACACGAGTTTCCAAGTGCCAACTTCGTCAAGGCATTTAATTCCGTCGGTGCGGCCGCAATGGTAAATCCGCAATTCAAGGGCGGCAAACCAACCATGTTCATCTGCGGCAATAACGAAGCGGCCAAGAAGTCCGTCAGCGGAATTCTGGATGAGTTTGGTTGGGAAGTGGCGGATATGGGCAGCGCCGAGGCCGCGCGCGCCATTGAACCCCTGTGCATGCTCTGGTGTATCCCTGGCTTTCTGCGCAACGATTGGGTTCACGCGTTCAAGCTGCTCGCCTAGCGGATCGTGCGCGCCAGCGCCGGGCCGGGCATGCCCGGCCCCTACGGCCGTTGAGCGTCGTAGGGGCGAGGCATGCCTCGCCCTCGCGTCCGCGAATCCGTTATTCCACCGGATACCCCTGGTCAATCCAATCCGTCTTGAAGTTGTCCGGCACATACAGTGCCCGCACGTGGGTGAAGCCCATCTGCCGCATCAACTCCAGCGCGGGTCGGATATTCGGGCAGTGGTCCCACGGGCAGCAGCCGCAGTAGAGTACGATCTCGCGATCGCGCGGCAGTTTCTCCGCCGCGGCCTTCAGCAGCTCCAGTCCCTCGGGCCGGTTGGCGGGACCGGCGTAGATCGCGCCGGGAATGTGTTTGCTGCGGTACAGCACGTTCGGGCCGACCTGAAGCACCACGATCGTGGCGCGATGGCCCGCCAGTTGCCCTGCCAATTCTTTCGGCTGAACCACAGCCAGATCCGCTGCCCATGCTCCGGCCAGCACCATCAACGCCATGCCTACATAACGCCGCATCCCCTTACTGTAGCGCTGGAGCGCCGCCTGTGAAACGCCAGCCCACTCGTCGGGGGCCGCGGCGCGTGCTCTAATAGAGGTTTCATGTATCGATCCCTAGGTTTGCCGTCGCTCCTTGCTTTGGCCGTTGGCTGCCTCAACGCCGCGCCGCCCGCACCCACGCTGGCAGCGGCCCGCGCCGCCCTGGAAGGGCTTCCGCTGCGGTTCGAGGCCAACCAGGGGCAGTGGAGTCCGGACGTGCGCTATCTGGCGCGCTCGGGCGGCGTGAACGTCGCGCTCACCGATCGCGGCCCCTCGGTCGGCCTGCCCGGAGCCGGACGCGTGGATCTGGTGCTCGAAGGAGCGGCGCCGCCGCGCATCCAGCCGCTGGAACCGCTCGCCGCCCGCACCGATTACTTCATTGGCCCCCGCTCCAACTGGCACACCGGCGTCACCAGCTATGCGCGCGTGCGTTATGCGCAGGTGTACCGCGGCATCGACGCCGTCTACTACGGGAACCAGGGCCGCCTCGAGTATGACTTCCTGCTGGCGCCGGGCGCCGACGCCGGTTCCATTCGCATGCGGTTCCGCGGCGCCGATCGCCTCCGCGTTACGCCGGACGGCGACCTCGAAATCGAGGCTGCTGGCGCCACCCTCATCGAGAAACGCCCCGCCGTGCGACAGGGCGATGTGGCGATTGCGGGCCGATACGTCCTCGTTGCGCGCGACCTGGCCGCTTTCCGCGTCGGCCGCTATGATCGCACCCGCCCGCTCGTCATCGATCCGCTGCTGGTTTACTCGACTTACATTGGCGGGACTGGCAACGAACAGGTGAACGCCATGCGGCTGACGTCAAATGGGTTGTTATATCTCACCGGGCCCACCAACAGCGGCAACATGCCTTACATTAACGGCGCTTACGCGAACGCCCCCATCCCGGGAGCGACGAATATCTTCGTGGCCATTCTCGATACCACCGCCAAGGGCGGATTTCAGCCGACTTATTTCGGTTATGTCGGCGGAACGGCAATCGATACACCGCTGGCGATGGTGATCGATGCGCAGGGCGACGTGTACCTCACCGGGACCACCTCTTCCCAAGACTTTCCCATGGTCGGCAATTCCATCGTGAGCACCTATCCCGCGATCGCCTCCTCCATAGCCAATCCCACGCCCACTCCGGTGCAGGCGTTCGTTCTGGAATTGAACCCCGCGCAGTATGGCGAAGTTTCGCTGCTCTACACCACGTATCTGGGTGGCACTCAGGGCAGCACTTACGGCAATGCCATCGATCTGGATCAGGCCGGCAACATCTACGTGGTCGGCACCACGCTGGCCGGCGATTTTCCGGTCACCGGCAACGCATACCAGACCTCGCTCTGGGGAGGGCAGGACACGTTTCTCATCGAATTCAACACCAGCACCACTACTCCTCTCTACTCCACCTTGCTGGGCGGCGAGCTGGACGATGACGGGCGCGGTGTCGCCGTCGCGCCAAACGGCCTGGTTTACATGGCCGCCACCACCGAGTCGACCGAATTCCCCATGGCCGGATATTCGTATCAAGGCAACCTGGCGGGAGGTTACGATCTGATTGTCGCCGTGCTCGACCCCACCCAGTTCGGAACCGAGTCGCTGATCTATTCCACTTATTTGGGCGGTTCGGCCAGCGACGCGGTGCGCGGAATGGCCGTGGACAGGAACGGTAACCTTCTGTTGACCGGCTACACCCTGTCGAGCGATTTTCCGGTGACCGCGGATGCGGCGCAGCCGGTCTATGGCGGTAATGGCGATATCTTCGTTACCGTGGTGAACCCGTTCAACCCGGAGCCGCAGTTCTTGGTTTATTCGACTTTCCTGGGCGGTTCGGATGCCGAAGTGGGTTATGCCATCGGCGCCGATGCCCAAAATAATATCTACGTCACCGGTTACACGCTTTCGCGGGATCTTCCGGTCACGCCCAACGCGCCCGAACTCCTCTGGCCGCAAGGCGTCGACATCGTGGCGGCCAAGGTGATACCGCACGTGGCTGGCCCGAGCGGATTTGGCTACGTCACTTATTTCGGCGGAGCCAGCATCAACAGTGGGCAGACGCTGGCGGTGGCGCCGGATGGCACCCTCTACGTCGCTGGTTTCACCGGCGGCGTCCTCACCACCACTAGCAACGCCGCGCAAGGCGCCTTCGGCGGCGGCGTCACCGACGGCTTCCTGTTCGTTCTATCGCCGTAGGCGCGCCGTGGGGCGGACCCCCTGGTCCGCGCGGGTTCCCCTGAACCCGCTATCTCGTCGAAAAATCGGATGCTTGGCACGCGCGAAAAGCCGGCCAGGGGGCCGTCCCCAGAGGGGACCGAGGACGAGGCGTCCGCCCTACAGTTTATGCCGGTGTCTGCTGAACAGCCGTAGTGCACCAGGTGTGCTATTATTCTAAAGGACTTCACTGTGGCGTCCCAGGCACGTCCTCCTGACGCGAATTAACCCTATCAATGAATTTACGTTCTCTTTTTAGCTTGTTTTCTTCGGATCTCGCCATCGATCTCGGCACGGCGAATACCCTGGTTTATGCCCACGGAAAGGGCATCGTCGTCAATGAGCCGTCCATCGTCGCCATCAACAAATCTACCGGCGAAGTGGAAGCGGTGGGCAAGGAAGCCAAGGAGATGCTGGGCCGCACGCCGGGGAACATCGTCGCCATCAAGCCCATGAAGGATGGCGTGATCGCCGATTTCAAGGTCACCGAGCGCATGCTGAATTACTTCATTCAGAAAGCGCATGGCCGCAAAATGCTGGTGCATCCCCGCATCGTGATCGGGGTGCCCAGCGAAATCACCCAGGTGGAAAAGCGCGCGGTGATGGATTCGGCTTATCGCGCCAAGGCCAGCGAGGTGCACCTGGTGGAGCAAGCCATGGTGGCCGCCATCGGCGCCGGGCTGCCGATTACCGAACCCTCCGGCAACATGGTGGTCGATATCGGCGGCGGCACCACCGACGTGGCCGTGATTTCGCTCTCCGGCATCGTCTACTCGCGCTCGGTGCGCGTGGCCGGCAACGAGATGGACGATGCCGTCATGCAGTACCTCAAGCGCAAATACAACCTGCTGATCGGCGAACGCACGGCGGAAGCCATCAAGATCGAAGTCGGTTCGGCCTTCCCTCTGGAAAAGCCCTTGACCATGGAAATCAAGGGGCGCAACCTGATCGAGGGTGTGCCGCGCACCATCACCATCAACGACACCGAGATTCGCGAAGCGCTCTCCGAATGCGTTGCCACCATCGTCAACGCCATTCGCGTGGCGCTCGAACGGACCCCGCCCGAGCTCAGCGCCGATATCAGCGACCGCGGCATC
>DASWZP010000273.1:0-3225 GCA_036404395.1 Bryobacteraceae bacterium | reverse complement strand
ACGCGGCCGGCGGGGTCGATGGAGGCGGTGATGCCGTCGTTGGCGGCGCGCAGTATCCAGCGGCGGTTTTCGGCGGCGCGCATGCGCACGATTTCCAGGTGCTGGCGCCGCGCGGCGGTCTGGCCGAACCAGCCGTCGTTGGAGATGGTGAACAGGGCTTCTGCTCCGCCGGCCGCGAAGCGGCGCACGAAGTTGGGAAACACCGATTCGTAGCAGATGAACACGCCGATCTTGTGATCGGCGACCGGCGACACCACCACGCCGCTTCCAGCGGCGAAATCGCCCGCTTCCTTCGAAATCTTCTCCGTCAACGCGCCGAGCGGCCAAGGGACATACTCGCCGAACGGCACCAGGTTTACCTTGTCGTACCGGCTGATCCGGAACCCCTCGGGCGATACCAGGGTGGCCGAATTGAGCGGCGCGCCGGCGGGCGTACGCGCCACCGTCCCCATCAGCAGTGCGGCGCGGGTGGAACGCGCGAGACCGGCCGCCACGGCGCGAAAGTTTGGGTCTTCATCGTAAAAGAACGGCGCCGGCACTTCCGGCCAGACCACGATGGAGGGCGGATGGGCGCTGTCGATGGCCGCGGCGCGCGCGGAGTCTTCGGCCATCGCGCGTGCGGCGCGATCCACCGGCTCGGCGGTCCACTCTTCGGTCTCCGAGAGGTTGGGCTGAACGAGCAGAGCGCTTTCCCGCCCGTGCTGCGCGTCGGCGAGCGGCGGCAGAAGAGGCAAGAAGAGGAGCGCCGCGATCCACGCCAGCTCCAGCCGCGGCCGTCCCAGCAGGCGCAGCGCCAGCGCGGCCGACATCATCGCGAACACAAAGGAAACGCCGTATACGCCCGTGAATGGGGCCAGGCGCATGGGCAGGCTCATGTCGATACCGGCGTTGCCCAGCGCCAGCCAGGCAAACCCGAGCAACCCGTGCGTGGATTCCACCGCGACCCACAGCGCGGCCACTGCCGGCGTAGCCCACCAGCGGCGCATCAGGATTCCGGCCAGCAGCGCGAACACCGCCATGTGCAGTCCCTTGGCCAGAGCGAACAGCGTGAACACGGCCCAGCCGGCAGCGTCGCCCATCCCACCGTGAACGGAGAGCGTGAACTGAATCCAGTGGCAGACGCCGAACCAATAGACGATGCCGCAAGCCCAGCCGAGCAGGAAGCGCCGCCACGGCCTGGGTTCGCGCGCCACCGCGACCAGCAGCGGGGCCAGCGCAATCGCCGCCAGCCAGGCGAAATCGAAGCCGGGGAAGGCCAGCACCAGGAGGCCGGCCGTAGCCAGCGCCAGCAGCCAGTTCAGCACGGGCCGCGCCGCGCCTCTTGGTTGACCGCATCCGCCATATAGGAGCTGCGCACCAGCGGGCCGCTGAACACCATCTGGAATCCGAGCGCCATCCCGCAGGCGCGGTAGCTTTCAAATTGTTCGAGCGCGACGTATTCCACCACCGGCAGATTGCGGCGCGTGGGCTGCAAGTATTGTCCGATGGTGGCCACATCGGCGCCCGCCTGCCGCAAGTCGGCGAGCAGCGCGTGGACTTCGTCCGCGGTCTCGCCGAGGCCCACCATGAAACCGGACTTGGTCAGCGTGGCGGCCGGCGCAGACGCGCGCGTAAAGCGTAGCACGGCTAGCGACTGCCGGTAGTCGGCCTGCGGCCGCACGCGCGAATACAGCCGCGGAACGGTCTCCATATTGTGATTGAAAACATGCGGACCGGCATCGAGGACGCGCGCCACCGCATCCAGGTCGCCGCAGAAATCGGGCGTCAGCACTTCCACGCGCGCCTCCGGCAGCGCGCGCCGCACTTCGCGCACGGTCTCGGCGAAATGACGGGAGCCGCCGTCTTCCAAATCGTCGCGGTTAACGCTGGTGATGACCACGTAGCGGAGGCCCATTTCGGCGGCCATGCGCGCCACGTTGGCGGGCTCGGCCGGGTCGAGGTCCGTGTCATGCCGCCGCGGATTGAGTTTGGGGACCGAGCAGAAGCCGCAGCCGCGCGTGCAGCGGTCGCCGAGAATCATGAAAGTGGCAGCCGAACGGTGGAAGCACTCGTGGATATTGGGGCAGCGCGCCGATTCGCACACGGTGTGCAGGTTCCGCTGCCGCAGCCCGCTCTTGAGCCGGTGCAGCGATTCATGATGCATGCGCGGCTTGCGCGCCCAATCCGGCAGCCGCGGCCGCGGCGCGGCGATCCGCACCAGATCGGCTGCGGCTTCGAGAGGCGTCTCGATGCGCGGCGCGATGTGACAGTCTTCGACCGCTCCCTCGCGGTCGCGGCTCCGATCGGAAAACACAGAGGAACGCGGATCGAAAACAGGAGTCTTATCTGTGTTCATCCGTGCCTCGCAATGAACTCTCTAACGGCGGGCGGCCGGCTGCCAGTTACTTCTTGATGGGATGAAATCCGGCGTTCTCCAATTCGGTCTTGGCCTTGCTCATCGCCGTCATGTCGTCATACGGGCCCACCAGCACGCGCGTCAGGCTGTTGCGCCCGGGCGCCATCAGCGCTGGAAACCCTTTGTCCTTGAGGCTGCGAACCACCACTTCGGCATCCGCCTCTTTGAGCGCCATCACCTGCCAATAAGAGCCGGGCGCAAGGTTCTCGGATTCGGCGGCGGGGGCCGCGGCGCCGCCCTCGGGAGCCGCCGTTGCCGGAGCGTTCGGCGCTTCCTGGCCAGCGGCGGCATTGGGCGCCGGCTGCACCGGCGGCGTCTCGACCCCGGCGGCACCAGGCGGCGTCGACGCCGGCGTTGTCACCGGCTGCGGGCGGTCGCTCGACTGCGTCGCGTCGGACAACTTGGCCGAGCGCGGGGAATTCTGGCCCACCACATACCCGAGGGCAAAAAACACCGCGAACAGCAGAACCACTATAAACAGGCCGCTCAAAAGCTGCCCGTTGCCCAGCACCAGCTCGAACTCGCCCGTCTCGCTATCTCGCCTCATTTACCCCGCACCTGTTTTGCCGCGTTCGAATCTGACCGGACCGGCGCTGCGCGCGCGCCAGCTTGCTGGACATCCACCGAAGCCGCTACTCCGGCTTGGAGATTTCCGCTCCGGCCGGCGGCGTGCCCGCCCGATCCAGCGCGCGCCCCAAAGATGCAAGTATATCCACCGGCAGGGGGAACACGATAGTCGTATTCTTCTCCGTGCCGATTTCCACCAGCGTTTGCAGGTAGCGCAAGGTGATGGCCGCCGGCTGCTTCTGAATCACTTCCGCCGCCATGGC
>DASWZP010000272.1:0-3739 GCA_036404395.1 Bryobacteraceae bacterium | reverse complement strand
TGGCGATGTTTTTGACAAGCTGCTCGCGCTCTTTCTCCTCGCGCTTGCGCTGGGCGTCTTCCTGGGCTTTGGGCAAATGCAGCGCCAGGTCGAATTCGGGGCCGGAACGAACGCCCGCCGCTTTGGGAGCCGCTTCGGCTTTCAGCTCCAGGTTCACGTTGGCCAGCTTGCGTATGGCTTCCGCATTGCGCCGGGCGACATCGAGCGCGGAGCCGAGCGAATACAGCACGCCCGCAACTTGCAATTTGGGATCGAGCTTGGCTTCCGTGCGCAGCGTGCGGGCCACCGTCACGATCTCCTGGAGGATGCCGATTTCGCGCTCGGCTTCAGCGTCGGTTACATCTTCACGGAACTGCGGGTAACCGGCCAGCGCGATCGAGAGCGGGCGCGTGGTGCGATCGGTCGCCATGCGCTGCCACAGCTCCTCGGTGAGAAATGGCATGGCCGGATGGAGCAGCCGCAGTGCGGTTTCAAATGCGGCCAGCGCGTTGCGCCAGCCCGGCGTGAGTCCCGAATTCTCGCGGAATTCGAGCTTCTTCAACTCCAGGTACCAGTCGCAGAATTCGTGCCAGAAGAAGTGCCACAGCACCTGCGCGGCTTCGTGATAGCGATAGGTTTCGATGGCGCGGTTGGCCTGCGCGGCGCAAGCGTTCAGGCGGCTGAAGATCCAGCGGTCCTCGATCGGCACCACGCCGGTGGCGGGGTCAGACTCCGGTCGGAAGTCTTCCAGCCTCGCGGGCAGCCAGGGCTCGACGCCGCAGAATTCCATTTTGCCGAGCAGGAACCGCGCGGCATTCCAGATCTTGTTGGCAAAAGCCCGTGAGCTTTCCATGCGCTCTTCGGTGAGCACGATATCGGTGCCCGGCGCGGCGCCTTGCAGCAAGGCCATGCGCACGGCGTCGGTGCCGTACTTCTCGGTAACGATGAGAGGGTCGATGGTGTTGCCGCGGGTTTTCGACATCTTCTGCCGCTCGGCGTCGCGCACCAGGCCGTGGATGTAGACCTGGCGGAAAGGCACGTCGCCCATGAACTCGATGCCGAGCATGGCCATGCGCGCCACCCAGAAGAAGAGAATGTCGAAGCCGGTGATCAGCAGCGAGGTCGGGTAGAAGGCTCTGAGATCGTCGGTCTGGTCCGGCCAGCCGAGGGTGGAAAATGGCCAGAGGCCGGAGCTGAACCAGGTGTCGAGCACGTCGGTATCCTGCTCCAGCTCGGCCGAGCCACAGCGGCCGCACGCGGCGGGAGCCTCGCGCGCCACGATGATCTCGTGGCACTCCCGGCAGTGCCAGGCGGGGACGCGATGGCCCCACCAGAGCTGCCGCGAGATGCACCAGTCGCGAATGTTGTACATCCACTCGAAGTAGGTCTTGCTCCAATTAGCCGGAACAAAAACGATGCTGCCCGTTTCGACCGCTTCGATGGCCTTTTCGGCCAGCGGCTTGGTCTTGACGAACCACTGCGTGGAGACCAGCGGTTCGACAACGGTGCCGCAGCGCGCGCACTTGCCGATGTTGAGCGCGTAGTCTTCGGTCTTGACCAGCGCGCCCAGGGCACTTAGATCGGCCAACACCTGCTTGCGGGCTTCGAAGCGATCCAGGCCGGCGTACTTCCCGGCCGCGGCCAGCATGACGCCGTCTTCGCCGATCACCTGGATCTTGGCGAGGTTGTGGCGGCGGCCGGCTTCGAAATCGTTGGGATCGTGGGCGGGCGTGACCTTCACCACGCCGGTGCCGAACTCGGGATCGGCAAGCTCATCGAGGATCACCGGGATCTCGCGGTCCATCAACGGCAGGTCGACGGTGCGGCCATGCAGGTCGCGGTAACGCTCGTCCTTGGGATTGATGGCGACGGCGGTATCGCCGAGCATGGTTTCCGGCCGCGTGGTAGCCACCGTGACGAAGCGGCCGGGCAGGCCGTGCACCGGGTAGCGCAGGTGCCACATGTGGCCCTGCACATCGGAATGAGCCACTTCCAAGTCGGATATCGCGGTGCGGCAGCGCGGACACCAGTTGACCATGTACTCGCCGCGGTAGATGAGGCCCTTTTCGTACAGCCGCACGAAAACTTCGCGCACGGCGCGCGAAAGGCCGGGATCGAGCGTGAAGCGCTCGCGCGACCAATCGCAGCTTGCGCCCAGACGAATCATCTGGCGCTTGATGTTGTCGCCGTACTCGGCCTTCCACTCCCAGACGCGTTTCTCGAAGCCCTCGCGGCCCAGGTCCTGGCGGCGGATGCCCTCTTCGGCCAGTTTGCGCTCCACCACCATTTGGGTGGCGATGCCGGCGTGGTCGGTGCCCGGCAGCCAGAGCGTGTTCTCGCCCAACATGCGGTGCCAGCGGATGGTCACGTCGATTTCGGTGTGCTCCAGCATGTGGCCGATGTGCAGCGATCCGGTCACGTTGGGCGGCGGAATGACGAGGGAAAACGAGCGCGCGGCGGACCGAGCGGCAGCGCGAAAGATGCCGGAATCGATCCACCACTGCGCCCAGTGCGGCTCGAACCGCTGGGGCTCGTACACCTTCTCAATTTGCATGGGAATGTACTAATATAACGCGGTTAGTAGGACAGACCATCGCGCTTCGTGGTCTGTCACTTTTCGCCCGATTACAACGCATTGACAGACGACAAAAACCGATCGTCTGTCCTACCTTCAAAACACGGCGAAACAGAATACCAGGTTCGACCCGCTGGCAAGCAGCGCGTACTCGCCGGGGTCGAGGCCGTTGTAAGGCTCAATCTTCGAGAGCGTGTCTCCCAGCTTGGTTATTTCGATGCGGATTGGCTCCGTGTTCTTTTGCACGACAAACTCGCGATGGCCGTCCTTGGATTCCATCTGGAACAACTGCAAGTTTTCCGGGTTGATCTTGCCGTTCTCAAAAAGCAAAATCGGCGCCGCCAGCGGCGTCTTGGCGGGCGAGTTGGCGCCATCGACTATATATAGCGTGTCGTCCTTCTTCTTTTGGGTCTTGGCCTCGACCGCTTCGGTGGGAAGCAATGTCTCGGCATGTTTGATGTAGGGAAGGTCCGGCTTGGGCGGCTTCGGCCCGTCGTATTTCTGGGCCGTGGCCGCGCACGCCGCGACGATGATCGAGAGGAACACCCGCAGCGACATAGCTATGTAACATTTTACCGCCGGCCGTTGATGCAGTCGATTCAGGAGCGCGAGATTTTGCGGGCCCTGAGAAAGGAGCCGATTCCATACCACGCCATGATGGCGGTGGCTGCCCCGGCTACAGCCGACCGCATGATGTCGTGAGACATCATATAGCGCGCAGTCCGGAGGGCGAAAATCGCCCCAAAAGACAGGAAAAGAAAGCCGATCATCTGGTTCCAGAGGGCGTGAATGGGTTTCACGACGGCCGGCACCACATGTCGCAAAAAAGCCACGCCGTGGCGCCAGGTCACCTGCTTTCGCACGTTTTCATCGTAGCAGAGCCCGCGCATCCGTCTGCGAACCGTCATGTCCGGCTGATAAACTGTCGATAGAGGAAACGGTTCCAGCTTGTGAACTGGCTGGGCGTCTACTACAATCGAGTTGGGGTGGATGCTAGGCCTGTTAGCGGAAACGCCGGTCGTCTCCGGCGCGTCCGCTAGCTTTAGGAGTATCTGTGGACGAGCCATTGAAGCACCTCATGCAGGAGCTGGGGAATGCCATCAACGATTCCCTCTCCGAGTCCGACCGGATCGCGGAGGCGATCGGCGAAATCAAGCGCGCCGGTTATGACGTGTTTCTGGTCCT
>DASWZP010000271.1:0-4240 GCA_036404395.1 Bryobacteraceae bacterium | reverse complement strand
GATTGCTCCCGCTAGCACCTCAAGCTAGTGCGTCTGCCAATTCCGCCACCTCCGCGTTACGTGGCTACTTCTTGTCCGGCGCCGGCCGAACGGGAATCGCCGGGACGGGCTTCCCGGCGTTCTGCTTGCTCGGAAGCGGGATCTGGATGGTCTGCGACGGCGGGGCCGCCGGAGCCGGAACACCCGGGATGGGAGCGGGCGGCGCCTGCGTCCTCGCCGGAGCGCTCTTGGTGGAACCGCCCTCCAAAACCGTGGTTCCCAGGCCCGCGCTCTTCGTCGCCAGAATGGAAAGCGAAAGCGAAGTGACCATGAACAGGACCGCCGAAATCGTGGTCGCCTTCGACAGCAGCGTGGCCGAACCTCGCGGGCCGAACGCCGTTTGCGACCCCATGCCGCCGAAAGCCCCGGCCAGGTCCGCCGCTTTCCCGCTCTGCAACAGGACCACGATGATCAGGAAGACGCAGACCAGGATGTGAATCAGGAGAAATAGAATATACATGCTGATCCTCCAGTATAAAAGACCGCATCGCGGCGGGTCAAACCGGCTGTGCGGGCGACGCGGGCGAACCCGGGTCCGCGCGGAGTTCAAATCGCCTGGCGGCGTTCGCGGGGAGTTCGCCGCGGCTGCGTTTTAAGACGTACATGGCCTGGTCGGCTTCATCCAGGGCCTGGCGGAGCGGCCGGTTGCGTGCGTCGGCAACGCCCCAACTGAAGGAAATCGGCAGCCCGCCGAATCCGCGCACCTGGAAATCGCTCAACCGCTGCTCGAGCTCGGTCATCCGCTTGCTTGCCCCCTCGCTAGTCTGGTTCAGGAAAAGGATGACAAACTCGTCGCCGCCCCAGCGATACGCTTCGTCGTCATGGCGGATGGACCGTTCCAGCAGGTTGCCCACGTTGCGCAGGATCTCGTCGCCCACCAGGTGTCCATAGCGGTCGTTGACCTCCTTGAAATTATCCATGTCGCACACCACCACGACGCAGTCCAGCGCGTCTGGCTGTTCCACACGCCGCGCCAGAGCGGCCTGGTTGAGCAGCCCGGTGAGCGAATCCAGGTCGCTGCGGTTGCTGTTCTCGCGGCGCAGGGCTTCGACCTCGGCGTTCAGGCCCCGCAGCCGGTCCATTTGCGTCTCGCTCCACATCGCCATGGCCGAAAAGGCCATCACGCAGTGCAGCGCGAAATCGTAATAGCTCTCGTGATGCAGGTAACGCGCCCAGTCCGGCGCATTGCCCCGGTTGTACATCCACAGGAAGATGAAGGCGTGCTCGAAGAAGGCCGCTGAAAGGACCACCAGCGAAAAACGGAAGATGCGAAACCCTAGCCCGCCGCGCCGCCGGAGCCGCAGGAAATTGTACAGGTAGATGAAGCCCAGCAGGAGAGCGTGCGACGAATGGTAAGCTTCCAGCCGGGAGATCAAGGCCACGAAGTACACCAGAACCACGAACACCGGCAGCAGGGGGATCAAGCGCAGCATCACGCGCCATTCCTGCAAGCCGGAGCCGAAGCCGGCGCGCGCCGCGGCAATCAGCACGATCGCGAAAGCAAAATCGAAGGTGGCGTAGGGCGCCAGCCAGATCGTCCCGCCGTGGGTCAGCAGCTCGAAGCCGCATATCGTGGCGACCCCGCGCAGCCCCCAGGCCGCCGCCCACAGGCCGAAATAGATTGCACGCGACTGGCGCCACAGGAACAGGAAGACGATGCCGAATAGCAGCGAACCGATCACCTGGATGAAGAACGCGGTGTAGTCGGCTATGGGGTTGGAGGGATCCATTCGCTCAATCTCCGCCGATGGCGTGGCGGCGCACCATGCGCGCCTTGCCGGTGGCCTCATCCACATCCACAATCACGGCGTGCAACTCCGCGCCATGGCGCGCCGCTTCCAGGCGCACCGGCAGCGCGGTCAGGAATCGCTGGATGACGAGCCCCGTCTCCACCCCAATCACCGACGCATACGGCCCCGTCATGCCGCAATCGGTCTGATAGGCCGTGCCGCCCGGCAGAATGCGCGTATCGGCGGTGGGAACGTGGGTGTGGGTGCCGATCACGGCCGAAACCTTGCCATCCAGATACCAGCCCATGGCCATCTTCTCGCTGGTTACTTCCGCGTGAAAATCCAGGAAGCGGACGCGAATCGCCGGATCCAGAGCCGCCAGCATCTGGCTAGCCTTGCGAAATGGGCAATCCGTGGCCGGCATGTGCGTCCGCCCTTGCAGATTCAACACGGCGCACTCAACGCCATTGCGCGCCCGTACGGTTACCATACCGCAACCTGGCCCTTCCGGGTAGTTGCCGGGACGTAACAGGCGCGGCTGGCGGGCCAGATAGTCGAGAATCTCGCGTTTATCCCAAATGTGGTTGCCGGTGGTGAGCACGTCCAGCCCCATGGCGAGAAGTTCCTCGGCCACCGCCGGCGTGATGCCGAATCCGCCGGCCGCGTTTTCCGCGTTGGCGATCGCCAGATCGATCGAGTTGGTCCGGATGATGTCCTCGAGATGATCCGCCACGATCCGCCGCCCCGGAGAGGCAAAAACATCCCCAATGAAAAGGATATTCATTCCTGATTTCTCACCTTAGCACGTAGCTTGCGATGGGAACCGCGGGTCTGGCCGCAACTGGCGCTATTGCAGACGGGGGCGGTCCTGCTCGTTCAGCACGAGACCGTCAAAGATGGCCAGAACCTGCTTGCGGTAGCCGTAGACGCGGCGCAAGGTCTCCCGGAACGGGATCTCGAAATCTTTGGCCTGCATCCACTTTTCGATCATCGAGCGGGGGACGTCGATATCCTGGCGCAGTGTTTCCACGTCATGCCCGCGCAGGAACAGGCCGTAGAAAAAGGCCGCCTCGCGCTGCGGGGCTAATGGATCGAAGTCGTCTCTCGCCGTCATACTCAACTCAGCGAAAATGTAAGTATACCTGGGGTCCGCGCCACACGGCAAGTGCCCCTCTGCACATTCCGCAGGTTCGGAATTAGCATGGGATGGCAGGCGCCCCGGTCCTAACGCAAGCGTCCGATTTTGTCCGGGGGCCAGTAGATGAACACGGCTTTGCCGTAAATGCTCTTGCGCTGCACGTAGCCCCAGGAGCGGCTGTCGCTCGACTGCGAGCGGTGATCGCCTAGAACGAAATACATGTCCGGCGGCACCACCTGGTCTCTTTCGTTGGCGCCCGGCGGCCAGGAAATCGTGTCGCGGTATTGCTGGGGGACGTAGTCCTCTTCGAGCGGACGATCGTTGACGAAGACCTTGCCGGCATCGATGCGCACGCGGTCTCCGGGCAGGCCGATCACGCGCTTGATGTAGGATTTGTTCTCGTCATAGTGAAAGACTACGGTGTCGCCGCGGCCGATTCCGCCCAGTCCGAAGCGGTAGGTGAATTTGTTGATGAAAATGCGCTCCTGGTCGGTGAGCGCCGGCTCCATGCTGGTTCCTTCCACCTTGACGGGCTGGTAGATGAAAACGATCAACACCACCGCGATGAGCACGGAAAACGCCAGATCGCGCAGCCAGGCCAGCGCGCTGCCAAGGCCGGAGCGCACCGGGCGCGCGTTCGATTGGTCCGGCGGAAGCGGAGGGATGGCCTCGGGGCTTTGTCCGGCAGGCATTCCGTATGCATTATAGACGTTCCCGGCCGGGCCGCGGTTGCCCGCTCCGGCGGCTCTCGGGCCACCGGCCGCGCTTGGCGAGGAGGGCGACCAATACCGCAATCGCCGATAAGCCCTGTCCCGTTATCTTGAACAACGGCATCTGCCGCCCTTCTCATGGTCCAAAGTTGCAATCCATTGACCACCCTGCAACTCCATCTATCGGCGGGAACCGGCGGGAACATGAGTGTGCGCGATCCGGCACAGCGGGGTGACGCGGGCACTTCGGGCTAACGGAGTGTGCGACTTGGAAGCGGGAACTGGACGGCTGGCTTTGTATCAGTCGCGTTATGAAGCAGACCTTCATCCGCAAAGATGAAAATGGCCACGACCGCCTCACCCGAGCGAGCGAAGTGGGGCAGGCGCTTTGGCCTGCCAACCGACTGTTTCGCACCATCCAGGCGGAGCCAACGACCCGCGCGACCACTTTCGAGAGAGGGTACGACAGAGAGGGTACGGCTTTGTTGGGGCCAAATAGAAAGTTCCTACTCCCAGCCAAGTAGAAAGTTCCTCTTTTGAGGGTCGGTAGCTGACCCTCATGGTATGTTCGCACAGCCGTGCCGGGGTCGCGCCTGGTGCGGTTGCCCAGAGCCGAGGCGACG
>DASWZP010000270.1:0-6014 GCA_036404395.1 Bryobacteraceae bacterium | reverse complement strand
ATCGCAAAGGCGCGCGCCGCGCTAGGCTGGGAGCCGCGAGTGACGCTGGAAGAGGGATTGCGGTTGACCGTGGAGTATTTTCGGCGCGAAGCTGCCGGGGTGAAGAGCTAGTTCGCAGGCCGGGGGCCTGCGCCACTACGCCGGCCCTTCCTCCATCGCGCGTTCGTACACATAGCCGGCAGCCACGATGTCTTCAATGGCCAGACCATTGGACTTGAAAATGGTCAGCTCATCGGCGCGGGTGCGGCCGGGACGGCCGGCGACAAGTTCCTGCAACTCCACCACGCGATTCCAATCGTCGCCGTTGAAAGCGAGCAGCAGGTCACCCGACTCCAGGCGGGATTGCTCGCGGCTATCCACCGCGATCAGCCCTGCGCGACGAACCAGCTCAGCGGGAATCTCGCGCCGCTTGGCCTGGTTCGATCCCATGGCGTTGACGTGCGCGCCATTGGCCACCCACTCGGAGGCCACCACCGGCGCGCCGGAGCTGGTTGCGGTGACCAGCACATCGGCGCCGCGCACCGCGTCTTCGGCGGTAGCGGCCGCTTCCACCACCGCGCCGAACGAGCGCGCGCAATCGGCGGCGAACGACTCGCGCTTTTCCGCCGACCGGCTCCATACGCGTACGCGCTCGAACCGCCGCACGGCGAGCATGGCTTCCACCTGCGCGCGCGCCTGAAAGCCGCTGCCGATCACGGCCAGCGTGCGCGCGTCCGGCCGCGCCAGCAGATCGGTGGCGAGGCCACTGGCGGCGCCGGTGCGAATCTGCCCCAGCGAATTGGCTTCCAGAATCGCCAGCAGCGCGGCGTCGGCGGCGCGATAGAGCAGGACGCGGAAATGCGGCTCGTGCCCCGGATTCGTGGAATACACTTTGATGCCGTAATAGCCGCCGTCGGCGCCGGCCATGTAATGCAGCACGGAGCGCGTGGGCAGAATCAGCCGCCGGCGTGGATGATTGATCGCCGCGCCGGTCCCCAAGCGCGCGAACGCCGCGCGCACCAGCGCGATGCATTCGCCCATCGGCAGCAAGCGCTCGACATCCGATTCGGTCAAATACAGCGGTTTCGAACTCATGAATTCACCTCGATCGATTGCTCCACCTGCTCCCATTCCTCGAGCAGCGCGGAGAGCGCCTCCTGGCGCGCCGCCACCAGCTCCGTCAGGCGCGTGGTTTCTTCCACGCTCACGAAGTTGCCCAGTGCGGCTTCGGCTTCGGCGATCTCCGCTTCCAGGCGCGCCACGTCGGCTTCGATCTCGCTGCGCCGGTCTTTCATTTGCCGCAGCTTGATGGGGTTGAGCCGCTGCGCCGGTTTGGCCGGCATGGCGGCGTCCGGCGTTGCGGCTGTTGGTTGCGATCCGGCCGCGCCATTGGCCTCCGCGCCGCCGGATTTCCGCCAGAGGTAGTCCTCGTAATTGCCCGGGAAGACCGTGACGCAGCCGTCTTCCACTTCGAAAATGCGCGTGGCCAGCTTGTCGATGAAATAGCGGTCGTGGGAGACGAACACCAAGGTGCCGGAGAATTCCTGGAGCGCGGTGAGCAGCACGTCCTTGGCGCGCATGTCGAGGTGGTTGGTCGGCTCGTCGAGCAGCAGGAAGTTCGATGGCATCATGAGCATGCGCGCCAGCGCGTAACGGTTGCGCTCGCCGCCGGAGAGCACGCCGATGGCTTTGAAAGCGTCGTCTTCGGAGAACAGGAAGCAGCCCAGGATGCCGCGCAGCTCGGTATTGGTGGCGCGCGGGGCCACCGTGGAGAGATCGTCGATCAGCCGCGCCGCGGGATCGAGCTCCTTATACTGATCCTGCGCAAAATAGTCCGGCTCGGCGTTGTGCCCGAGCGTGTATTCGCCGGCGGTCACCGGTTCCACGCCGGCGAGGATTTTGATGAGCGTGGATTTGCCGGCGCCGTTGACGCCCACCAGCGCCACGCGGTCGCCGCGCTCGATGTAGAAATCCACATCCGCGAAGACATGCGTGTCGCCGTAGCTCTTGGCCACTTTCTGAAACTGCGCCACCACGCGGCCGCTGGCCTTTGGCTGCGGGAAACGGAAGTGGATGCTCTTCTCCTCGGGCGGAATTTCGATTTTCTCCATCCGCTCGATTTCCTTGATGCGGCTCTGCACCTGCTTCGCCTTGGTGGCCGTGTAGCGGAAGCGCGTGATGAAAGCTTCCAACTGCCGTATGCGGTCCTGCTGATTTTCGTACGCCGCCGCGAGCTGGGCGCGGCGCTCGGTCTTCTGCTCTTCATAGCGCGAATAGCCGCCGCTGTAGAAATGTAGCCCCTTATTCCACAGCTCCAGAATGCGGCGGACGGTGACGTCGAGGAAATATCGATCGTGCGAAACCAGCACGATGGCGTGCGGATAATTCGCCAGGTATTGTTCCAGCCAGTTGCGGGCTTCCAGATCGAGGTGATTGGTCGGTTCGTCGAGCAGCAGCAGGTTGGGCTTTTCGAGCAGCAGCTTGGCCAGCGCGATGCGCATTTGCCAGCCGCCGGAGAATTCCTCGGTGCGGCGCTTCCAATCGCGCTCGCCGAAGCCGAGGCCGCCGAGAACGGTGCCCACCTGGGCTTCGATGGCGTAGCCGTCGCGCGCGCGAAATTCGCCTTCCGCGCGATGAAAGCGGTCCGCCACGGCGGCGTAGTCGGCGCCGGCCGGATCGAGCTCGCCCATGCGCGCGGCCAGTTGCTCCTGCTCCTCTTCGAGCGCGCGGAGCTCGTGGAACACGGTCATGCATTCGGCGAACACCGAGCGGCCGGAGAGCGAAAGCCCTTCTTGCGGCAAATAACCGACGGTGACGCCGCGCTGGACGGTGATGGAGCCGGAATCGAGGCCCTCAATCCCGGCCAGCACTTTCAGCAGCGACGATTTGCCGGTGCCGTTGGCGCCCACGATGCCGGTGCGCTCCTTCGGCGTCACCAGCCAGCCGGCGTCTTCAAAAAGGATTTTGGGGCCGTAGCGCTTCCCGGCCCCGCTGAGTTGAATCATGGGTCGTATCGATGGAAGGATCCAGGGAAGACTCCATTCTAGCGGGTCGCGGCGGGCGGGCGTGGGCAGGCCCGCCGCGCCGAGAGCCGTTTTGGTTTTTCTTGGACGCCTTCGGCGCCGGCCAGCGACGAAGAAAGGTCGAGACGAATCTCGACCCTGCAGGCTTGACAGCCCGCGCCACGGAATGCAATATGCATGCAAAATGCAGTTCGTGTAATAATGAAGGTATGCCGGTGATTCAAGTACGGGACGTTCCCGATCATATCTATCGTCTGCTGGCCGAGCAGGCCGAGCGCGAGCGCCGGAGCCTGGCGCAACAGGTGGTCGCCGTGCTGGCGCGCGGCCTGGATGTCGACCTGGACGCCAAGGCGCGCCGGCGCGCGCTGATCGACTCGCTCCAGGCGGGCTCCCCCGCGCCGGTCGGCAAGCTCAGCGATCCGGCCCGGCTAATCCGCGAGGACCGCCGGCGATGAAGGTGGTGCTCGATGCGAGCGCCGCCATCGAGGTGGTGCTGATGCGACGGATGGGCGCATCACTGGCGGCGACGCTCCGCGACGCGGACGCGGTCCTGGCGCCCGAGCTATTCGTGGCGGAGGTGGTGAACACCATCTGGAAGTACCATCGCTTCGAGGGCCTGAGTTTGGATGTTTGCGATCGCGCTCTCGACACCGGCCTCGGCCTGGTGGACGTGTTGGTGCCTTGCCGCGAGCTTGCCAGCGAAGCCTTTCTGCTCGCCAGGATCGCGCGGCGTCCGGCGTACGATATGTTTTACCTGGCCTTGGCCCGCTCGCGCGATGCTCTCCTGCTCACAACCGACGCGGGGTTGAAGAAAGAGGCGGCGCGGCAGGGTGTGCGCATGGCCTAAGGTGAAGGCACAGCGAAGAAAGGTCGAGACGAATCTCGACCCTGCAGGCTTGACAGCCCGCGCCACGGCTAATGGATCGTCCTCGTTTTGCGGTTCATGTAATCCATCAACAGGTATTGGCCCAGGTTGTAGGGGGTTGTGAAGTAGGCTTTGCCGCGGCAGATTTCGGTGACCTTCTGCACGAAGTTGATCAGGCCATAATCGCTGGCCAGCATGAAGGTGTTGATGAGGATGCCCTGCTTCTTGCAGCGGTTGACTTCTTCGAGCGTGCGGCTGATCACCAGCGGGTCGAGCCCAAACGCGTTCTTGTATAGGCGGCCATCTTCGAGCGTCAGGCAACTCGGCTTGCCATCGGTGATCATGACGATTTGCCGCATGTCCTTTTTTTCCTGGGCGAGCAGGCGCCGCGCCAGAATCAGGCCGTCGCGCGTGTTGGTGTAATATGGGCCGACCTGCACGCGCGCCAGTTGGCTGATGGCCAGCTCCTCGGCGGTATCGTGGAACAGCACGCAGCGCAGGCTGTCGCCGGGGTATTGGGTGCGGATGAGATGCGCCAGGGCGAGCGCCACTTTCTTGGCGGGCGTGAAGCGGTCCTCGCCATAGAGGATCATGCTGTGGCTGCAATCGAGCATCAGCACGGTGGCACAGGAGCTCTGATACTCGCACTGGTGGACGTGCAGGTCGCCGTATTCCATGTCGAGCGGCACGCGCGCGCCTTCGCGGCGGATGGCGGAAAACAACGTCTCGCTGACATCCAGGTTTAGCGTGTCGCCGAATTCGTACTGCTTGGAAGAGCCGGAGGCTTCGATGCCGGTGGCGAGGTCGCGCGTATCGTGGCGGCCGAAGCTGGATTTGCCGAGCGAGCCCAGCAGGTCCTTGAGCGTCTTGAAGCCGAGAAAATCGAGCGATTTGTCGGTGACTTCGAATTTAACTTTGCTGTCGCGGCCGGGGCCTGCGCCGGGCTGGCCCGCCGGTTGGTCGGCGCTCTCCTCGACGTTGATGTAGCCCTCATCCACCATTTTCTGCGCGAGCTTATCGAGCAGCTTGTCCATCTGCTCGGCAGACAGGCTTTGCAAGCGCTCCATCATTTCCTGCATGCGGTCGTCGTCAAACAGCTTGCCTTGCTGGAGCGCGCGCTCGATGGCCCGCTTGAGATCCTCGAGGGTGTGTTCGTTGGCCTCGCTGAAGGATGTGTATTGGGTGTTGAACCCGCTCTCGAGGAGGAAGTCGGAGAGAGCCTGGAGCAGATCTTCGGCATCGACGCCAAAGTCTTCGCCGGTGTAGCGGGAGTAGCAAACCGATTTCATAAGAGCGCCCTCTGGTACCAGCATCCGGGCCGGGCATGCCCGGCCCCTACAATTCCAAAACCGCGACGGGCAAGCTAAAGCATGCCCTACCTAATTGAACTGGCGCCGCACCTTGGGCGGTTCGGCGCGAGCTTCCTCGCGCGGCTCGCGCTTCCGCTCTTCGGCGGCGAAGCCGCGTTCTTCGTTGCGGCTGATGCGGCGGTGCGCGTAGAGCCCTTCGAGCACGAATTCGGCGGCGGAGGCACGCACCGCGTCGGGTTCATGGGCGCCGATGCCGAGCGCTTTCAGCTTCTCCATCAGGCCCTGGATACCGGCCAACTGCCGTACCAGCGTGGCGGAATCCACGTTGTCGTCGAGTTTCAGGGTACCGCCCAGGTCGAACCACTGCACGATCTGGGCAACGTTGGCGCCCTCGAAATAGTGGTCGTAGACCTTGCCCACGGCGGTGCGGATGATCTCGCGCGCCACCGCGTCACCGCCCTTCAACTCGCCCTCGTATTCCAGTTCGAGCTTGCCGGTGATGGCCGGTAGGGCCGAGTAAAGATCGACGATGCGCGGCACGGCGAGATCTTCGCGGGCGCGCAGGGCGCGGCGCTCGGCATTGGACACCACGTTTTCGAGCGCCGAAATGGGAAGGCGCTGCGAGACGCCGGAGCGTTTATCGATGCGCTTGTCCTCGCGGGCCAGAAAGGCGAGCTGCTCGACCACCTGGCGCAGGTACTCGGGGACCTGCGTTTTGGCCGGTGAAGGCCGCTCGATCCAGGCCTCCTGCGCGGTGATCGACATGCCCTGCTCGATGGTGGCCGGATAGTGGGTGCGGATTTCGCTGCCGATGCGGTCTTTGAGCGGTGTAATGAT
>DASWZP010000269.1:0-5677 GCA_036404395.1 Bryobacteraceae bacterium | reverse complement strand
AGCGGCTGCGGACGTGTTTGCGGAGACCATGCTAGAGATGGCGGTGGCGCTGTGGATCGTCGGCCGGCTGAGCGTTCCGCCCGCCGGCGCCATCCTGCTGACGGCATTGGCCGGCCACGCGCTGGCCCTGTGGCTGCGGCGCGAGGACGGAGCCATCGCGGAAGGGCAAGGCGGGCGATGACCGGCATTCGCGTCAAGAAGCGGGTCTCGGAAGCGTTCGCGCTGGAGGTCGATTTCGGCCTCGGCGCGGGAATCACGGCGCTGATCGGGCCGCCGGGCGGGGGCAAGACGCTGCTGCTCGAAATGGTGGCCGGCCTGGCCACGCCCGACGAAGGCCGCATCCTGTTGGACGATGCGATTCTGTTCGACGGCCAGGCGCGCGTCAACCTGCCCCCGGTTCGCCGCGGCTGCGGCTACATCTCGCAGTTCGATTCGCTGTTTCCGCATCGAACGCTGCGGCAGAACCTGGAGTTCGCGGCACGCCGGTCTCCGCGTCTGGAGCGCCACCGCCGCGTGGCTGAAGCCATCGAGCACTTCACGCTGACCGACTCGGCCGCGCTGCGGCCCGCCGATGCCGGCGCCGGCGAACGGCTGCGTTGCTCGATCGCCCGCGCTCTGATCGGCGAGCCCGCGCTGCTGCTGGCCGACGATGCGGGCTTCGATGGCGCGCTTTTCGGCCTGATCCGCACCCACTTCCGCGGCCCCATCCTGATGGCGGCGCGAGACCTCGACCTGGCTTGCACGGCGGCTTCGGAAATGGCGCTGCTCGATCATGGCCGCATTGTGCAGCGCGGCGCGCCGCGGACTGTCCTGGACCAGCCGGCCACGGCGGAGGCGGCGCGCCTCGCCGGCTACGAGAATCTCTGGCAAGGCACCATCTCGACGCTTGATCGCGCCGCCAACTTAAGCCGTCTGGAATGCGGCGGCTTCGCGCTCACCGTGCCTTATCTGCCCGGCCATTTGCGCGGCGACCGCGTATGGGTGGCCATCCGCGCCGCGGCCGTGCGCCCGCGCCGCGGCGATTCGCCGCTGGCGCCGAACGTCATCCCGGCGGAGCTGGTCCGCGTCTCGGCGAGAGCGCAATCGGTGCGTCTGGAATTCGCCGGCCCCATCGTGGCCGAACTCTCCCTCAGCCAGTTCGCGGCGCTCGGCGACAACAAGAGCTGGCTGGTCGAGTTTCCCGGCGAGAGCCTGCGCCTCATCCCGTGAAGCGCGGCTGCGGCGGTCCGGTAGGCTTGGTGAGAAACCTCTTCGACCGCTCCCTTTGGTCGCGGCTCCGAAACGCACATGAACGCGCAAACGGAGCCGCGACCGTAGGGAGCGGTCAGCGCCCGCGGAGCCGCGCGCGCCGGCAAGCGGTCGCCAGCGCCGGCGTAACATTTGACGAGGTCCGATTCCTTTTGGCGGCCGGCAGGCGCATAATTGGATCAATTGTGCTTGGAGGCAGTATGGCTATTCGAATTGGTGCTTTGGCGGTCCTGATGCTGGCCGGCATAGCGGAGGCCCAGCCTTCGCAACTGGCGTCGTTTCCGCAACAGTCAACTCAGAGTGACAGGATGTTTCTTTTCTCGGGCGATGTAAGGCTCGATGATGCGTCCCCGCCTCCCGAACCGGTTGGTATCTATCGCGTGTGCAACGGCCAATCGCGGTTCGAAACCTCGACCGATTCCAAGGGGCACTTCAGCTTTCAGGTGGACTCCGGGAAGAACGACGCGACGCAAAGCGATGCATCCCAAAACAGCGCGCCTTCCGCGGGCCTCATGAAGCCCATCGCCGCGGGGTCCCAGGATTTGATGCCGGTGCTTGCCAAGCTGCGCGACTGCGAACTGCAGGCCGTGCTGGCCGGCTATCGGTCGGAGCTGGTCAGCATCGCCGTGAAGAGCCGCTCCGACGATGGCCGCCTCGGCGTCATCACGCTGCATCCGCTGTCGCGTGCCAGCGTCCTGACCGTGAGCGCGACCACTCTCGACGCCCCGGCGAACGCCCGCAAGGCCTATGACCGGGGAATCGACGCGCTGGCGAAACAGAAATGGCAGGCCGCGTCCGACGAGTTCACCAAAGCGGTGAAGGCGTACCCGACGTTTGCCATCGCCTGGTATCAGCTCGGCCTGCTGCGCCAGAAGGGCAACGACGCCGCCGGCGCGAGCGACGCCTGGAAGCAGGCTTTGGCGAGCGATCCCAAGTACATCAGGCCCTATGAGAGCCTGACGGCGCTGGCCGACCACGCGCAGGACTGGGTATCTTCCGAAGCGTATTCCCGAACCTGGATCCAGCTCGATCCCGAGGACTTTCCAGGGGCATACCTCTATAATGCGGTGGCCAACGCGAGGCTGAATCACACGGACGCCGCCGAAGGCGCCGCGCGCAAGGGATTGCAAATCGACAAAGACCACAAGATTCCGCGGCTCGACGTTGTGCTGGCCCTGATTTTGATGGGGAAGAATCAAAATGCCGAGGCGGTCAAGTACCTGCGAGAGTATCTGGCGCTGGCACCCAACGCCAACGATGCGGCCGCCGTGCGGCAGCAAGTGAGCCGGCTGGATGCGGCCGCCTCGGCGCGGCCGTAGCAACGGGCGGCCACTTAAGGCACGTTAGGCGACGTGGCGCACGCACTCGTGCGTGCCGCGTCGGCACTCGTGCCGACGCAAGGTGCCGCGGCACCGAAATGTCGAGACCACTCTCGACACAGTAAGCAGGAATGCCCGCGCCACGTGGTTTACTTACTCCCTCGGAATGTAATGCCCAGTTCGCGTAACTGACGCTCGGGCACCGTCGCCGGCGCTTCACACATTAGGTCCGTTCCGCGCGCGGTCTTGGGGAACGGGATGACATCGCGGATGGAGCTCTCGCCAGCCAAGATCATTACCAGGCGGTCGAGGCCCAGAGCGATGCCGCCGTGCGGCGGCGCGCCATATTCCAGCGCGTCCAACAGGAAACCGAAGCGGCGGCGGGCTTCCTCGTCGCTGAAGCCCAGCGCGGCGAACACTTTCGACTGCACGTCGCGGCGGTGGATACGAACCGAGCCGGAGCCGAGCTCGGTGCCGTTCAGCACCACGTCATAGGACTTGGCGCGACAGCGCGCCGGATCGGAGACCAGCTTGTCGAGGTCTTCATCATGCACGGAAGTGAAGGGATGGTGCGCGGCGTTCCAGCGATTCTCTTCGTCGTCCCACTCGAACATGGGAAAATCGACTACCCAGAGGAATTGGAAATTCTTCGGGTCGAGCAGCCTGTGACGGTCGTTGAATTTCTGCGCGCAATAAAGGCGCAGTTGGCCGCAGGCCTGGTAAACGGTCCGCTCGGGGAGCTGGCCCTTCGGCTCGCCGGCCCAGGTGGCCAGCACCAGCAGGTCGTTCTCCTGCGCACGCGTGCGTTCGCGGACTTGCGCCATGGGCCCGGAATAGTCGCGTTCCAGGCGCTTGAAATCGTCATAGACGCGCAGGCCGAGTTGATTACCGAAGGCCTTCAGCTCGTCGCGTTCCTTGCGGCTGGCGGCGCCGGTCGCGGGAATGTGGATGGCGACCAGAGGCAAGCCGTTGGCCGCCAGCTCCGGCGCCAGGTCCTCGACCGGATGCATGGGCGGGATGCGGCAGTCGGGCTTGTCGCTGCCGTAGCTGCGCATGGCTTCCGCGTAAGTGATGCGCGGGAACGGCGTAGCGATCTCGAACCCGGCCACGGCGCACGCGCACTTCAGCATGGGCTCGATCACCTCGAAAATGCGCTCCTGCTGCGGGAACGACATTTCCAGGTCGATCTGCGTGAACTCCGGCTGCCGGTCGGCGCGCAGGTCTTCGTCGCGGAAGCAGCGCACGATCTGAAAATATTTTTCGTAGCCGCCCACCATCAGAAGCTGCTTGAAGATTTGCGGCGATTGGGGCAGCGCGTAGAACGTGCCGGGCTGCACGCGGCTGGGCACCAGGTAATCGCGGGCGCCTTCCGGCGTGGAACGGGTCATGAAGGGCGTCTCGATCTCGAGGAACCCGGCCGAGTTCAAATACTCGCGGACGGCGAAGGCGATCTTCGAGCGCAGAATGATGTTGCGCTGCATGCGCGGCCGGCGCAAATCGACGTAGCGGTACTTGAGACGCGCGTCCTCGGCGACGTCCACTTGCTCTTCCATGGGGAAGGGCGGCGTGCGGGATTCGTTCAGCAGCCAGATGCTGGAAGCCACCACTTCGATTTCGCCGGTGGGCAGGTTCGGGTTCACCGCGCCCGGGCCGCGCAGTTTCACCTTGCCTTCCACGGCGATCACGTACTCCGGGCGCACCTGCTCGGCGCGGCTGTGCACGGCGGGTCCGACGTCCTCATGAAAGACCACCTGGGTGATGCCGTCGCGGTCGCGCAGATCGACGAAGATGACGCCGCCGTGATCGCGGCGGCGATGTACCCAGCCCATCAGAACCACGGTTTTGCCTTCGTCGGCGACGCGCAACGATCCGCAGTAATGCGTGCGGCGAAGCTCGCCCAAAAAATCCAGTATTACGGAAGTTTCCATATTCGACTCAATTCCGCGCGGCGCCGAGTTTGAGAGCGATCTCGTCGCGCGTGACTTCTTCCTGACGGCCGGTGGCCATTTCCTTCAGCGCATATCGCCCGGCGGCAATTTCGTTTTCGCCCACAATCAAGGTGAAGCGTGCGCCCAGTTTGTTGGCCAGCTCGAGGATGCGCTTGAGCTTGCCTTCGGCGATTTCCACCGACACGCCGCCGCGCCGCAAATCGCGCGCCACGAGCGCGGCGTGGCGCAGCGCCAGCTCGCCGAGCGGGGCGATGCAGAGATCGAGCGTGCTCGATTCGTGCTCCGCCACGCTCATCACCAGCCGGTCTTCGCCGATGGAGAAGCCGATGCCGGGCGAATGCACCTTCGAGCCGAGCGATTCGGCAAGGCCGTCATAGCGGCCGCCGCCGAGCACCGAATTCTGCGCGCCCAACGCGCCGTGAACCACTTCGAAAGTCGTCCGCATATAGTAATCCAGGCCGCGCACCATGCGCGGGCGGACGGTATACGCGAGGCCACGATCGTCCAGGTACCGCTTCACCAAATCGAAATGGCCGCGGCATGGGTCGCACAGGTGGTCGAGAATATTGGGCAGCTTGTCGATGATGGGCTGGTCGGCTTCCACTTTGCAATCGAGCACGCGTAGCGGATTGGTCACGGCGCGGCGCTGGCAATCGCCGCACAGGCTTGCCGCCACCGGCTCGAGCGCTGCACGCAGCTTCTCGACGTATTGCGGCCGGCAATTGTAATCGCCCACCGAGTTGATCAGCAATTCGGAGCCGTTGAGCCCGGCGCGCGTAAGAATTTCGATCACCATCTCGATTACTTCCGCATCCACCGCGGGGGATTCCGAGCCGATGGCTTCGGCGCCGATTTGATAGAACTGGCGGTAGCGGCCCGCCTGCGGACGTTCGCGCCGGAACATGGGGCCGATGTAGTAGAGCTTCTGCACGCCCGGCCGCTGGTCGAGCCGGTGCTCGATATAGGCCCGAATCACCGGGGCCGTGTTTTCCGGACGCAGCGTCAGCGAAGATCCGTCGCGATCGTCGAAGGTGTACATCTCCTTGTTGACGATATCGGTGTCGGCGCCCACGCCGCGCGCGAACAACTGCGTCTCTTCGAGAATCGGCGTGCGGATCTCGCCATAATTGTAAGCGCGGAACACGGCTCTCGCCTCGCGCT
>DASWZP010000268.1:0-10513 GCA_036404395.1 Bryobacteraceae bacterium | reverse complement strand
TGCACCGGCGTCAGCTTCGCCCACGGCTCGAATGACGGCCAGAAGGGCATGGGGTTGATCATGCTGATCCTGATCGGCACGGTGCCCATGGCCTATGCCTTGAACCACGCCGTGACGCCCGCGCAGACCATGGATTTCGTGGCCGTTTCGGAGCAGGCCGCCAACGTCGTGCACGGCTATATTTCGCCCAGCGCCGTGATCGGCGACCCGCGCGCCACGGTTACCGATTTCATCCGCACGCGCGAATTCACCCCTTCCACCATGCTGGCCTTGCAGCAGACGATCGGCGATCTGGGCAACGAAGCGGCCATTTACAAACAGCTCAAGAACGTGCCGGAACAAATGACCCCCAATTTCCGCAACGACATGTACCTGGTGAGCGAAGCGCTGCGGCTGATGAAGAAGAGCGGCAACCCGAAGCTGACGGCCGCGGATTGGGCGGTTCTCGACAATTACAAGAAGCACGTGGACGGCGTTACCAAATTCATTCCCACCTGGGTGAAGGTCGCGGTGGCCATGGCGCTCGGTCTCGGCACCATGGTGGGCTGGAAGCGCATCGTGGTCACGGTGGGGGAAAAGATCGGCAAGCAGCACCTGACTTACGCGCAGGGCGCGGCCGCCGAAATCACCGCCATGGTCACCATCGGCGCGGCCGATTACATGGGCTTGCCGGTGAGCACCACGCACGTGCTGTCCTCGGGCGTGGCCGGCACCATGGCGGCCAACCATTCCGGGCTGCAATGGAACACCGTCCGCTCGCTGGCGATGGCCTGGGTACTGACGCTGCCTGCGTCCATCGTGCTGGCGGCGGGATTGTTCGCGCTATTCCGCCGGATCATGTAGCGAGCCGGGCGCTGAACCGGTCAAATCTGAAGACCCAGTCGATCCTGCTTTGCGGTAAGCATCAGGCGGCCGCGAACGCGCTTGGTGGGCTGGCGCCGCGCATGCCAATGCGAATCGAATGCTTTGGCAAGCCAGTGCGGCCGCTCCGCGGCGAGCGTCGCATTCGCCGCTGCAATGAGCCCGGCGCCAATCCGAACTTTCTATTGGCGATTTCGCTTCGAATGCCATCTGCAGTTACGACTTAGGCTGATACCCGATGCGCAGAGATACCGGATACGCGCGCCGTGCCCTGCGCCGCTTAGAACATTAGCTTCAGCGCGAACTGGCCCTGCCGCGACGGGAAAGTCGCACGGATGGTGCCGAAAGCCGCGTCGGTGGTCTTCGTGTCCGGTATGCCGAAGTTAGTGTGGTTCAGAAAGTTGAAGAACTCCGCGCGAAATTGCAGGCGGGCCTTTTCGCGAATTTGGAAGTTCTTGTCAATCGAGCAGTCCCACTGGTCAAAGTTCGGAGCGCGAAACGCATTGCGCCCGACATCGCCGAATGGCGCGCTGGCAGACGGAGTGCTGAATGTGTAGCCGGCGAAATAGGTGTTCAGCATGGCTGCACGGCTCTGGCTGACGGCGGCGCCGGTTACATTGGGGCGCAGGAACGGCTGGCCGCGATAGTCGTTGGAAAGGGAGCTGACAATGTTATTGCCCGAAGCGCTGTAAACCACATCGATCGGCGTGCCCGTGTGGGCGGTGTTGATGGTGGTGAACTCCCATCCGCCTACAAACGCATCTACTACGGAATTCGCGGAGGACAAGTATTTGCGGCTCTTGCCGAAGGGAAGCTGGTAGATGACCGTCGAGACGTTATTCAATTTCACGTCAAAGCTGGAGGGTCCCACTTCCGCGGCCAGGTCGTGGAGGTTTTGCGGATTGGCCTGGAAGTAACCCGCGTAATACTCCAGCGCCTGCTCGGAATCCCCTATCGCACTCCCCCAGGTGAACGAGTTTTGGAGGTACAAGTCCTTCGTGAAACGGTGCTCCACGTTGGCCGAAAGACCGTTGTAATGGTTGTCACCCGCCGGATCGAGCCAGGTGATCGGCCCGAAAGTCGGTATCGGCACGCGGGCAGTGTATGTTAAGGGAGCACTCGGGTTGTATGGCACCGCCTCATTGTAATCGCCGATAATCGGCAACCGGAGGCTGTGGTTTCCGTTGTAGGTTAGCGTGAAAACCGTGTCCTTGGGAAGTTGCCGCTGGACCGAGACGAACCAGTTCTGTACGTACGGCCATTTGCTGTCCGGCGGAGTATAGACCACGTTGGAATTGGCCGGATTGAAGGCCGCGGGACTGGCGATATTCGTAGTAAAGCTGTTCTGGGTGGTGAGGAAGGTCGACGACGTGGGATTCGACTGACTGAGGACACCGAAAAGGGCCTGCGGAGCGTTGATCCCCTCCTCGGCGCTGCCGACCCGGTTAAAGAAAGTGTAGCTGATGCCATATCCACTGCGAATCACCGTTTGCGGGTTGAGGCTGTATGCCAGGCCGACGCGCGGCCCGTAGTCTTTGTAATCGGGATGCACCAGGGAGCGGTCATAGAGGCTTCCGCTGGTAGCCTGGATCATGGTGTCGGTGGTGGGGTCGAAATTCGAGTAATGGTTGTCGCGCTCATAAAGCGGCGAGGCGAACTCCCACCGCAGCCCGAGGTTCAGCGTCAGCTTCGTGTTTACCCGATAGTCGTCCTGAAAATACAGGGAGTGTACGTACTGCCGCAGATTGACGACCGCATAGCTCCCCAGGTTAATCTGATTGGGAACGCCGAACATGAAATCCGCGAGGCTGTAGCTGGTCGAGTCGCTCGTGATCGTGCAACCGGAAGCCTCGCCCAGTTCCGTGCAGGTGGGCTTGCTGAATGCTCCGCTGTACGTGTCTTGGCCGTAAAGCGGGTTGGTGTCCAGAATCTCGGTGTGGACCAACAGGAATTGGTAGCCCACTTTAAGAGAATGCCGGCCCCACGTCTTCGAGTAATTCAGTTCCGGGTCCCAGGAGGTGGGGTTTTGGAACTGCGGATTGCTGGTTTGGCGTCCCAGTGCGGTGAGTCCGGTGATGGTCTGGGTGTCGAGTCCGCCGGTCAGATTGGTTGTCGTCGGCAGGCCTTCAAAGCCGCCATATAGAGCGTTCATGCTCGAGCCACCCACGTACGGCGGCGTTTTGCCGCCCAGCAAATGCGAGAAACCCAAGCGGGCCTCGACGAGAGAGGTTGGCGTAATGGTCCATGTGTAGCCGAGCGAAGCGTTCTGATCGATCACGTGAATGTATCCGTTGCCATCCCCGCCGGACGGCCCGGTGAGGTCGGGTGCGTAATACTGCAGGTCCTTGCGCTGGCTGAAGCGGATAAACGCCGTCATGCGGCCGTTAATCTGGCCGTCGATTTTGGCGTCGAACTTGTCGCCGTAATCGCGGATCAGCAGGAGCGCCTCGTCATTGTTGGAGCGCCCAAGGCCGTTGGGCGCCGGCAAACTGGCGAGCACCGTGGCGGCGAACGAATTCAACTGCGAGATCGGAATCGCCCTGTTAGCAGGATAGACGGTCTTGTTCAACGGATCGTAAACCGGCACCGGCAGAATCCCGTTGCGATCGTTCATGTCGGGAATCGAATCGAAGTTCAGATAGCGCTGCAACTGCCGGAACCCTTCATAATCCGCGAAGTAGAACAGCTTGTTCTTGATGATCGGGCCGCCCGCCGTGAAGCCGAATTGGTTGCGTTGCAGCGTGGGCTTCTGAAAGACCGCAGGGCTGAAAGTGAAGCCGATGGCATTGAGATCCGTGTTGCGCAAAAACTCGTAAGCGGAGCCGTGCAGCTCGTTGGTTCCGGATTTCATCACCGCGTTCACCACCGCGCCACCCACGCGCCCGTATTCGGCGCTGTAGTTGCCGGTGATGATTTTGAACTCGGCCAGCGCGTCCGGGGAGAGCTGAACCAACTGAGCCGAGTAACCCTGGTTGCTGGTTCCATAAGCGTTGTTATCCAGGCCATCCAGCAAAAAGTTGTTATAGGTGCTGCGCATCCCGTTGACGTTAAACGCGCCCTCTCTCGGTGTGCCCGTGGCAGAGAAGGAATCCGCAATCGGCGATTTGACGGCGTTGGCGTTCAACAGCGCCAGGTCGGCGTAATTGCGGCCATTGAGCGGGAGTTCGGTTACCGCGGCAGTGCTGACCACGTGGCCCTGATCGCTGGAATCGGTCTCCAGAGGGGCGGCGGCGCTGGTAACTTCGACGGAATCCGTCACGGCGCCCACCTTCATCGAAACGTCCACGCGCTGCCGGGCGCCCACGTCGACCGTCACATCGTTCATCGTGAATTTGCTGAATCCGGCATGTTCGATGGTGAGCGAGTAGCGGCCCACCTGCACGTTGAAGAAATCGAAATCGCCGTTCTCCGCGGTGACCACCTTGGACTGCACGCCGGTTGCCTGATTGGTCAGCGTAACGGCCGCCCTCGCAATCACCGCCGCGGAAGGATCGCGTACCGTGCCCAGCACTTCAGCCGTTTCAAACTGAGCGAACAGCAGCGTGGCGCTCAAGAGACACAAGAAGACTCCGATGGAAAGAACCTGGCGCATGGATTAACCTCACCAGAAATCTTCGCAAGGGAATGTCTACGCATGATTAAAAACCGGTCACGGATTTGTGACTTCGATGGTAACACTAACGGACACAGTCCATGGAATCGAACTCATTTGAGAGCAGCTCACTCGTCGCGTAGCGCCCGCATCGGATCGATCAGAGATGCCTTGCGCGCCGGCGCCCAGGTGGCCAGCACCATGACAAGCAGAAGCAAAAGCGGGAGAGCGACAAAGATCAGGGGATCGAGCTGGTTAAACCTGACGATTGAAAAGACCGAGACAACCATGCGGCAGGCGAAGAAACTCAGCACCAGGCCCACGGAAACCCCGGCCGCGCCGAGTTGCAGTCCTTGTTGGAGCACCATCCACACCACATTCCGCTGGTCCGCGCCGACGGCCATGCGGATGCCGATTTCGCGCGTCCGGCGGCTCACGGAATAGGCCACCAGGCCGTAGAGACCCACCACCGCCAGAAGCAGACCCATCAGGCCCATGCTCGCCACCACGCGAGTGAGAAAGGTCGTCTTCGCCACGATCTCCGCAAAGAAGTCCTGCATGGTTTGAATGTCGAACACCGGCATATCCGGATCCAGGCTTCGCACCACGTCGCGGAGCACTGGCGCCAGCGTCCCGGCGTCGGGTACATTCGACTCGGCCACCAGAACCAGCGTGGTGCGTGGATATTGCCGGAAGGGAAGGTAGACGAAGTCCTTGGGAGGCTCGGAAACAAAGGTGTACTTCGAATCCCTGGCGACGCCCACGATTTCGATCACGGGGCCGGTGGCGGCGCCCAGGTGGAAACGCTTGCCCACGGCGTCGCCCTTGGGCCAATAATGACTCGCCACGTGTTCGTTGACCACGGCCACCGGCGGGGTGTCCTTCCGATCCGATTCGCGGAAGCCGCGGCCAGCCAGGATGGGGATGCCCATGGTGCCGAAGTAGCCGTCGCTGACATAAGCGCCAAGTCGTGGGAGCGGATTGTTGTCGGGGGGCAACTCGAAGCCGTCCACGAAGATGTCCATGGGCTCCCATCCGCCCATGGGCACAGCGGAGACGAGGGCTGCCGATCGCACGCCCGGCGCGGAACGCGTTCGCCGCAGCAGATCGTCGTAGAACCGCTGCGTCCGGTCTTCGGAGTAGCGGGCCAGTTGTGTGTCGAAGCTGGTTAGGAAAAGGCGATCGGTGCGGAAGCCAGCCCCCTGCATCAATTCACCGCGGAAGCCCTGCACGAGGGCGGCCGAAACCGCCAGCAGAACCAGCGAGAGCGCCACCTGTCCGGCCACGATCAGGTTGCGGCCCCAGAGCCGGTGCTTACCGCCGCTATCGGCGTCGGCTGCCTTCAGAGTCCGAACCAGGTCCGGGCGCGTCACGCGAAAGGCGGGCGCCAGACCGAACAGCAGCGTGCTCAGTACCGAGACCACCAGCGCGAACAACAGCACCCGATGGTCCGTGCCGATGTCAAGGACTATCGGCAAGTCGGAGGGAAGCCGGTAGCTGCGCCAGAATTGGGCGAAGGCATCCGTCACCGCCAGGCCGCCCACTCCGCCGGCTATGGCCACGAAGAGATTCTCCAACAGAAGCTGGCGGATCAATGCGCCGCGCCCGGCGCCGATGGCCAGCCGCACTGCAATCTCGCGCGAGCGGGCGCGCGCCCGGCTCAACAGCAGACCCGCCACGTTGGCGCAGGCCACCAGCAGAACCGCCAGCCCCAGCAGGCCCAGCATGACCAGGAACTTGACCGGGGTGCCCTGCTCGACGCGAAGTTGCAACTCGGTCTCCGCCGTGAGCCGCCGGTCCTTGTTCGCCTGCGCATGCAGCTTCTGTAGCCCATCCGAGATTGCCTGGACGTCCGCACGCGCCTGTCCGATATGGACGCCCGGCTTCAGCCGGCCTTTGACGAGGAGCCAGCCGGCGTCGCGGTCGCCGAGCTCGTTTTTCGGCCCCATCCGCGGCGACATGGCAAGCGGAACGAACACCGTGGGCCGGAAAACGACGTCGAGACCCGTGAAACGCTCGGGCGCCACGCCGATCACGGTGAGTTCGATCCCATTCAGCCGGATTCGGGAGCCGAGAACCGACGGGCTGGCCCCATACTGGCTCACCCAGAAATCGTGGCCGAGCACCACCACGGCATCGCGTCCCTCGACCCGATCCTCATCGGGACGGAAGTCGCGGCCCAGCGCCGGCCTTACGCCCAACACGCGGAAGAAGTTGCCCGAAACGAAATAGCCGAATTTCATGCGGGCCAGAGAGCGGGCGTCGGGGCTAAAGCCGAACTTTGCGTAGGAGGCAGCTACCAGGCCTTCGAAGCTGCGGTTGTGGTCCCGCAGGTCGACGTAATCCAGATAGGAAATTGCCGTGTTGCTGCCGAACGGCGCCGACTTTGCGGTGTTAATCGCGACCACGCGATCGGGATCGGAAACCGGCAACGGCCTCAGCAGCATGAAATCGGCCATGTTGAACATGGCCGATGTCGCGCCAATGCCGATGGCCATGGAACCGATGGCCACGGCGGTGAACCCAGGGTCCTTCAGTAAAACCCGGAAGGCGTGCTTGACGGATGTCAACATAACGGGCCGCTCCTGGCAGGAGAACTTAGCAATTCCTTTGCCATATCTGCCGGGTATCACCGGCCACTTGAGTTTCAGGGCCGAACATCTTATTTGTAATTTGTTTGTAACAATGCGTTGCGGCTGCCGTGAACGATTCTGGCGTCCTAGTGTCCGCAAGCGGACAGTGCCACAAGTCTGGGTGTCGGCGCGAGCGTCATGCGCCGTTCACGCCTCCGCTTCGAACGCCAGCCGCAGGTATGACTTGGGCTGATACTCGATGCGCAGGGGCACCGGGTGCGCGGCGGACTCTTCCACCCATAACCGGAAGTCGATCGGTTTACCGCCGGTGACGCGCTGCAGCGTGCCAGTAACGGCAATGACGGGGCCCGATGCGAGGCCGCTGGCTCGGAAACGCTCGCCGGCTTTTGCGTCGGGTGTGCGCCGCAGCCGCAGGCGGTAGAATCGGCCGTTATAGATGTAGCGGCCCTCGCCGCCCTTCGGCTGGCGTAGCAGTTCAGCCATAGCTTGGAGGAAGGGAGGCGGCGTCTCGCCGTCGAGAGCGAGACCCACCGACTCGCGCGGAGCCGCGGCCAGAGCCTGTCGCGCCATCTGCTCCAACTGCGTGCGGTGGCTCGCGGAAAGCGCGGACGGCGCCGTGAAATGAGCGGTTGCAGTTTCCATCGAACGATTTGCAATGCGGGCGTCCACGGTTGTGTACGCGACTTGGCTGGCAGTTGGGTGGAGGGCCTTGCGAGCTTCGTCGGCGCTCTCTTCGGCCGATGCCGTCATCAGGCCGAAGTAGATCGCTTCGGCCATGCCGGTCTCGGCCAACCTGATTCTCTCCTGGATGAATCCGAGGCGGTTCAACCCGGCGGCGCGGTCGGGAAGCGAGTACGCGGCGAACTCGAGGACCCGCGTCGTTCCGTCTTCCGCGCTCGATTCCCGCCATGCGGCGGTACCCGCGCCTACACCGGAGCGCCGCAGCAGCGGCACAGAGAATAACACCACCTGCGCATCCACCCGGTACCTACGCTCGGCGCCTGGGCCGCCGCGGGTCGGCGTATCCCATGACAAGCCGGCGGTGTGAGCCTTCGATCGAGCCGCCGCGAACAGTGCCGCGCCCGTCAGCAGCTTTGCCCACTCACGCCGCGTTATCCGCCGCGAACAATCAGATGTTGGTATCGGATGACTCGGTCTCACGTCTCGTACCCCCATCGGTCGCCGGGTGTGGAATAGAACTCTGGAGCGAGCGCTGGCTGCGGCGCGCCCTGGAGAACCAAGGCGTGGAGTTGATCGTAGAGATGGAAGAACCCCTCGGTGACGTGCCTCCAGTCTAACTCTTCGGCCGTGGCGCGCGCCGCTGTGCACTTTTGACCAGTGGCTTGCGGATCCGCGGCGATACTCATCAGACTCTCTCGCGGATGGCGCAGCAAAGCGCGACGCCCGGCGCCAGGAACAATGCCGCCAACAGGCGAGGCAGGCGCCGCAGGTCGGCGCCGAGCGAGTCGGAGCCGTCGCCGGTGATCAGCACTCCCTTGCGCATCAGGAACCAGTTCAGCAGCAGCGACCCTACGCCGACCGCGATCGAAACCGCCATGCCGGCGCCGATGTGCGTGGCGTGTCCGGCCTGAAACGCCAGATACTCGAGCATGTGGGCCGCCGCTGGCAACATCACAGCAGCCAGCAGGGCCGACAGCCACGCCGGCCGCGCCTCGCGAAACGCTTGCAAGAGCGATCCCCAGAAGCCGCCGACAACAATCCGAAACGCCAGTTCGATCCAGACCAGGCGCATTGCTCCAGGGCCGCGCGGCAGCGCTACGGCGAGAAACAGAATGCCGCGGAACAAGGCGCTGAGCAGCGCCGCCTTCCAATTCCAATCGACCACGAAGGTCTTCCACGGATTGGCGAGCACCCGCACCGCCGCCTGCCCTACTGTCATCTCGTCAGGCCGATACAAGACTGCCTGCATAGCCGGCGTACACCTCTTCGAAGACCCAATCCCAGGATTGATTTTCCACTTGGCGGCGCGCGGCGGCGGCCATGCGTTGGCGCAGCGGCTGGTCGCGGGCCAATGCCACGACGCAGTCGCAAAACTCTTCGTCGCTTGCTGCCACGAAGCCGGTCTGCCCGTCGCGCACGATATAGCGCGGGCCTCCGGCATCGGTCACCACGGCGGGCACGCCGGAAGCCAGCGCCTCCTGCACGACGTTGCCGAACGTGTCGGTGCGGGAGGGGAACGCGAAGATGTCCATGTCGGCGTAGGCGCGCGCGAGGCCTTCGCCGTTTAGTACGCCGGTGAAGATGCATCGCGGCAGGTTGCGCTCCAGCCACTGACGCTCGCTGCCCGCGCCGGATATCTGAAAGCTCGCATCGGCGAAACCCGCGGCACGCAATGCCGCCTCCACCCGCGCCAGCAGCCGCAGATTCTTCTCCGGCATCAGGCGCCCCACGTAGCCCACAACCAGGGCGGCGCCGGAGCGGGTGCGCCGCGAAGGATGGAACAGCCCGGTATCGATGCCGCGGCGCATGGCGACGACCGGCTTGCCCGTGCGCCGCCGCAGCAGGCTGGCCAGTTCCGGATTGGGCGCGAAAATAACCGAGGCACGGGCGAAGAACCAGCACACCCGATCCATCGCGAAGTTTTCGACAGTGCGCGCCGCCGATGAACGCACGCCGCGCGGGACCCATTCGAGTATGCGAGCAACGCGCCGCCCCGCGAACTCGTGCAGGTTGGTGTGCCAGGACGCCGCCAGCGGCGTCTTCAGCCGCGCCGCCAGTATGACTCCGATGATGCCCAAATCGCCGGGGCTGGTCACATGAATGTAATCGGGACGAAATCTCTTGATCTCGGCTTCGATCGGTTCGATCTGGCGCATCAGCCAGGGGTCGAACCGTAAGTCCGGATCCACCGGAAACGCCCAATGGCTGCGCACCAGATCGAGCGTGCGAACCGCGCCTTCCTCGCTGACGCCGCGCGCCGCGCCCCAACGCACGCAGAAGAACGGGATCTGGCGCCGAAGCGCGAAAGAGTGCCATTCGCGGCAGGTGCGGGCGGCGCCGTTCACCTCGTGAAAGGTGTCGGCGAACAAGGCGACTCGCGGCGGGGCGTCCATGCTATGCTCCCGTGAGTTCCTGCCCGCCGAGGGCGAGGCGCAGTGTGGCGCGCACGTGCGGCGTGGCGAGCCAACCCACCGCCGCGATGAATTGCCGCAGCGCCCTGGGGCCGCCGTTCGGCCACAGGACGGACATCGGCTTCAGCCCGTCGGTCTCGTGGTCGTAAAACACGCGGTCCAGCCAACTCTCTCGCCCGGGCGATCCGGGATGTGGCTTTACGGCGTGCCAGATGAACTCGATATAGCGCGCAGCCAGCGGTTCCCGGTACTGCGGAAGGAACAGGACGCGGCTCACACGGTCGCGCCGGATTTCGTCGATGAATTCGTCCAGGCTCGCGGCATTCGTCAGGTTGAGATTGGCGTTGGGCTCCAGGCAATGGCGGTCGCCGCCG
>DASWZP010000267.1:0-17306 GCA_036404395.1 Bryobacteraceae bacterium | reverse complement strand
GCGCCCGTCAAGAAATGTCGAGACGAATCTCGACACAGCAGGCCGGACGGCCCGCGCCACAACCGCCTACCTCGCTGCCAGCGGGATTGTGAACCGCAGCCCGGTGTGTGTGGCGGAGAACCTGACCACTTTGGTATCCTTCAGGCCCGCCGCGCGGCCCGCTTCGATCACATCGATCTCACGAATCGTCTCGACGCCCTTCGGATAGATCACCCACAGGCCGCCGGCGGGCTGGAGCTTACGCACCAACCCGGGGATGCGGGCCAGGTCCGCAATTCCAGCGGCCGCCAGGAATATCAGATCGGTCATCTTGCCAGCCGCCTTGGTGCCCACGGCTTTCAGCTCGCGTGAGAACTCCGCGTCGAACCTGCCTTCGAGCCGGACGGCCACGCCGGCCTTGACGCCCAACTTGTCGAGGAGAGACGGCGGATGGAGAATCTTCTGCGCCCACTTCTCCGCCGCAGCTCCAAGTTCCAACTCCGCGCGCCCGCCGCCCCAATCCAGCCGCAGGACGCCGCCGTTTGCCGTCACGCCGTTCAAGTCCCGGAAGGGAAGCTTGAGCCTCTCTCCGCCGCGAAACAACAGATGGTCGGTTTCGAGCAACGCTTTGCCCTCGATCGTGCGGCGGCCGCGCCGCAGCCGGCACTCCTTTGCCTGGCCCATGGTTACGCCTCCGTGGTGACGCGGTCGCCGGTCCTCGAGCCGAGATCTTTGAAAAACGTTTCGATGCTGCGCGTGTGGCCGATGACAAAGCGGGACACAAAGCGGAAGAACACATTGCGCACCTCTCCATCCTCGGTGATGCGCACATCGGCGCCTTCAGGTGCGGGAGAGATCTCGAACGTCCAGGTGCCGCCAAAGGGGAGGCCGGGATCGGCGATGCGTATGGCACGCCGTGCCGGTGGGGAATCCTCCACCAGTTCGAAGGGGACCTTCCGCCCGTGCCCGTCTTGTTCCCACCACTGCTTCCTGCCATCGCGATCGGGCAGTGAGCCGTAGCCTTTGACATCGGAGCGCCAATCGGGCGGTCCCGCCAGGATTGTGTAGAGAGCCTCCGGGCTCTGGCGGAATCGAGCCCGGCGCGTGGCGCGATGCCGAACCGGAAGTGTGGCGCCAACCGCCGTCATCAGAATCAACAGAATCAGCGCCCCACCGGGCAACCATAGCCACTTCATGCCACCCCTCCGTGCATGAGGCGCATCATATCACGGGAACCCCGTAACGGGCGCAAGAGAACCCCCCGTCCCGCCGTACGCTCGAAGAGTCAGTCCCTTACGTCACCGCGGAAGGCCGGCCAGGGGGCCGGCCGCGGACGAGGGCGTCCGCCCCACAGGCTCGTGCAGTTGGCCAGGTAACGGCTTATTTAAGTGGCATTGGGCGGAAGCGCCTGCCCCACTCGCCCTTCTACGGCGTGATGCGGGCGGCGAGGACGAGGAAGAAGACCGTGCCCACCGCGATCACCGCCCCGTGCGCCAGGCCCACGGACTTGGGGTTGCGCACGTCCAGTTCATCTCTCTTGATGTAAGCCGGCCGGCCCCTCATCATTTCGGTGAGAATGAAGAACACGTTCCATAGCGTCTTCTGAATGCGGCCGCGCGTGGCCATCAGAATCGCCGCCATCACCCCGCCCAGCACTGCGGTAATGACGAAGATTCCGATCCAATCCTGCCAGCCCACCAATGCTCCCACCGCGGCCATCAGTTTCACGTCGCCGGCGCCCATCGCGCGGATGACATACAGAAGGAAGTACACGCCGAACCCCAAGCCCAACCCGCGGAGCGAGAACCAGACGCCGGCGAGCGAAAACCAGGAGCCCGGCGGCCCGAACAGAAACGCGTTCAGCAGCAGGCCCAAGGCGGCACCTGTCACGGTGACCCAGTTCGGAATACGGCGGAAGCGGACATCGTACACCGCGGCCACCAGCAGCACGGCCAGCAGCACGATTACGATTCCCCGCGGAGGTAGCGTCAAAGACATGTCGGCTCAATCATAACGCGGCGATCCAGCCGCGCCCCAGTCCCCGATCGTTTACAGCCGAATGCTAACCGGGGCGCGGCCGGCTCGCCTTTGGCTAATTGAGGGTGCGGATCCTGATGTTCTTGAACCAGGCCTCATCGCCGTGATTCTGGAGAGAGATGGGGCAACGCGCACGCGGCTGTTTCACCAGCAGTTCCCAAACTCGCGAGCCTTCGCCCCAGCGTTTCGTCATGCTGAGGGCCACCTCGGGCGCGTCCAGGCCGCCCTGCACCACCATTTCGCCATTGAGCCAGTGCTCGAAGTGCTTCCCCCGCACGACCAGGCGGGAGTGGTTAAACTCGCCCACCGGCCGCGAGCGCTGGGCGAGCGGAGGAAAAATGTCGTATAGAGCCGCCGTCCGGTGACGGGGACCGCCATGCACAGCGTCCGAGTTGCGGATGTCGTCGGTGATTTGGTACTCGAAGCCGACCACGTACTCCTGGCCGCGGCTGGGGCGGCCGGCGGGCCGGTTGGCCAGCGCCTGGTTGACCTTATCCTCGAACCGGGGGGCGAGCTGCCCGTTCAGGAACACGCGATCCTGAATGCGGTACTTGAGGCCGCTGTTGCCGGCGGCCGAGATCTTCCAGTCCCACTCCAGCTCGAAGTCGCCATAATTCTCCTCGCTGAAAAGGTCCTCCACGATTCGCGGGTGCGCCACTGCCTTCAGGCAGCCATCTTCAATCACGAAGGAATCGCCCGCCGGCGACTTCCGGGCCGGGTCTTCCCAGCGGCTGAAATCGCGGCCGTCGAACAGCAGCACCCATCCGGCCTTGGTTTCCTGTGGCGTCAACTGATTGTCGGCGGCCCACAAACCGCCGAGCGGCAACGCGGCCAGCAGAGCGGCCGAGCAAATTGACTGCAACATGCTCTCATGCTATCAGTAGTGCTTGGGTATCCACACCAACCTGGTGAGGCGAATAGGCGCATGACAGTTTCGGAACATACGTCTTCGCCGGCTTCGCCATGATCTTCCGGCTGCGCAAAGAGTTTCCCGCACCATCGCTGTCCGTTTTTGTGTTGCTGCAACTGTTGGATATCCTGACCACGCTGCTCGGCCTGCGGGTAGGCGCGCGCGAGGGCAGCATGTTCATCGGACGCCTCATGAAGATGGATCCGATGGCGGCGCTGCTGATCTCCAAGCTGTTCGCGGTCATCCTGGTTTTGGTCGCGCTGCGCTGGCACCGGCCGCGCGTGGTGGTGCTGGTGAACTACTGGGTGGCGTTGGTAGTGGTATGGAACCTGATCGCCATCTATTCCACCGTGCTCCTGCATTGAAGCGGAACCGTTAACCGGTTCGCCCCTCCGTGCTATAACCGTGACATGTTGCACGGTGCGATGAAGCGCTGACCCATGTACCTATTCGATCTCTTCCGCTCGTTTCTTCCGTTGCACAATCCGATCGGCTTTGGAGCCGCCGACTTCATCGAGTTCGCGCTGGCGGCGATGCTGGTGCTGATGGTTGCGCTGCGCGGGAGGGTCGAGCCCGCCGCGCGCCGTTTGGCGGACAGCGCGGTGTGGTCGATGCTGTTTCTGGCGCTGCTGCCGATCGCCTTGCGGCTGGCGCTGTTGCCGCGCTTCCCCGTGCCAACGCCGGGCGGCGCCGACGACTTCAGCTACCTGCTGCTCGGCGACACGCTGGCGCACCTGCGCCTGGCTAATCCGGCGCATCCCCTGCACCAGTTCTTCGAAGCCGTGTTTATTCTGCAGCAGCCGACCTACAGCTCGATCTTCCCGTTGGGGCAAGGCGTCGTGCTGGCGCTCGGCCAGCTCTTCGGCCATCCTTGGGTGGGCGTCGCGCTTTCGGTGGGCGCGTTGAGCGCGGGCTGCTATTGGATGCTGCGCGGTTGGACCAGCGCCGGCTGGGCGCTGGTGGGCGGCGTGCTTGCCGCGTTCGAGTTCGGTCCGCTTAGCCAGTGGATGAACCTGTATTGGGGCGGCGCGGTTTCGGGTGTCGCCGGGTGCCTGGTGTGCGGCGCGCTGCCGCGCCTGCGCCGCGCGCCCACCACGCGCAACGCCGCGCTGGTCGGCGCGGGCCTGGGGCTTCAACTGCTCACACGGCCCTTCGAATTCGTGCCGCTCGCGATTGCCGCCGCCGTGTTTCTGCTGCCCGGTTGGCGCCGCTTTCTCGAAGCGCTGCCGATTATCGGCGTCACGCTGCTGCCCGCGGTTTCGCTCACCCTGGCGCAGAACAAGGTAGTCACCGGAAGCTGGACCACGCTGCCTTATATGCTCAGCCGCTACCAGTATGGGGCCCCGACGACGTTCACTTTCCAGCCGAACCCGGTGCCGCATGTCGCGCTGACGCCGGAACAGGATCTGGATTACCGCGCCCAATCGATCGTCCATGGCCAAGCGACCGATACGCCGGCGAACTATCTCGCGCGCCTCGGAGAGCGGCTACACTTCTATCGCTTCTTTTTTTGCCCGCCGCTGATCGTGGCGCTGCCGGCCTTTCTGGCGGCGATTGCGATGCGTCGCCGGCGGCTCCTGTGGGCGGCCGGGGCCATCCTGCTGTTCGCGCTGGCGGACAATTTCTACCCGTACTTTTACCCGCACTACATCGCCGCGCTAACGTGTGTGTTCGTGCTGGCGAGCGTAACCGCGCTCGAATTTCTCAGCCGCTGGCAAGCCGGGCGCGCGGCGGCGCGGCTCGCCGTCTTCCTCGCGGTTGCCCATTTTCTGTTCTGGTACGCCATGTTATGCGGGAATCAAACCATGCTGCTCGCCGCCGGCCGTTTCGACACCGCCGACTTCATCAACTACGGCGATCCCGAAGGCCGCATCCGCATCGACGATCAACTGGCATCATTGGCCGGCCGGCACCTGGTTTTCGTGCGTTACGGCCCGCAGCACATGTTCCACGAGTGGATCCACAACGCCGCCGATATCGACGCGGCGGACGTAGTGTGGGCTGCCGACCTCGGTGACACCGAGAATCAAAAGTTGGTCGAGTATTATCCCACCCGCCGCGTCTGGCTGGTCGAACCCGACGCCCGCCCGCCGCAGATTGCGCCGTACCCGTAAATGCAGCGCACGCGATGTAGCGGCGGCAACCGCTCCCTTACGGGGTGCCCTATGGGCCCGGCTCCGATCAGTTGTTTGAGGCCCGCTCAGAGCCACGACCGTAAGGGAGTGGTTACCCTCGACGCGGCGCGCAAGAGTGCGACGCAGAGCGCGTGCGCCACGGCGGCCAGCCACTTACCAGCCGGCGCGGTGGGCGATGTAAGTCTTGATGGCGAGACCGGCCATCAGAATCCAAATCGCGTTGCGCAACAGCCCGCCATCGAGTGTGAAACCCGCCAGGATGGCGAGCACGGCGTAAGTAGCCATGGCGGCAGTGAAACGGTTTCTCATCGGCGCGGCATGTTGTAGGCGAAGTTGAGCTGAACCACGATGCGCTCGCCTTTGAATTCCGTCGGCAGCGGAGGAAACGGGTTGGATGCGCTGATGCCGGCCACGGCGGCTTCATCGAGCGGCCGCGAACCGGATTGCTCCGCGTACACCAGCTTGAGAACGGCGCCGGCCCGGCCGATCGCAAACTGAATCGAAACGTGACCGCGCAAACCGAGCTTGACGCTTTCCGGCATCACCGCCGTCCAGTTGCGGCGCACGGCGGCCAGCACCTGCATCAGGTAGGGCCGGAAATCCACGCCCATGGGGTCGCTTTTCAACTCCACGTTGGCGCCGGGCACTCCGGGCGTGGGCGACTGGCGAATGCCGCCGTATGTGAACGGGTCGGACGCGCCGGGATCGCCCACCGCGATCCGGCCGCCGAAGCCCTCGCCGCGCGCGGCATCCTGGACTAAATCCGCCACCGTACTGCGCGGCACCGGAATGCGTCCCGTCACCCGGCCGGGCGGCGCCGCGCGGCCGGCGTCTTCGAGCGTGATCTTGGGTTGCTCCGCCACTTGAATCTGCGGTTGCACCTGCGCGAATTGCGGCAGCTCGGTTTTGGGCGGCGCTTTGCTGGTGTCGACTTTGGGAGCTTCGGGCAGCGGCACGGGAGGGGCGGCCTTGGCAGCGGGCGCCGACGGCATGACCATAGGCCGTGGCTTCTCGTGCGGCACCTCCGGCGGCGCTTGCGGCATCTCCACGCGCGGCCGCTCGGGGGACGACCGCACCTCGAACTCCGCCGTGACTTTGCTCCGGTTGGGGGCGTTCTGGGTGAGCTCGGTGGGCGGCTCGATGAGCGGGGTGATGGTGCGCTCGAACGCCTGCCGCGGCCCTTCGAACCCCGGCAGCGTGAACAGCGCCACCACCACCGCTAGGTGAATCGCGATAGTAAGGATGGCCGCCTTGCGGTGCCGCGCGCCCGCGCCCGGATCGCTCCAGTCGGTCAGCAGGTGCAGTTCGGCGTCAATCGGCTGATTTGCTACGGTTTCCATCCCGCGGTCAACGTGTGCGAGACCACTTGCGAGTGCTCTTCGATTTTATCAAGAATCGCCAGTGCCACACTCAATGTTTGACGCGCCGCAGCCCCGGAACATTTCGGCACGGACCGGCTTTCCACCGCATCTAGATAAGCTTCCAGTTCGAGCTTCAGTGGTTCCTTTTTCTCGATCGGCGGCTGCACGAAACCGATCTGCCGCGCGGCGTCCACCGAAAAAATGGTCAGATCCTGGCGCGCGTAATCGAGTGACAAGTATTGCCGCGGCTGGAAGAGCCGCAATTTTCGCACTCGCTCAGTGGATACGCGGCTGGCGGTCAGATTGGCCACGCAGCCGTTGGGGAATTGCAGTCGCACGTTGGCGATATCCACCTTGGGCGAGAGAATGCAAATGCCCGCAGCGCGAATTTCCGCGGGCTCGGCCCCGGCCAGCGCGAGCACGATGTCCACGTCATGGATCATCAAGTCGAGCACCACGTCCACGTCCAGGCTGCGCGGGCTGAACAGGTTCAGGCGGTGAATCTCGAAAAACAGCGGCAGGGTCGCGCGCCGCTCCAGTTCCAGCACGGCCGGATTGAAACGCTCCAGGTGACCCACTTGCAGGACTCGGCCGTGACGGGCGGCGCTATCGATGATGCGGCCGGCGGCGGCAGTGTCCACCGCAATCGGCTTCTCCACCAGTACGTCGATGCCGGCTTCGAGCAGCGCGCAAGCCACTGCCTCATGCGCGCTGGTCGGCACGGCGACAATGGCGGCATCCACGCGCCCCGCCAGCTCCCGCGCATCGGTGAGGGCCACGCCCCCGTGCGTCGCGGCAGCTTCTTCGGCGCGCGCCAGATCGATATCCACGATGGCGGCGAGCGACGCGCGCTCCGTTTCCCGCGCCACGCGGCAATGGTTGCGCCCGAACTGCCCCGCTCCCACTACCGCCAGCCTGATTTTCGACATAGTAAATTCGGTTTAAGCCACGGATGAACGCATTAGCCACGGATGAACACAGATAAACACAGATAAAGAAAAGAACTCAAAACTCAAAACTCTTATCTCTCTTTGTTCTTATCTGTGTTTATCCGTGTTCATCCGTGGCCTTATTTCTTTTGCTACGGCGCTTGCAGCACGCCGACTTTCTTGAAATCGCCGGCCTTGACGTAGCTGAATGCGGCCGGAACCACGTGTTTGCGGAACGCCGCGTTCACCTCGTCCGCGGTGAGCTTGTCGATTTTGGCTTCCAGCGCCTCGTCGAACTGAATCGTGCGGCCGAATCGCTCTCGGTTCAGCAGCAGACCGGCCAACGACCCGTCTTCGGATCGCTGCAAGGTCAGCTCATCCTTCCACGCCTTTTTCTCCGCGGTCACTTCGGTTTCCGTGAAGCCGTCCTTCAGCGCGCGGGCCAGCTCCTCGCGGAAGTCGGCTTCCACCTTGGGCGCGTTCTTGGGAGCGCAAATGGCCGCCACCGAAACCGTGGCGCCATCGTCCTTGCCCGTCACGTTGATCGAGGAATGGATGTAATAGCTGAGTCCTTCCACGTCGCGAATGCGGCGGACCAGGCGAGAGGAGAAGCTGCCGCCGAAAACCCGGTCGGCCATCATCACCGCCGCGTAATCGGGATCGTCCATGGCGAGCGGCGTGTTCATGCCGGCGCTGAACATCGAGTTCTCCTTGTCGGGAGTTTCGATTTTGCGGTCGATCGCGTCCACCTTTTTGTATGGTTCCGTCACGCGCTCGAAGCGGCTGGCGCTCTTCCAATCGCCGAACAGCTCGAAGACCAGCTTCTGGATGGCCGCCTCATCGAACTGGCCCACGATCACCAGCTCGGCGTTGCCGCCGCCGTAGAACTCCGCGTAGAATTTCTTGGCATCGTCCAGCGTCACCTTTTTCAAGTCTTCAATCTGTTCGTCGAAGGTGCTCACGTAGCGTGTGTCGCCGCGGGGGTAGGGCTTCAAATGGCGCTGCAACTCGAGCGGGCCGAGCGATTGCGGCTCGGTCTTGGCAGCTTCGATGCCGGCCAGCCGGGTCTGCCGTGCCGGCTCGAATTCACTTTCGGGGAACGAGGGCTCGCGCAGAACTTCGGCGGCCAGCCGCAAAGCGCCGGGCAGGTTGGCCGCTATCGTCTCGATACTGGCGTAGGCGCCGGTCGCGCCGCCGCCCACGCTCAGTTGCGCCTTCAGGCGGTCCATCTCATCCTGGATCTGCTGGCGCGACTTGGTCTTTGTGCCGCGCATCAGCAGGCCGCCCGCCATCTCCGCCGCCGTTTCCTTGCCCAGCAGCGATTTTTCTTCGCCGAAACGCATGCCCAATTGCACATGAACCGTTCCGCCGCGGGTCTGCTTGGGCAGCAGCAGCAACGTCATTCCGTTCGGCAGCTTGATTCTTTTCGTCCGCGCTTCGATGTTGGCCGGCGCCGGATCGAAAACCTCGCCCTGGGAGATCTGCTCGCCGCCCTTGTAGTCCTTGAACACCACGGCCAGGTCGGGCGCCGCGGGGATCTCGGCCCGATCCGGCGTCTTGTCGGGAATGAATTCGCCATACGTGCGGTTGGATTGCTTGAAATAGGCCTTGGCCACGCGCAGCACGTCTTCGGGCGTGACGCTCTTGATTTGGTCGCGCTCCAGGAACAGCAGGCGCCAATCGCCTTCCGAAATCACTTCGCTCAGCGCCAGCGCGATTTGCTGTGTGTCCGTCATGGCGAGGTCGATCTCTTTCAATATTTTCGTTTTTGAGCGTTCCACTTCCTCTTTGGTAGGGGCGTCGCTGGCCAGGCCCTCGACGTTCTTCAGGAGAATAGCGCGCGCATCGTCCAGGGACTGCTCCTGGCGCAACATGGCGAACGCCAATATGACGCCCGGGTCGTGCAGCTCGAGGGGAAACACGCCAGCGTGGGCGGCCTTCTTGCTATCGACCAGAGCCTTGTACAGGCGGCCGGACGGGGTGTCGCCCAACAGGTCGCAGAGCACTTCCAGCGGCGCCCAATCCGGATGACTGCCGGCCGGAACGTGATACATCACCGCCACGGCCTGCTGGCTGCCCACGCGGCGCAACGTCACCGAACGCTCGCCATCCTGCGTGGGCTCGACCGTGTAGGTCGCTTCCAGCGTGCGCGTCGGCTTCGGATTACGGCCGACCGTGTCCGCCACCCATTCGAGGATGGTGGTCTGGTCGAACTTGCCGGCGATGGTCAGCACCGCGTCGTCGGGCTGATAATACTTGTGATAGAAAGCCGCCAGCCGCTCGATCGGCACGTGCTCGATATCGGAGCGGTTGCCGATGGGAAGGTGCCCGTAGGCGTGCCACAGGTACGCGGTCTCGAGCAGCCGCTGGAACATCATGTTGACGGGGTTGTTCTCGCCGGCTTCGAACTCATTCCGCACCACCGTCATTTCCTTGTCGAGGATTTCCTTTTCGACGCGCGTATTCACCATGCGGTCGGCTTCCAGCTCCAGCGCCCAGCGGAGGTTCTCGTCGGTCGCGTTCATCGTTTCGAAATAGTTGGTGCGATCCCACGCCGTCGTGCCGTTCATCTGCGCGCCGTGGTCGGTGAGTTCCTTTTTGATGTTGGTGCGCGTCTTGGTTTCGCGGAACATCAGGTGCTCCAGCAGGTGCGCCATGCCGGTTTCGCCATAGCCTTCTTGTCGCGAGCCCACCAGGTAGGTGATGTTCACCGTGATCTTAGGCTTGGAGGTGTCCGGAAACAACAGCACGTGCAGGCCATTCGGATACGCGTACTCGGTGATGCCTTCGACCGACGTGACTTTCTGCACGCCCGCCGGCAGAGTCTGGCAATAGGTGGCCGCGCCCAGCAGAAGGGCGGCGGCGATGATCGTAAACTGCGAAATATGTCGCATGATTGCCTCGTTTTTTGTGGGGCAGGTTTCAACCTGCCAACGCCCACTTGCGGGCGAGTTTTTCACTGACTTCAACTAACTCCCAGGCCGGATTATAGCAATCGGTAGGGCACTCTTTTTAGCTTGCCCTGTTGCTCTTCGGAGCCAGCTTCCCTCACGCTTCAACGCCGACAATGGCGATATCGCTTTCGTCGGCGGCCTCGATCATCTCCGCGCGGTCGAGCAGCAGCGTCCGCCCGGCCTCGACGGCGAGCACCGTGGCGCCGCACTCGCGCATCGCCGGAATCGTCGCGCGCCCCACCGCCGGAACGTCGAACAGAAGATGTTCGCGGCGGCGCGCCACCTTCACCAGCGCCAGCCGCCGGCCGTTGACCAGCCCGGCGGCGCGGCGCAGCATGGCGTCGGTGCCTTCCATGGCTTCGAGCGCGACGCAGGCACGTTCGGAAATCGCCACCGCCTGTCCCACGTCGAAACCCGCCAGCGCGTTGGCTACGCGGCAACCGTATTCCACGTCCGCCATTTCCTCTTTGTCCGGTTTGCGCCGCGTCATGGCGCCCGCGGTGGCCAGCAGCGGCTTGAGCAACCAGGTGGAATCGCGCAGGTGTATGCCTTCGCCTTCGAGCACTTTCACCACGCCGCCAATCAGGCCGTCGGTATTGCGCGAGGGCAGCGATGCCAGCAGTTTCACCAGCCGCCAGTCGGGCACAATCGACGAAAAGATCTTGGCGTGTTTCACCTGCCCGCACATCACCACTTCGGTGATGTCTTCGCTCTTGAGGATTTCGATCAGCTTGCTCAACTGCCCGAGCGAGATCCAGTGACACCGCGGAGCCAAACTGGCGACTTCCGGCGACGCCTCTTCCTCGATGGCGATCACCGTGACATCGAGGCCCAACCGCGCCGCGCTCTCGAGCGCCAGCAGTGGAAATCGCCCGTTCCCGGCAATCAGCCCGTATCGCATTTATTTGATGATGCCGCGCTGGGAAGCACGGATGAAAGCGATCAATTCCTCAATTTCACTTAATGCTGGAACTTCCGCGCGGATGCGATCGATGGCTTGCGAGGTATTGAGTCCCGCGCGCGTCAGCAGGCGGAACGCGGTTTGCAGCGCTTCGACAGTCGCCTTGTCGAAACCGCGCCGCTCCAGGCCGATCGAGTTGGCGCCGAACACGGCCGATTCCGGCTTGTGGCTGGTCAGCGAATACGGCAGCACGTCCTGTTTGATTACGCTATACGGCCCGATGAACGCGTGGCGGCCGATGCGGCAGAACTGGTGGATGCCGCTGTACGGACTCACGTCCACCCAATCTTCGATGATAACGTGGCCGGCCACGCCCACGCTGTTGCCCAGTATCACGTGATCGCCGATGCGTACGTCGTGCGCCACGTGCGCCTGCACCATGATCAGGTTATCGCTGCCGATGGTAGTGACGAGGCCGCCGCCAGCGGTTCCGCGATGGATGGTGACGAACTCGCGTATGCGGTTGCGGTGGCCGATGCGCGTTTCGGCGCGCTCGCCCTTGTACTTCAGGTCCTGCGAGGCCACGCCCACCGTGCTGTAAGGAAAAAAGACGTTGTCCTCGCCGATCCAGGTAGGGCCTTCCAGGTAGATGTTGGCCATCAGCCGCGTGCGGGCGCCGATTTCCACCTCCGGCCCGACCACGCAGTAAGGGCCTATGTCAGCGCTTTCCGCCACGCGCGCCCGCGCGTCGACGATCGCGGTCGGATGAATCGGCATCGGCTACGACTGGGCGGGGGCGCTTTCTTCCTTGTCCGCCAGCTTGCACATCACTTCCACTTCGGCGACCACCGCGCCATCCACCGTGGCCACGCCCGCCATTTTGGCGACGGTGGCCTTGCGCTTCAGCAGCTTCATTTCCATGCGCAGCACATCGCCCGGCACAACCGGTTTGCGGAAGCGCGCGTTCTCCACCGCTACCAGCAGCACCAGCTTGCGATGCCGGTCGGGGATGGACTTCAGTACCAGCACGCCCGCGGTCTGCGCCATGGCCTCGATAATCAATACGCCCGGCATGACGGGGAAATCCGGAAAATGGCCGGTGAAGAACGGTTCATTGTGGGTGACGTTCTTGATGCCCACTATGCGCTCGGCTTCGAGCTCAATGATGCGGTCCACCAGCAGGAACGGGTACCGGTGCGGGAGAATGTCCCGGATTTCACTGATGTTCAAAATGGCCATGGAGTGAGTATTATAACAGCCGTGGATCCGATTCTTCGGCACGTGAAGGGTGACCAGGCGGAGACCTTGGACCAGATCGGGCGTTTTGTCGAATGCGAATCGCCCAGCGACGACCGCGCGGCGGTGGACCGGTTCGTCGATCTGGTATGCGCTGTGCTGGCGCCGGTGGCGCGGCTGAAGACGGTTCCCGGCGGGCGCTTCGGCCATCATCTGCTCGCCGAAATGAAGCTGCCCGGGCGAAAGAAGAACGGTCAGATTCTAGTGTTGGGCCATTCGGACACGGTCTGGCCCGTGGGAACGCTGCGCGACATGCCGTTTCGCAATTACCGCGGCCGCCTCTGGGGACCGGGCGTGCTGGATATGAAAGCGGGCATCGCGTCTTTCATTGCCGCCACGCGCGCGCTGCGCGAACTCGATTTGCCGGTGCCCTCGCGGGTCCTGTTGCAACTCAATTCCGATGAAGAGGTCGGCAGCGTGAGCTCGCGCGCGCTAACCGAAGAAAACGCGCGATCGAGTCACACGGTGCTGGTGCTCGAACCGGGCACCGGTTTGGAGGGCAAGCTCAAGACTTCGCGCAAAGGGGTGGGCGCGTTCACCGTCACAGTGCGCGGAAAGGCCTCGCACGCGGGCGTGGATTTCCAGGCCGGCGCCAGCGCGGTGCTGGAGCTGGCGCGGCAGGTCAACACCATCGCCGGGTTCACTAAGCTCGATCGCGGCGTCACCGTGAACGCGGGCGTGATCGCGGGCGGCTCGCGCTCCAACGTGGTGGCGGCCGAAGCGCGCGCCGAAGTGGATATCCGCGTGGCCCGCTTGCGCGACGCCGCGGTGCTCGAACGCAAATTCCGCGCGCTCAAGCCCTTCGACCATCGCTGCACAATCGCCGTGAGCGGCGGCTTGAACCGCCCCCCACTGGAACCGAGCGCCGCGGGGAAGCGGCTGTTTCGGACGGCGCGCAAACTGGCGCTCGAGTTGGGAATCGAGCTGGAGGAATCCTCGACCGGTGGCGGCTCGGACGGCAACTTCACCGCGGCCTTGGGCATCCCCACGCTCGACGGCCTGGGTGCGGTGGGCGAAGGCGCTCACGCCGCCAACGAAAGCATCCTGATCAACCGGATCGCCGACCGCACCGCGCTGTTGGCCAAGCTGCTGCTGGCATAGCGCTGCCGTGGCGCACGCACTCATGCGTGCCGCGTCGAGACTTTTCTCGACGCGCAGGTGTGTCTATGCTCTGGCCGAGCCTGAGGTAGGATAGACGATCGTTTTTTGTCGTCTGTCAATGTTCCGTACCGCTGCATGACAGACCACAGAAGGCGATGGTCTGTCCTACCTCACCACCGCAACCGTCTTATCCAACTTCACGTCCGCTGACGAACTGCCCACCATCAGACTCACCTGGTCAGCCTCCACTTCCCATCGCTCTCTGGCCATGTCCCAATAAGCCAGCGTCTCCGCCTTCAGAGGCAGCTCGACCGTGCGGGTTTGGCCCGGCGCTAGAGTGACGCGGCGAAAACCCTTCAGTTCTTTGATTGGCCGCTCTACGCCGGAGTTGAGGTGTTTCACATAAAGTTGCACGACTTCATCGCCTTGCCGCTTGCCCGTGTTAGTAACATCCACGCTTACGGTTATTTCTCCACTGGCTCGCAATGTCGCGGCACTGGTTTTCAAGTTAGAGTACCGGAACGTCGTGTAACTCAACCCGTAGCCGAAAGGATAGAGCGGGTTGCCCTGGAAGTACATGTAAGTCCGGCCGTGGCGTATGTCATAGTCCATCTTGGCGGGAACCTGGTCGAGCGAGCGCGGGAACGTCTGCACCAGCCGGCCGCCCGGGTTGTAGTCGCCGAATAGAACCTCGGCGATGGCGGAGCCTTCCTCCTGCGCGTTGTGCGTGATATGCAGAATGGCGGGCACGTTCTGCTCGGTCCAATTGATGGCGATCGGAAAACTGGAAACCAGCACCACCACTGTTTTGGGATTGGCCGCATACACCTGCTTTACCAGCGCTTCCTGCTCCAGGTCGATCCACTTGCGATCCATGGCTTCCTTGCCATCGCTGGGCGTCGGGCAGTGGGCCCATGGCGCGCCGCAGGTGGGATGATTGCCGACGAATACAATCGCCATGTCCGATTGCTTGGCCGCATTCACCGCGGCCTCGTCGTCATTGTTGGCTGCGTAGTTCACCTTCACCGCGCCGGCTACCGCCTTAATGCCATCGAGCGGCGTAATCGTGTATGGTGGCGTGCCACTGTACCAGTCCAGCGCCACGTCGTTTGCGCGCGGGCCGATCACGGCGACCGATTTCACCGCGCTCCGATCGAGCGGCAGCAAGCCGCCCGCGTTCTTGAGCAGCACCACCGATTCAAGCGCCACCCGTTTCGCCACTGCCTTGTGGTCGCCCAACTTCCAGGCGTCCTCGTCGCCCTTGATCTTGGTGTACGGAACGCGCTCGGGAGGGTCGAGCATCCCGAGCTTGATCATCACGCGAAACTCATTCTTCAGCACCGCGTCGATTTCGGGTTCGGTCAGCAGATTCTGGTTCAGGGCGTCATGTACCGCTTTGCCGAAGATGCGGTCGAGGAATTGGTTGATGCCCGCCTGGACGGCGCCCGCCGCGGCGTGCGGGAGGTCAGCGTAATATTTATGGCGATTGACCATGTTCCACAGCGAGCCGGCATCCGTGCAAATAATGCCATCCTGGCCCCACTCTTTGACGGTGATGTCCTTCAAAATCGGATTCGCGGTCATCGGGATTCCGTTCATGGCGTTGTATGAAGCCATGTAGGCGCGCGATCCGCCCTCCATCACGCCCATGCGGAAGGGCACGGAATAATACTCGCGCAGCAGCCGCTCGTCGAAGTTAGAGGAAGATCCATCGCGGCCGTCCTCGTTGCTGTTGGCCAGAAAATGTTTCATCAGCGAAGCCGTCAGCCAGTACTTCGGGTCGTCGCCTTGCAGTCCTTTGACCATCGCCACAACCATGGTTCCATTGAAGAAGGCGTCCTCGCCGAAACACTCCTCAGTGCGCCCCCAGCGCGGGTCGCGGCCCAGGTCGGCATTCGGCGCGCGCACCACCAGTCCGCCGCGGTGCCCGGTCTTTTCGCTCTGGAAAATGTAGCGCGTCTCGTTGCCTTCCACGCCGCCGGCTTTGCACACCAGCTCCGGGTCCCACGTCTCGCCCATGCCGATCGCCTGCGCGAACTGCGTGGTCGGGATCGGCGTCGGCCTGCCCCATCCGCCGGGTCCGCCCAGTGCCAGGCCGTGCAGTCCTTCCACGTGGCGTGTGCCGTGAATGCCCAGCCGCGGCACGCTGGGATCGGTGCCCAGGCAGAAAATCTTCTCGTCCACGGTCATCAGCGAGACGATGTTGCGCACCCGCTCTTCGGTCGGCAGATCCGGATTCTGAAATGGATATTGATACTGCGCGGAGGCGGTTCTCGCGCCCCACGCCGCCAACAGGCACAGCCCCGCAACCAGGCGCATCGTGTTTTTCATGAGATGGCTCCTCGCGATTCCTTCATCAAGATAGTAACTCCCCGCGAACAGCCTGTCAGCAAAGTGGGGCAGGCGTTGTCGCCTGCCAACTGTCTGTTCCACTCCACACGCCTTCGAAAACTGCCAGGCGATATAATCCAGGGATGCTCAATCATCGGACCTGCGCCGTGCCGCGCCTTGCCACACGAGAACTTTTGATACTCACCGCCCTCCTGCTGTTCGCCGGCCCGGCCGGCGCGCAATGGATTCCGCAAAACCCGGTGACGAGTTTTGAGAAACAGGCCGACGCGGTCGTGTTTACCATGCAGACCGGCGCCCTGCGCGTGGCCGTCTCGACCGACTCCATCTTCCACATCACCTATTCGCCAACAGCGGCGTTTCCTAGCCGCCCCAACGATGTAATCGTGAAGACCTCCTGGCCGGCCGTGCCGTTCACTGTTTCCGAAACACCGCGCGCCGTTTTGATTTCGACCGCGCGCATGCGCGTGGCCGTGGAACGGGCCGATGGTACGCTCGCCTATGCCGACGCCTCCGGCCAACCGCTGGTGCAGCAAGGTCCCAACACGCTCACACCGGTGACCGTGAATGGCGAAAAGACCTATCACGCCGAGGCTTTCATCGGCCTGTGGGGATCCACCGAAGCGTTCTACGGGCTGGGCCAGCACCAGGCCGGCGTGTGGAACTATCACGGCGAATCGGTCGACATCGCGCAGGACAACACCAATATCTCCGTGCCCATGCTGCTTTCGAGCAAGGGCTATGGCATCTTCTGGAACAACACCTCGCGCAGCCGATTCAACAACCGCTTCGTGCATGCGATGTACATCACCTCGGAAGCCGCCGATGACATCGACTATTACTTCTTCTATGGCCCCGATTTCGATAAGATCATCGCCGGCTACCGCGAGCTGACCGGCCAGGTGCCCATGTTCGGCCGCTGGGCCTACGGCTTCTGGCAATGCAAGAACAAGTACAAGACCCAGCAGGAGCTGCTGGCTGTGGCGCATAAGTACCGCGGGCTGCACATTCCCGCCGATAATATCGTGCAGGACTGGTTCTGGTGGACCACCATGGGTTCCTTCAAGTTCAGCGATAAGTATCCCGATCCGAAAGGTATGATAGACGACTTACACGCCATTCATTTCCACCTGATGATTTCCGTGTGGCCTTACTTCTATCCAGGCTCCGATGTTTATGCCGACATGGACCGCAAAGGCTACTTCATCGACCGCACCAAGGTCGGGGCTTATCATCCAAAGGGTTCTGCACTCTACGACGCGACGAACCCCGCCGCACGGAAATACTATTGGAACCTGATTGATAACTCCCTCTTCAAGATCGGCGCCGATGCCTGGTGGATGGATACCACCGA
>DASWZP010000266.1:0-6747 GCA_036404395.1 Bryobacteraceae bacterium | reverse complement strand
TGGAAGCTCTGACCGATTCGCTGGCCCGCGCGGCGTGGAAGCTGTTCCAACAGGTGGAAGCCGCCGGCGGTTATAGCCAGGCGGTGGAATCGGGTGCCATCGCCAAAGCTTTGGCGGAAAGCCGCGGCAAGCTCCAGAAGGCTGTGGCATCGCGCTACCGCACGCTGGTGGGCGTCAACAATTTTCCCGATCTGAAAGAAAAAACGGCGGAGGCAACCGCGCCCGCGGCCGAAAGCGGCGCGGCATTTCCCGCGTTTCGCCTGGCGGAAGCTTTCGAAACCATCCGCCGCCGCACGGAGCGCCACGCCGCCAAGGCGGGCCGCGTCCCGAGCGTGCTGCTGCTCGAGCGCGGCGACCTCAAGATGCGCATGGCGCGCGCCAATTTCAGTCTCAACTTTTTCGGCTGCGCCGGCTTCGATGTCGTCGAGGCGGAAGAATACGCGGGCGCCGGCGCGGATCTGATTGTGCTGTGCAGCTCCGACGCGGAATACCTGGCGCTGGCGCAGGAAGTCTGCCCGGCCGCCGGAGTGCCGGTGATCGTGGCGGGCAATCCGAAGGCGCAGATCGACGCGTTGAAGGCCGCCGGTGTGGCGGGCTTCATTCATATCCAAAGCGACGCCGTCCAAACCCTCAGCGAGTGGCAAAAGCGGCTGGGGATGGAGGAGTAAGCGATGAAACCGGATTTTTCGAAAATCGATTACCAGCCGAAGCCCGGCGTGGCCGCTCCTGTCACTCCCGGAGATGAATGGACGACGGTGGAGCGCATCGCGGTGAAGCCCTGGTACACGGCCAGCGATCTCTATGCGATGGAGCACCTGGAATACGCCGCTGGCGTGCCGCCATTTCTGCGCGGGCCGTACTCGACCATGTACGCGCTGCAGCCGTGGACCATTCGCCAATACGCGGGCTTCTCGACCGCCGAAGAATCGAACGCGTTTTACCGGCGCAATCTCGCCGCCGGACAGAAGGGCCTTTCGGTGGCGTTCGACCTGGCGACTCATCGCGGTTACGATTCCGACAATGAGCGCGTGGTGGGCGACGTCGGCAAAGCCGGCGTGGCGATCGATAGCGTCGAAGACATGAAGATTCTTTTCGACCAGATCCCGCTCGGCCAGATGTCGGTTTCGATGACCATGAACGGCGCCGTGCTGCCGGTGTTGGCGTTCTACATCGTAGCGGCCGAAGAGCAGGGCGTGAAGCCGGAGCAACTGACCGGAACCATTCAGAACGACATTCTGAAAGAGTTCATGGTCCGCAACACGTACATCTACCCGCCGGCGCCTTCGATGCGGATCATCGGCGACATCTTCCGCTATTCGGCGGAGCGCATGCCGAAGTTCAATTGCATTTCGATCAGCGGCTACCACATGCAGGAAGCCGGCGCGACGGCCGACATCGAGCTCGGCTACACGCTGGCCGATGGCGTGGAATATGTGCGCACGGGTATCGCCGCCGGTTTGGATATCGACGCGTTCGCGCCGCGGCTGAGCTTCTTCTGGGGCATCGGCATGAACCACTTCATGGAAATCGCCAAGCTGCGCGCGGCGCGCGTGCTGTGGGCCAAGCTGATTCAAGCATTCGGTCCCAAGAATCCCAAGTCGATGGCGCTGCGCACGCATTCGCAGACTTCCGGCTGGAGTCTCACCGCGCAGGACGCCTTCAACAACGTGGCGCGCACGACGGTGGAAGCGCTGGCCGCGGTGTTGGGGCACACGCAATCGCTGCACACGAATGCGCTCGACGAAGCGATCGCGCTGCCGACGGACTTTTCCGCGCGCATCGCGCGCAACACGCAGATCTATCTGCAACAGGAGACCGGCATCACGCGCGCGGTGGATCCCTGGGCCGGGAGCTTCTACGTGGAAAGTCTGACCCACGAGCTGATGCACAAAGCGTGGCATCATATTCAGGAAGTCGAAACGCTGGGCGGCATGGCCAAGGCGATCGAAACCGGCATTCCCAAGATGCGGATTGAAGAGGCGGCCGCGCGCCGGCAAGCTCACATCGATTCCGGCCGCGAGATCATCGTGGGCGTGAACCGCTACCAGACCGGCCGCGAGGAGCACATCGACACGCGCGAAGTGGACAACGGCGCGGTGCGCGACTCCCAACTGCGGCGCTTGGCGCAAGTGCGGGCGACGCGCGACGGCCGCGCGGTGGAAGACGCTCTGGCGGCATTGACGGCAAGTGCCGCAACGGGCGATGGGAATTTGCTCGAACTGGGCGTTCAGGCGGCGCGCGCTCGCGCCACGCTGGGCGAGATCTCGTCGGCGCTCGAAAAGGTGTTCGGCCGCTACCAGGCCGTCAACCGAACCATTTCGGGCGTTTATTCCTCGGAGAGCCAGGCCGATCCGGAATTTCAGAAAGCGCGCAAGCTGGCGGACGAATTCGGCAAGGCGGAAGGGCGGCGGCCGCGCATCCTGGTCGCCAAGATGGGCCAGGACGGACACGACCGCGGGGCCAAAGTGATCGCCACCGCGTTCGCCGATCTCGGCTTCGACGTCGACGTCGGCCCGCTGTTCCAAACGCCGATCGAGGCGGCGCGCATGGCGGTTGAGAACGACGTGCATGTGCTCGGCGTATCGAGCCTGGCGGGCGGGCACAAGACGCTCGTTCCCGAAGTGATCTCCGAGCTGCGCAAGTTCGGCCGCGACGACATCCTGGTTTACGTGGGCGGCGTGATTCCGCCGCAGGATTACGATTACCTGGAGCGGGCCGGCGTGGCCGGCGTATTCGGCCCCGGCACGGTGATTCCGGTGTGCGCGCAGAAAATACTTCATGCGCTGATGGGTACGACGCGTGCGGCGTAAGCAGAGGTGGGACAGACGATCGGTTTTTGTCGTCTGTCAATGTTCGATGTTTCAGCACGGCATGACAGACCACGAAAAACGATGGTCCGTCCTACCTCGCGGCAAGAGTCAGAGCCATGCCGGCTAGCTCGACCCATCATCGGCGCGGACGGCTGCCGCTCGAACGCTACACCGAAGGTATTCTGCGCGGCGACCGCGTTCTTCTAGCGCGCGCGATCACGGTGGTGGAAAGCGATCTGGCGGCGGATGGCGAACTGGCGGCGCGGATGCTCGACGCGATTCTGCCCGCCACCGGCAAATCGCGGCGCGTCGGCATCACCGGCGTGCCGGGGGTCGGCAAGAGCACCTTCATCGACGCGCTGGGCATGCACCTGATCCGCGAACGCGGCGAGCGTGTGGCCGTGCTCAGCGTCGATCCATCCAGTCCCATTTCCGGCGGCAGCATCCTCGGCGACAAGACCCGCATGGAGCGCCTCAGCGTGGAGGAGCGCGCTTTCATCCGGCCCTCTCCCGCGCGCGGACACCTGGGCGGCGTGGCGCGGCGCACGCGCGAAACCATTCTGCTGTGCGAGGCCGCCGGCTTCGAAAACGTGCTGGTGGAAACGGTGGGGGTGGGCCAGTCGGAAACCGCCGTCCGCTCGATGACGGATTTCTTTCTGCTGCTGATGCTGGCCGGCGCCGGCGACGAGTTGCAGGGCATCAAGCGCGGCATTATCGAAATGATCGACGGCATGGTGATCAATAAAGCCGACGGCGACAACAAGCGCAAAGCCGAACGCGCGCGCGTGGAATACTCGAGCGCGCTGCACCTGTTCCCCGCATCGGCCGATGGCTGGACGCCGCGCGTGCTCACCTGTTCGGCGCTGCACGGCGAGGGCGTGGCCGAGAGCTGGGACATGGTGCTGGAGCACCGCGCGAAACTCGCGGCGTCCGGCCACCTGGCCGCGCGGCGCAGCGGGCAGGCGCTCGAATGGATGCACGAGCTGGTCGGAATCGCGCTCGAAGATTCTTTCTACGGCCATGCCGCCGTGGCGGCGAGGCTGCCGAACCTAGAAGAGGCGGTGAGCCGGGGGCAGGTGACGCCGTTCGCCGCCAGCCGCGAGTTATTGCACATTTATCGTTCGCAGGAGAAATAATCCGAATGTCATTTTCGTTTCCCAGGCTGACGGCGGAAGAGGCCGCCAGCCATATCCAACATGGCCAGACGGTGGGTTTCAGCGGCTTCACGCCGGCCGGCGCGCCCAAGGCGATTCCGCTGGCCGTTTCCAAGCGCGCCAAGGTGGAACACGAGGCGGGCCGCGAGTTCCAGATCGGCGTGCTGACCGGCGCCTCGACGGGACCTTCGCTCGATGGCGCGCTGGCGGAGGCTGGCGCCATCAGCTTCCGCACGCCGTATCAATCGAATGCCGCGCTGCGCTCGTCGATCAACAAGGGCGAAACGCGCTTCGTCGATATGCATCTTTCGATGCTGCCGCAGATCGTGCGCTACGGCTTCCTGGGGCCGGTGGATTGGGCGGTGGTGGAAGCCTGCGACATCACTACGGGCGGCGGCATCGTGCTCAGCAGCTCGGTGGGCGCGGCGCCGACGTTTGTGGGGCGCGCCGCAAAAGTGCTGATCGAGCTCAACCGGCGGCATCCGCCATCGCTGCTCGGCATGCACGATATCTACGAACCGGCCGACCCGCCGCATCGCCACGAGATTCCCATCTATCACGCCTCGGACCGCATCGGCTCGCCGCTGATCACGGTAGATCCTTCGAAGATCGTCGGCGTGGTCGAAACCGACCTGGACGATGAATGCGCTCCGTTCAGCCCGCCCACTCCGGCGACGGAAAAAATCGGCCAGAACGTAGCCGAATTCCTGGTGGCGGAAATGCGCGCGGGCCGCATTCCGAAGGGCTTTCTGCCGCTGCAATCGGGCGTCGGCGATGTCGCCAACAGCGTGCTGGGCGCGCTCGGGCGGTTGCCCGAAATCCCGGCCTTCGAAATGTACACGGAGGTGTTGCAGGATTCGGTGGTGGATCTGCTCGAAAGCGGGCGCTGCCGTTTCGCCTCGACCTGCTCGCTGACGCTGAGCCCGGAGGCCATGCGCCGCATCGTCGATCAGCTCAATTTGTTCCGCTCGAAGATCCTGATGCGCCCGCAGGAGATTTCCAATCATCCGGAAGTGGTGCGGCGCCTGGGCATCATTTCGATGAACACGGCGATTGAAGTGGACGTGTTCGGCAACGTCAACTCGACGCACGTGTTGGGCAAGCAGATGATGAACGGGATCGGCGGCTCGGGCGATTTCACGCGCAACGCGTACCTGTCGATCTTCAGTTGCGCCTCTACCGCTAAGGGCGGCAAGATCTCGACCATCGTTCCGCTGGTGACACACGTCGATCACAGCGAGCATTCCGTGCAGGTCATAATTACCGAGCAGGGCGTGGCCGATCTCCGCGGCCAGGACCCACACGCGAGAGCGCGCATCATCATCGAGAATTGCGCGCACCCGAGCTTCCGCCCGCAACTGCTCGAATACATCGAAATCGTGAAGGAAGGCCACACGCCGCAATCGTTGAGCCGCGCCTTCGCCATGCACCGCCAGTTCATCAGAACCGGCGATATGGGCGGGATCAAGTGGGAGGATTGGGCGTAGGGGGGGGCGGGCGGTATCATAGTGCATCATGATGCCATCGAAACCGAATGAAGAAGAGGGCGTCGATGCGCAGGTCGCGCATGAACTGCCATGGTTCAACCGGCCCGAGCATTAACAGATGTACAGAGAGTGGCTGACGGAGCACCACGATACAGGCTTCGTCCTGAACTGTCACTTCTTCCCGGAAGGGGAGGCGGCGATGTTGCATTTGGCTGCGTGCAAGCGCCTGCTCGCGCACGATGATCTCAGTCATACGAACGCCTCCTTCCCGAAAAAATGCGGAGATGCTCTGGACGATCTTCTGAACTGGGCTGCGGCAAAGCTCCCCGCCGAAGTTAAGATCAGGGGCTGTGGGTGCCTGAAAGGGCTCAGCCGATGCGGGCGTGGACAGCGTTACCAGCTACGTGTCGTCCCGCAGGCGCAGGGTTTTCGACCTGGGAGTCCTCATGGCGCTGTTTCTCCTCGGGCAACACATCGCTCTACCCCAGACTTCGCCGGCTCGGTTGGTCGTCAGCCGGTACGTCGCAGCCATTCAACACCGGGATTACAAAACAATTGTCGAGCTCGACCAGGACATCAAGCTCAATGAGTCCGTCATTCAGTCTGAGAATCCCAAGCTCCTCTGGCCCAAGCTTATCGCTGAATATCGCGAGCGAGCGGTACGCGAACTCAAGGGCGAAGATGTGAAGACGACCGATACCGGTGATATCGGTGACTACACGCGCAAAGAGGTCGACGAGCAGTTCTCCCTTGTCTCGCCAGAATGCAAGTGGGCGATCGCTGAGACGCGCCCCGGGACAGATCTAGCCGGCCATCGGTTCACCGAGGTTTTCGTGACAGTAGCGTATCCGACGCGCGAGGCTTCCCCAAGGAACTCGGAAGGCCAGCCCCTTAAGCGCGCAATCTTGAAATTCACTGTCATGGCACCAGATAACAGCGCCGTCATGAACTACGAGCGAGTCCTGGCGGGGGATGTCCCATGGTGAGCCTCCCGGCGATCGCGAGGCGGGCGCGTCATCCACGTGCGGCGCCGAAACCGAGGAGGACGGCGAGCGGGAATAAACGCTATGATTGAAGCGATGGCAACGGTCCGCATCACGGAAGCCGAACTCGCCCGCGACATCCACGCCGTGCTGGCCCAGGTCCAGGAAGGCGTCGAGGTGATCGTGGAGCAGGACCATCGTCCAGTGGCTCTCATCAAAGCGCCGCAAGGCCCTGGCCGCAAGCTGAGCGAATGCATCGCGCTGGCGAAGGCTTACGAAGCGAAGCTCGGCTACGCGCCAGTGCCGGACGCCG
>DASWZP010000265.1:0-6002 GCA_036404395.1 Bryobacteraceae bacterium | reverse complement strand
CCGCGGCCGTCCCGCCATGCCTTCGAGCGACGCAATCAGCGCCGTCTCCTCGCCGCACACAAAGGCTCCCGCGCCTTCCACCAGCGAGATATCGAACTGGAACCCGCGTCCCAGGATGTTCTCGCCCAGCATGCCGTACTCCCGCGCCTGGTCGATGGCCCGCTCCAGGCGGTGAACCGCCAGTGGATATTCGGCGCGCACGTAAACGATGCCCTCGGTGGCGCCCATCACGTAAGCGCCAATGATCATGCCCTCGATCAACGCGTGGGGGTCGCTCTCGATTTCGTTGCGGTTCATGTAGGCGCCGGGATCGCCTTCGTCCGCGTTGCAGATGATGTATTTCTGGCTGGCCTTGTTCTTGAACAGGAACTCCCACTTGTTTCCGGTGAGATATCCCGCGCCGCCCCGCCCGCGCAGCTTCGAGGCCTTGATCTGCTCGATCACCGCCTCCGGGTGACCTTCGATCAGAACCTTATATAAGGCCTGGTACCCGCCCACCGCCATGTACTCTTCCAGATCGTCCGGATCGATGAAGCCGCAATTGCGCGTGACGATCTTCTTCTGCCCGCGGAAAAACGGAACCTCGTCCCAATTGCGCAGCTCCGGCCAGGCGGCTCCGTACTTGATGTGCGAGGTGATGTGGTCCCATTCCTCGATCTTGCAGTACGCCAGGTCCGGCGTCACGTTGTTGGTCGCCACATCGTGCAGGATGCGCGTCACGTCGCTCGACTGCACCCGGTGCAGCACCACCAGCGGACGCCCCGGCAGGCGCACGGAGACCAGCGGCTCCTCCGAGCAAGGTCCCAGGCAGCCCACGCTGGCGAGCGACACGTCGGCGCCCGCGCGGTCGATCTGCTCGGCGAAGGCGTGGTACAGGCCCTCGGCGCCGTTGCCGCGGCCGCAGGTGCCCATGCCGACCGCAATGCGGGCGCGCGCCGGCACCACTTTCGCCAAGCCGCGCTCGCGCACTTCGCTAAAAGCGTTGATATCGAGAATCCGCGTCATTGGTCATGCCCCTCGGCGATGGCCGCCACTTCGCGCGCCAGCTGTCGCTCGTTCACGTGGCCGCAGATGCGATGGTCCAGTTCCACCACCGGCGCCAGAGCGCACTGCCCGAAGCATGCCACTGTGCGAATCGTGAACTTCCCGTCCGGCGAGGTGGGCGATTCGTCTTCGCCGCCGTTGATCCCCAGATCCAACCGGACGCTTTCCAGCAGGCTGCGCGAGCCTCGCGTGTGGCACGCCGTGCCGCGGCAGATGCAGATGGTGTGCTCCCCTTGCGGCTTCAGGTTGAACAGCGCATAAAAGGTCGCCACGCTGTAGATGCGCGCCGGCGGGATCTTCATCGCCGTCGCGATGTAGCGCAGGCTCTTTTCCGGGAGATACTTCTGGGGATGACGGTTCTGGACGGCTTCCAGGATGGCCAACAGCGCGCCTGGACGGCCGCTGCGGCTGGCAATCACCTGGTCGATGAATGCTTCCATGACCCCAAAATAACACCTGTACATCCTGAAATGGAAATGGGCGGGGGAGCGGCCCCGAGAGCTATTCTTGTTACAGCATGACGCCCGTGGCACTGACCATCGCCGGATCCGATCCTACCGGCGGCGCCGGCCTGCAAGCCGACCTCAAGACGTTTCACCAGTTCGGCGTCTATGGCGAAGCCGTGGCCACGCTCATCACGGTGCAGAACAGCGTGCGGGTCTCGCGCGTGGAGGTGCTGTCCGCCGGCCTGGTGCGCCAGCAGATTGAGGCTGTGATCGAGGACATTCCGCCCGCCGCCGCCAAGACCGGCGCGCTCGGCTCCGCCGCGATTGTGCGCGCCTTGGCCCTGGCCGCGCGGCGCTTCGAATTCCCGCTCGTCGTCGATCCGGTCATGCTCAGCACCCAGGGCACGCCGCTGCTGCCGGCGCCGGCAGTCCGTTGTTTGGCGGAGGAGCTGCTCCCATTGGCGGCGCTCGTTACACCTAATATTCCCGAGGCCACGGCCCTCACTGGCATTGCCATCCGCGGCGCGGAGGATGCCCGCCGCGCCGTCCTGCGCCTGAGCGAAATGGGCGCGCGCGCCGTGCTCCTCAAAGGAGGCCACCTGCCGGGCGATCCCGTCGATCTGCTGTTCGACGGCTCCGCCTGGCACGAGTTCGCCGCGCCGAGAATTGTGACGCCCCACACCCACGGCACCGGCTGCGCGTATTCGGCGGCCATCACCGCCTGTCTGGCGCGCGGCGTGGCGCTCCCCGAAGCCGTCGCGCGCGCCAAGCGGTGGATCGCCGAGGCCATCCGCACCAACCCCGGGTTGGGCCGCGGCGCGGGACCGATCAATCATCACGCTGCTATTCTGTGAATGAGTATGACCAAGGTGCAGATCCGCTTCCGCCTACGCCAGCCGCTCAGCGATCGCCTGTTCCAGACGATTTCGAGCGCGCACACGCTCTATGGCATTCAACGCGTGCAATTGTCGCCCGCCATGGACAGCCTCACCGTGGAATACGATGCCACCCGCCTGCGCCCCGCCGAGGTGGAAGCCGCGCTATCCGGCGCCGGCATCGCCATCGAGCAGGCGTGACGCGCGCGCTGGTAGGACAGACCATCGCCTTACGTGGTCTGTCATGTTTCGCCGAAGCACGGGAAACTGACAGACGACAAAAACCGATCGTCCGTCCTACTAATCGATCAGCCCGTTGCGCACCGCGAAGCGCACCAGCTCGTTGATGCTGTGCACGTTGAGCTTTTCCATGATGCGGCCGCGATGCGCATCCACGGTGTAGACGCTCAGGTTCAGAATGTCGGCGATTTCCTTGTTGGTCTTGCCCTCGGCGAGCATTTGCAGAACCTCGCGCTCGCGGCTGGTCAGCAGGTCGATGGGGTTGGTGACGTGGCGGCGATAGTCGTCCAGCACGGCGTCGGAAACCGCCGGGCTGAGGTAGCCTTCGCCTGCGGCCACGGCGCGCACCGCGCTCACCAGGTCGGCGGCCACCGAATCCTTCAACAGGTAGCCGCGCGCGCCGGCGCGCAGAGTCTCGCGCACATACACCGAATCCTTGTGCATGCTGAGCGCCAGCACGCGCGCGTGCGGCGCGTTCTCCGCCATGCGGCGGGTGGCCTCGATGCCGTTCAACTCCGGCATGGCGACGTCCATCACCACCACGTCGGGCTTGAGCTTCGCCGCCAGCTCCAGTGCCTCGCGGCCATTGGCGGCCTCGCCTACGATCTCCATATCGGATTGCTCGGCGAGGATCATCTGGAACCCCCGCCTCACCACCGCGTGGTCGTCAGCCAGCAGAATGCGAATCCGTTTCATCGGGGATGGGGAGCCGAACCTCAATTAGAACACCCTGGCCGGGCTGCGAGCGTTCGGTCAATTCGCCGCCGGCGATGCGTGCGCGCGCGCGCATTCCGATCATGCCCATGCCGCGGCCTTCCGCCGGCGTGCCGGCCAGGCCCTTGCCGTCGTCTTCCACGCTCAGGCGGAGCCGCCCCTTTTCGGCGGTCAGCGTCACCGTCACCCGGTGCGCCGCCGCGTGACGCGCCACGTTGGTGAGCGCCTCCTGCGCGATGCGAAACAGGTGAGTTTCGGTTTCGCCCGGCAGCCGGCCGTCGAAGTTCGATTCGAACCGCGCGTCGATACCGGTGCGCGCGGCGAATCCCTCCACCTGCCAGCGCAGGCTGGCCGCCAGTCCGAAATCGTCGAGAATGGTGGGCCGCAGGAGCTGCGACATCTGGCGCACGTTGGCGGTGGCCTCGTCCACCAGGCGCAGGCAGTCGCTCGTGCGCTCCGCGTTCGCTTCCCCTCCAGCGGCCAGCGCGGCCAGGTTGGTCTTGATCGCGGTGAGCGACTGGCCCAACTCGTCGTGCAGCTCGTGCGAGAAGCGCCGCGCGGTGGCCTCCTGGTCTTCCAGCATGTGCCAGGAGACGCGTCCCAGCTCGGCCGTCTGCCATTCCATGCCGCGAACGAGGCGCGACACCATGCGCACCGTGATGACGGCGAAGAGCAGCGCCAGCAGCACGCTCGCGCCGGCGAAGATCACCGTGGTGCGGAGCAGTTCCGACGTCAGTTGGTTGAGCCGCGCCTGCGCCGCGCCGGCCGTGCGGTATTCCCGCTCCACCAGCCGCGCCACCACGGTCATGAAGTCTTCGTGTTCGCGAAACAGCTCCACCGGCGCGAAAGTCTCCGGCTCGTCTTCCGCCAGGATGTGGCGCGCCTCGGCGGAAAACGCGAGCGACGCCTGCTTGAGGCTCGCCCAGAGATCGCGGTCCGCCGTGCGTGCGCCTTCCGCGGCGATGCGCGCCGTATCGGCGTCGGCGGTATCGAGCTGCTTGAGGATGGCGCCCTCGTCCACCGAATCGGGATCGCGCGCCAGCACGGAGAATACCTCGCTCAAGCTGGTCTGCTGGCCGTGCAGCTCGCCGATCAGCCGGCGCGCCACTTCCTGTTCGCCAATCAGGCCGGTGGCGCTCTGCTGGATGGCGTGGATATTGCGGACGGCCACCAGCGCTGCCGCCAGCAGCAGAATCACCACCAGCCCGAACCCCGCCGTCAGCACGCGGAAGATGTTGCCGTGAGTGATCGGCTTTGGTTGCATCGCGTTAATCAGTATCGCAAGTCGCGCGCCCGGCTTCGGTCGCCCGTCCCGGCTACGCGGCGCGCCCAATCCACACTAACAAATCTTAACCGCTACCACCCCGGATTCGGCTCCTGGAATAGCCTGCCGCGGCTATCGTGCTTTTTCGCTGATTGCCCCAACATGGAACTGTAAGCGGGCGATGAGGCCCGCAGAGGAGAAGAAAAAATGAAAAAGACGCTGTTCGCCATCGCCCTCGCGTTTGCCACCATGTCGTTCGCCGCGCAAACGCCGGCACCCGCGCCCGGGCAAACCACCACCACCAAGAGCACTGCCAAGCCGAAGAGCACCAAGCCGAAGAGCACGAAGACCACGAAGACCACAAAGAAGTCCGCCAAGACGACGGCATCTTCGAAGGCCTCCGGTACTTCCAAGGTTGCCAGCGCCTCGCCCGCAGGCCCTGCCAAGAACTAAGGGTCTGTCGCTGAATTGCATTCTCCCCGCTCCCTTTGGTCGCGGCTCTGTTTCGTATCGGAGCCGCGACCGTTAGGGAGCGGTTGGCAACAGTTGTTACGCATTAGCCCGAGTGACAAATGAGCTGTCTTGTTGCCGGATTCTGCGTAGACTAATGTGCGAACACTCATTCTTTTTACCCTTGTGCTTGTCCCCACGCTGTTCGGGCAGAGCCGCTCCGCCTGCGACCTGGTGACGCAAGACGAAGCCAACGCCCTGCTCGGCGGCACCGCCAATAAGCTTTCGATGGGAGCAGTAGGTTGCGGCTATTCGGTGCGGACGCTCGGCGTGCGGCTGACCATCACCGTAACGGACTGGGGCACGTCAACCAAGTCGGTTTGGGACATGGCGAAGGCGAACAGCGTGAAGCGTCAACAGATGGCCGGCGACGAGCCTGGGATGGGCTCGTACGCTTTTGCCGAGCTGATCCGGCGCAGTGCCCAGAGTTCGGCCGGCAAGTGCGGCTTCGAGGCCGTCAAGGGCACCAAGTTGATTACAATCTCCGTCACCGATGATGCGGAGAAGCAGGATATCGCCGGCAAGAAGGAGATGCTCGACAAGCTCCGGCCATTGGCGCAGAAGGCCGTGCAGCGCCTCTAACGCCGCCGGAGGGCGCCGGCCGGTTGTTTTGCGGGTGCCTTTCGCATTATCCTGAACGCCATGACGCGGAACGATTTTCTGAAGCTCTCCGCCGCCGCTGCGCTTTCCACCGCGGCCACGGCTCAAAACCAGCATCCCGATCGGGACCTGGGTTTCACCGACACACCCATGCTTCCGGGCATGCCGTGGCATGTGCACGATCCGGCTCGCCCGCATCCCAAAGTGGTGGTTCCGGCGAGCGTGCCCGGCGGTCCGCCGTCGGATGCCATCGTTCTGTTCGATGGCACGGATCTTTCCCACTGGGCGCAGCGCGGCAGGGGCGCCGAC
>DASWZP010000264.1:0-7447 GCA_036404395.1 Bryobacteraceae bacterium | reverse complement strand
CGGGAACTTTCTCCCCGGCCTTGAGCTTGACGTACGCCTTCTTCCAATCCGAACGGTAGCCGGAGAATTTGCCCCGGCGGCGCAGCTTGCCTTCCATATTGGCCGTGCGCACCTCGGCAACCTTCACCTTGAACAGCTTCTGGACCGCCGCTTTCACCTGCGTCTTGTTGGCTTCCAGGGCCACTTCGAAGCACATCGTGCGTTCGTTGTCTTTTTTATCCACGCCCTTTTCGGTGACCAGCGGGCGGCGCAATACTTTGTGGATGGTCATTTCGCCAATGCCTCCGAGAGTTTCTGCGCGGCCGCCGCCGACAGCAGCACGCTGCGGTGGCCCAGCAGGTGGTACGCGTTGACGTCCTTGGTGGGCATCAAGGTCACGCCCTGCAGGTTGCGCAGGCCGAGCGCCAGGTTCTTGTTCTCCCCGTTATCCACCACCAGCACGGTTCGCGTGGCTTCGAGCTTGGCCAGCGTGCTTTTAGCCAGCTTGGTTTTATGCTCGGCGAAGCTGAAGGCTTCCACCACTTTCAGCTCGCCGTCGCGCACTTTGGCGGATAGCGCCGAGCGCAGAGCGCCCACCACCATCTTGTGCGGCAGCTTGTAACTGTAATCGCGCGGCTGCGGCCCGTGCGAGGTGCCGCCGTGCCGCCAGATCGGAGAGCGGATAGAACCCACCCGCGCGCGGCCGGTTCCCTTCTGCTTCCACAGCTTCTTGCCGGAGCCGGCGACTTCGCGCCGCACCTTGGTCTTGTGCGTGCCGGCGCGCTCGCCCGCCTGGTAATACCGGACCGCTTCGTATAGCAGCGCCTGGTTTACCTCGACGCCGAACACCGCGTCGGCGAGTTCCAGCTCGCCGACCTTCTCGTTATTCAAATCCACTACGTCGACTGTCGGCATGGGATTACCTCTTGGACCTCCGCACGACCACGTAGCCGCCGTTGGGTCCGGGCACCGCGCCCTTCACCACCAGCACGTTGTCCTCGGTATCCACTTCCATCACCTCCAGGTTGCGCACGGTGACGCGCGCATCGCCCATATGGCCGGCCATGCGCATCCCCGGCACCACGCGCGATGGGTAACTGGAAGCGCCGATGGAACCGGGAGCGCGATGGAACATCGACCCGTGCGAGCCTTCGCCGCCGCGGAAGTGGTGGCGCTTCACCAGGCCGGCGAAGCCGCGGCCCTTGCTGACGCCGATCACGTCGACCTTGTCCTTGGGTTTGAACTGGTCCACCAGCACCTGGTCGCCCAGCTTGAAATCGCCGTCGCCGGTCTCCAGGTGGAACTCGCGCAGGAATTTGCTGCCTTCCGCGCCAGCCTTCTTGAGATGACCCGTGGCGGGTTTGTTGATCCGCTGCGGCTTGACGAATTCCACCAGGCCGAGCTGCATCGAGTCATATCCATCCGTGGTGGGCGTCTTGCGCTGCACCACCGTGCAGGGACCCGCCTTGAGCAGGGTGACCGGCACCGCCTGTCCGTCGGGCCGGAACATCTGCGTCATTCCGATTTTCTTACCAAGAATTCCTGGACTCATATGTTGAAGGAGTCAGAAGTCAGAAGTCGGGAATCAGCATCGCTCCCCGGCCTCATCGTTCGCTCCGTACTCCTTTCGCCGCCAGACCATCCGGAAACAAGCGAACGCGCCCGGCGCATTCTGACTCCTGTCTCCTGACTCCTGACTTCATTCTTTCTACTTGCCAAACGCCTTGATCTCCACATCCACGCCCGCCGGCAGATCCAGCTTCATCAGCGCGTCCACCGTCTGCTGGGTCGGCTCCAGTATGTCCAAAAGCCGCTTGTGCGTCCGGATCTCAAACTGCTCCCGCGACTTCTTATCCACGTGCGGCGAGCGAAGGACCGTGGTGATGCTGCGCGAAGTCGGCAGCGGAATCGGGCCCGCCACGGAAGCGCCGGTGCGTTTGGCCGTATCCACGATCTCGGACGTCGATTGGTCGAGCACCCGGTGGTCGTAAGCCTTCAAACGGATGCGTATGCGTTCTCTCAGCGCCATAAATTTCCCCGGCAAGCGGGCGATTCGCCCGCGCGGGGCCGGAGTTATCCGGCCGCCACGCCTGCGGCGCCCACCTGTCTTACTTAATAACCTCGGTTACCGTGCCGGCGCCCACCGTGCGGCCGCCTTCGCGGATCGCGAAGCGCAAGCCTTTATCCATGGCCACCGGCGTAATCAGTTCCACCGTGAGATTCACGTTGTCGCCCGGCATCACCATTTCGGTGCCTTCCGGCAACTGCGCCACACCGGTCACGTCCGTAGTGCGGAAGTAAAACTGCGGCCGGTATCCCTTGAAGAACGGCGTATGCCGCCCTCCTTCTTCCTTGCTCAGCACGTACACGCTGCCCTTGAACGTGGTGTGCGGAGTGATGGTCCCCGGCTTGGCGATGACCTGGCCGCGCTCCACTTCGTCCTTTTCCACGCCGCGCAGCAGCAACCCCACGTTGTCCCCTGCCTGGACCTGGTCGAGCAGTTTCTTGAACATCTCCGTGCCCGTCACCACCGTTTTGCGCGTGTCCCGGAAGCCGACGATTTCCATTTCCTCGCCCACTTTGCAGATGCCGCGCTCGACACGGCCCGTCACCACGGTGCCGCGGCCCTGAATCGAGAAGATGTCTTCGATCGGCATGATGAACGGCTTGTCCACCACGCGGGTCGGGATCGGCACGTAGCTGTCCACCGCGGCCATCAGTTCGAGCACCGTCTTCTCCCACTTCTCTTCGCCGTTCAGCGCGCCGAGAGCGGAAACCCGCACCACCGGCAGATCGTCGCCCGGAAATTCGTAGAACTTCAGCAGCTCGCGGACTTCCAGCTCCACCAGGTCGAGCAGCTCGGGATCGTCCACCATGTCCACTTTGTTCATGCAGACCACGATGCACGGCACGCCCACCTGCCGCGCCAGCAGCACGTGCTCCCGCGTCTGCGGCATCGGCCCATCGGTCGCCGCCACCACCAGGATGGCGCCGTCCATCTGCGCCGCGCCGGTGATCATGTTCTTGATGTAATCGGCGTGGCCGGGGCAATCCACGTGCGCGTAGTGCCGGTTGGCCGTCTCGTACTCGATGTGCGCCACCGCGATCGTGATGCCGCGCGCCTTCTCTTCCGGCGCGTTGTCGATCGAATCGAAGCTGCGGAACTTCACCTTGGGGTTGTTCTTGCCCAGCACCCTGGTGATCGCCGCCGTGAGCGTGGTCTTGCCATGATCGATGTGCCCGATCGTGCCGATATTCACGTGAGGTTTGCTGCGGTCGAATTTTTCCTTTGCCATAAGAACAATCTCCTAATTCGAAATCTTGCCTTGAACCTTGCTGACGATTTCCTCGGCCAGAGCGCCGGGGACTTCCTCGTACTTGCCGAAATGCATGGTAAAACTGCCGCGGCCCTGCGTCCGGGAGCGAAGCTCCGTGGCGTAGCCGAACATCTCCGACAACGGCACCGATGACTTGATGATCTGCGTGGTGCTCCGCAGTTCCATTCCTTCGATGCGCCCGCGCCGCGAATTCAGGTCGCCGATCACATCGCCCATGTACTCTTCCGGCACCACCACTTCCACCGCCATGATGGGCTCCAGCAACACCGGCTTGGCCTTTCGCGCGGCTTCCTTGATGGCCAGCGAGCCGGCGATCTTGAACGCCATTTCCGAGGAATCGACGTCGTGAAATTTGCCGTCGTAAAGCGTGACCTTGAGGTCCGACATCGGGTAGCCGGCCAGGATGCCGCCTTCGAGCGCTTCCTTGACTCCAACTTCGGTCGGTCCGATGTATTCCTTCGGAATCCGTCCGCCGGTAATATCGTTGACGAACTCGAAGCCGCCGCCCGGCAGCGGTTCGACCTTGATCCTCACCACGCCATATTGGCCGTGTCCGCCCGACTGCTTGATATGAGCTCCTTCGGCTTCGGCCGGCTTGCGGATGGTCTCGCGATAAGCCACCTGCGGCTTGCCCACGTTGGCGCCCACGCCGAACTCGCGCATCATGCGGTCGACGATGATTTCCAAATGCAGCTCGCCCATCCCGGAGAGAATCGTCTGGCCGGTTTCCGGATCGGTCGAGACGCGGAAAGTGGGATCTTCCTGCGCCAGCTTCTGAATCGCCACTCCCAGCTTTTCCTGATCGGCCTTGGTCTTGGGCTCGACCGCAAGCTGGATGACCGGAGTCGGAAACGTGATCGACTCGAGCACGATCGGGTGCTCGTCGTCGCAAATCGTATCGCCGGTCGAGACCGTCCTCAATCCGACGGCGGCGCAGATGTCGCCGGCCAGGATTTCCTGTATCTCCTCGCGCTTGTTGGCGTGCATGCGCAGCAGGCGGCCGATGCGCTCCTTGCGCGCCTTGGCCACGTTGAAAACCGAATCGCCGGATTTCAGCGTTCCCGAATAGACCCGGAAAAACGCCAATTGGCCGACGTAAGGGTCGGTCATGATCTTGAACACCAGCGCGGAAAACGGTTCCTGGTCGGAAGCGTGACGGATCAGGACCTTGTTAGGATCCGACACGTCGACGCCTTGAATCGGCGGCACGTCCAGCGGCGAGGGCAGATAATCCACCACCGCATCCAGCATCGTCTGCACGCCCTTGTTCTTGAAGGCAGTCCCGCAGATCACCGGGAAGATCTTCAGCGCGATGGTCGCTTTGCGTATGCCGGCGCGAATTTCGTCGTTCGAGACGCCGTGGCCTTCGATGAATTTCTCGAATAGCTTGTCATCGAATTCGGAGATGACCTCGATCATCTTCTCGCGGTATTCCTTGGCCTTCTCCAGCATGTCTTCCGGAATCGGCTCGGTGTCGTACTCGGAGCCCAGCGTTTCGTCGCGCCAGATGACGGCCTTCATTTCCACCAGGTCGACGATGCCCTTGAACTGATCCTCGGCGCCGATCGGCAATTGAATGGGCAGCGGCCGGCACTTGAGGCGGCTGACGATGGTATCCACCGAGTGGTAGAAATCCGCTCCCACGCGATCCATCTTGTTGATGAAGCACAGGCGCGGAACATCGTATTTATCGGCCTGGCGCCACACCGTTTCCGATTGCGGCTGCACGCCGGCCACCGCGTCGAACACGGCTACCGCGCCATCCAGCACGCGCAGGCTGCGCTCCACTTCGGCCGTGAAATCCACGTGCCCCGGCGTGTCGATGATGTTGATCTGAATCTCCCGCCACTCGCAGGTTGTTGCGGCCGAAGTGATCGTGATGCCGCGCTCCTGCTCCTGCTCCATCCAGTCCATGATGGCGGTGCCTTCATGAACCTCGCCGAGCTTGTGCGTGCGCCCGGTGTAATAAAGGATGCGTTCGGTCGTAGTGGTCTTGCCGGCGTCGATATGCGCCGCAATGCCGATATTACGCATCCTTTCGAGCGGGATTGTTCTTGCCATAAAAACTCTTGCCTGGCTACTAAAACTCCCAGGTAGGGCATGCTTTAGCTTGCCCGCGCCTGGTGGGGCAGGCTTCAGCCTGCCAACGCCCGCTTGCGGGCGCTCTTCTTCACTACCACCGGTAATGCGCGAAGGCCTTGTTGGCTTCCGCCATACGGTGTACATCGTCCCTTTTCTTAATCGCCCCGCCGCGCAGATTGGCGGCGTCGTTCAACTCATTGGCCAGCTTTTCCGGCATGCCCTTTTCCGCGCGCGAACGCGCGTTCATCAAAATCCAGCGAATGGCGAGCGAGGTGCGCCGGTTCTGCGGCACTTCGATCGGCACCTGGTAGTTGGCGCCGCCCACGCGGCGCGTCTTCACTTCGAGCAGCGGCTTGGTGTTCTCCACCGCCTTCTTGAAAGCCTTCAGCGGGTCGTCCTGGGTGCGCTCGCGCAGCTTGTCCATGGCGTCATAAAAAATGCCCTGCGCGACGGTCTTCTTGCCCTGCCACATCATCGAATTGACAAATTTTTCGACGAGCGTGGAGTTGTAGACCGGATCCGGCAATACCTCACGAACAACGGCTCTTCTTCTGCGTGGCATAGGTACCTACTATTTGGGCCTCTTCGCTCCGTACTTCGACCTGCCCTGCTTGCGGTTGGCGACGCCGGCGGTGTCCAGTGCGCCGCGAATCACGTGATACCGCACGCCGGGAAGATCCTTCACGCGGCCGCCGCGGATCAGCACGATCGAGTGCTCCTGCAGGTTGTGGCCGACGCCGGGAATGTACGTGGTGACTTCGATCCCGTTGGTCAGCCGCACGCGGGCCACTTTGCGCAACGCCGAATTCGGCTTCTTGGGAGTGGAGGTGTAAACGCGCGTGCACACCCCGCGCTTCTGCGGGCAGCTTTCCAGAGCGGGGCTCGAGGTCTTCCACCGCGGCGGTCTCCGCCCTATGCGCACAAGTTGGTTAAAAGTTGGCACGAATCTTCCTCTTTGCGTTGAAACTCATCCGGCCAGCGCAATCCGCGACATCCGGATCCCGCACCGATTCTCCACACAACAGGCCTTTTTCAAGGCCTCATCAAGCGAGGATTACTAGCTTTTGGACAGGCCCATGTTCCAGACGGGGTGACCGGTGGAACCTCGGGGCCTCACTCCCAGCCGGGCTTGTCACACAACAAGCGGTAGCACAGGAGCAGAAAGCGACACTCGCGGAACCTTCCCATAATACCCGAAGTGGGCGGAAAAGTGCAAGCGGGGTGAATTCAGTTTTGCGCGGGGCGTGCTTGCACCGGGGTTTTGCGGAAAACACCATGAAGAAAATCGCGCCCGAAAAGGTAAATCAGAGCGAAACACCACGTGAAATCAAGGCCAGTGGCGGCTATCGACGGCAGCCACCTCGACCAGACATAAGGCCCGAAACAGCTCATGCCACGCGCGTGCGCCCACACAATACTATGACGCCCGTCGTCAATACCACTAATACCCCAAAACACTCCAACGGCAATTAGAAGCGCATCGCCTCCTAATCGCAGCGGCATCCAGCGGAAGATGAATACCGTTCGCCGCAGTCGCCACGAGTAAATATTTAGCGCGACCCAGTACCAAAGCAGACCAATTGCGATGACCAGCGCGCCGTTATCCAAAAGGAAGGCAGCCATCGGGTGAAACACAGAATAGGGCAGACGCCGCCAAGAAGCTCGCACCAAAGCCGCTGGCGCGTTGATGGAAACCAGAAGATCAAAAGCCGGGGCTGGACCCGGCATGTCGCAGATGCGGTTCGCAGCCCTCTCCCACAGTTCGGACCACCAGATCAGAGCCGATGCCAGCACCATCTGCGCCAGAGGCAGGGCGTACGTGAGCTTCACCCGCATGTCAGAACTCTTGTAGCACAGCGCAGGCCGGCCCCGGGAATGGACAGTCCTCGCTCCCCAAAAAGAAAAGCGTGTCAAGGCAAAGTAGAAATGTCCTATTCCCAGCAAAGTAGAAATGTCCTGTTTTGAGAGGTCGCTTGGAGAGATGGGGTTAGAGTGGATTCGATGTTCCGGGGGAGTCGCGCTCCCTGGGGCAGATCCAAAGACCGCTG
>DASWZP010000263.1:0-5825 GCA_036404395.1 Bryobacteraceae bacterium | reverse complement strand
CTGCACGACCAATGCCGCGACTCGCTGCGGCGCGCGATCGCGCTGGAACCGGTGATCGACGGCGTGGAGGGCACCTTCGCCAAAGCGCCTTCCACGGATTCGAGCGTCGTCAAATTCATCGGCAACGTGCCCGCCAAGCCGCCCTCCGGCGGCACGCTGCGGCATAAGGGCTGGAAAGCGGTGAAAATCGACCTACCGGCCCTGGCCGGAAAAGACGCCAACGTAATCGCCCCCGCGGAAATCGAAATTGAATAGGCTTCAGCAGACATGATATTATAGATCATGGCTGGAGCAGTGCGGAAAGTCGTCGACGAGCGGCTTTATCTGTCCCGGCGGAAGGGAGGCGGAGTGTTGCGCAGCGAAATTTGGACGGACGCCCAGGGCACGGTTGTGCGATACAGCCTCGCTTATGTCAATCCGCTCATATACGCCGGCGACCATGGCCGCGTGCTCGGCTATGACGCCGCCCACGGAACCCATCATCGCCATTACATGGGTGAGGTGAGCGAGGTCGCGTTTGACCGTTTCGAGCGAATCGAAGCGCGTTTCTATCGCGAATGGGCGGCACTGGTGAAAGGAACGAAGCGTGCGGAAAACTGAGATTCGAGTGGAGAGCCCAGAGGCTTTCTTTGAACGCGCCCGCAAGAACGCGCGGCTGGCTGATCGCGGCGAGCGAATTCCGGCGAGCCGGGTAATCGCGTTCGAAGATGCAGAGTCGTTGTTGAGCGTCTTGACGGAGAAGCGCGTGACGTTGCTCAAGCAGGTGAAGGAGACACCTGGGTCGATTACGGGGCTAGCTAGCAGGTTGGGGCGGGACCGAAGCGCGGTGACCCGCGATGTGCAACTTCTGGAGCGTTTTGGCGTAATCCAAGTCACCCAGAAGACCCTGCCGGGGCATGGCCGGCAAAAGTGGATCTCGCCCGTCGCTCGCGCGATTCAACTGACCGCGGAGTTGTGAGCCAGCTTAGCATCCCATGAAAGTCGGCATAGACCTCGGCACCACCAACTCGGCGCTCGCCTGGATCGACGAGCGCGAGGCGGAAGACCGCGATTTTCCGCCGGTCCACGTCTTCGAAACGCCGCAGTTGGTTGCCGCCGGACGGGTCGAGGCGCGCCGCACGCTGCCTTCGTTTCTTTTCCTCGAAGAGGGTCAGCCGGTGGGCGTCTACGCGCGCGAGCAAGGCGCGCTGGTGCCGACGCGGCTGGTGCACTCGGCCAAATCGTGGCTCTCGAATCCCGACGTCGACCGCACGGCGAAAATCCTTCCCTGGGATTCGCAGGAAACGGGCCGCGTGCTTTCTCCGGTCGAAGTTTCGGCACGCATTCTGGCCAAATTCCGCGAAGAGTGGGACCGAGCGCAGAGCGCGCCGCTCGCCGCGCAGGATATCGTCCTCACCGTCCCCGCTTCATTCGACGAAGAGGCGCGCGAGCTGACTGTGATGGCTGCGCGCGACGCGGGAATCGAGCGCCTGACACTGCTCGAAGAGCCAGCCGCGGCATTCTACTCGTGGGTCGCCAACAACCTGGCGCAGTCGCGCAAAAAGCTTTTCGACGGGCAGACGGTGCTGGTCTGCGACGTCGGTGGCGGCACCAGCGACTTCAGCCTGATTCGCGTTTCGCGCGATGGCGATCTCATCAACTTCACTCGCACCGCGGTGGGCAAGCACCTGCTGTTGGGAGGCGACAACCTGGATCTGACGCTGGCCTGGCTGGTGGAGACCAAGCTCGGCGCCAAGCTTTCCATCCGCCAGCGCAGCGGCCTGCGCCGCCAGTGCTCCGCGGCCAAGGAAAAGCTGCTCAACGATCCCGATTTGCAGTCGGTCGAGATCACCGTGCTCGGCTCCGGATCGTCGCTGATCGGCAAGACGCTGCGCAGCGAGATCCGGTGTGAGGAGGCGCTGGAGCTGGCGCTGGATGGTTTTCTGCCGTTCACCGAACGCGGCGAGGCGCCCAAAGAGGAAGCCCGCAGCCTGTTCCGCGAGCTCGGCCTGCCGTACGTTTCCGATGCCGCCATCACCCGCCACTTGAACGCGTTCCTGGAGCCGCTGGGGGCACCGCCGGACGCCATCCTGTTCAACGGCGGTTTTTTCATCCCGGGCATTTTGCGGGAACGCGTGGCGGACGTGGTGGGACGCTGGTACGGCCGGCGCCCGGAGATTCTGGAGAACAGCGAGCTGGATCTGGCGGTGGCGCGCGGCGCGGCATATTACTCCTACGTGCGCTCCACCGGCAGCGGCGTGCTGGTGCGGGGCGGTCTGCCGCGCACCTATTACATCGCGCTGGGCGAGGCGCGCGACGGCAAGTTCTCCGCCGTGACCCTGGTGCCGCGCGGCGCCGAGGAAGGCACGGCGATCGAGATCGATAACGATGCGTTGCAGCTTGTCGCCAATCGCCCGGTCTCGTTCCGCTTGTACAGCTCGCTCACGCGCAGCGCCGACAAGCTGGGCGACGTGGTCGAATTTGCCGCGGATGACACCGAACTGCATCGCCACGCGCCGCTGCACGCCGTGATCCGCTTCGGCAAGAAGGCCGAGGAGCGATTGATCCCGGTCAGGCTCGGCGCGCGGCTCACCGAAATCGGCACGCTCGAAACCTGGTGCGAATCGAAGGTCAGCGACAATCGCTGGAACCTGGAATTCCAGCTCCGCAAGCAGGCCGTCGAGCAGCCGGTGGAACGCCGGGCCGCGGCGGTAGTCAGTGAGCAGGCGCTCAAAACTTCGCTGGCGCTGATCGAAGAGGTCTTCGCGCCCAGTTCCAAGTCACCCATTCCGCCCGAGGAATTGCCCGCGCGACTGGAGCAGGCCATGGGGCTGGGCAGAAACTCGTGGCCGCTTTCCGCCATCCGCCCGATGGCCGACGCTTTTCTCGCCGCCGCCGCGGGCCGCAAGAAAAGCCCGGCATTCGAGATCCGCTGGTTGAACCTGGCCGGCTTCTGCCTGCGCCCCGGCTTCGGCTATCCGGGCGACGATTTCCGCATCGAACAGGCGCGCCGGCTTTACTCGGGCGGCATCGCGTACGCAAACCAGGTGCAATGCGAAATCGATTGGTGGATCTTCTGGGGCCGCGTCGCCGGAGGTCTCAATCGCAACCAGCAGGCCGATGTGTACCAGCGCTTGTCGGGCTTCCTGCTGCCGCGCGGCAATAAGAAGCCGCAGCGCATCAACGCGGCGTTGTTGCGCGAAATGTGGCGCGCGGCCGCCAGCCTGGAGTTGTTGCCGCTGGGCGCCAAAACCGAGTTGGGGGACGCGCTCATCAAACGCATCAAGGCGGGCGATTACAAAGAGAGTGAGCTGTGGTGCGTCTCGCGCCTGGGCGCGCGCCAGCTTTTTTACGGCCCCATCAACCTGGTGGCGCCGCCGGCCACCGTGACACGCTGGGCGGAAGTGATCGTGAACATCGCGGCTGCCGGCGATGCGCTGGCGTCGCTGGCGCGGCGCACGGACGACCCCACGCGCGACCTGCCGGCGGCCACCCGCCAAACCATTCGCGGCAAGCTGGAGGCGATGCCCAATGCCGCCCGCCTGCTGGCGGTGCTCAATGGCGAAGCCGAAGACGACCGCGCGCTAGGCCGCATCTTCGGCGAAGAGCTACCCTCGGGGCTGGTGCTCGCGAAAGAATAGGAGGGCATGCTTTGGCTTGCCCGCTGGCGGCCCGGTTGTTCCCAGCTTACGCGCCGGCCATGGCCCGCCGCGGTTCGAAGGTGTAGCCGAAGCCGCGCACGGAATGAATCATGGTGGGCTCGGCGGGGTCCTGCTCGATCTTCTGACGCAAGCGAAGCACGTACACATCCACCGCGCGGTCGGTGATGGCGCGGTCCTGGCCCCACACCGAATCGAGCAGTTGCTCGCGGCTGAAGACCACTCCGGGACGGCTCATCAGGAATTCCAGCAGGCGAAACTCGGTGGCCGTCAGCGCGAGCGGGCCGCCGTTCAAACGCACCTGGCGGCTGCTGGTGTCGAGCTCCAGCCCGCCGGCCTCCAGCATGCGCGGCGGCGTGGTCTGGTTGCGAAACTGCAGTTTGATCCGCGCGATCAACTCGCGCACGAAAAACGGTTTCACTACGTAATCGTTGGCGCCCAATTCGAGACCCACAATGCGGTCGGTCTCCGAAGCGCGCGCGGTCAGGAAAATGATCGGGACGCCGGCCAGGTCCGGGTCGCGCCGGATGCCCTTGCAAATGTCCAGACCGTCGGAATCCGGCAGCATGATGTCGAGCAGGATCAGATCGGGCCGCACCTGGCGGCAAAGCTCGATTGCCCCTTTGCCGGTTTGCAGACCGGACAGCGAGAACCCTTCCTTCTCGAGGTTGTACTTGAGAAGCGAAAACAGGTCGACGTCATCTTCAATAAGCAGGATCTTTTTCATGGGTGGCCCTTGTTACCTGCTCTAACGGTATCAGCGGCGATGTTACAGAGCGATTAAGCGCCAGTGAATTCGGGATTAAGGCGCAAGCTACAAATGCGCTGCGCCGGCCTACGACGCGCCCTCGGGGCAAAGAAAGGTCGAGACGACTCTCGACCCTGCACGCAAGACTGCGCGCGCCACGATTGTTATGCCGCGCACTCGCCGCGGCCTAACTGTAACGAATATGCCTGGTCGTCGCCCCAGTCCTGGTAGATTTCGGGGAACAGTTCAGCCGGTTTGGCAAACTCGCGCGTCAGTTCACGGAAGGTTTCGATCTTGTGTCGCAGCACGTACTGGCGGAAGGTTTCGCCCTCGATCCGGTTGGCCTGGAAATGATCCAGCACGCGCACCACGGCGGCGGGCGCGAGGCGCGCTGGAATCGACTGCACCGCCAGGCCGAAGCGCATTACGCCGTCTTCGTCGTATCCGCCTCCCAGCAGCATCTGGTAATACGGAACCTCGCGGCCATCGATCTTGCGGGCGTTACCGAAGAACCCGAAGTCGCCCACCCAATGCTGGCCGCAGGCATTGGGACAGCCGCTGATTTTGATCGAAAGCCCGCGCACGCGCGGATCGTCATACCGCCGCAGCGTTTCGCCCAGAGCGGCTCCCAGGTTCATCGACTTAGTAAGCGCCAGGTTACAGGAGTAAGCTCCGGGGCAAGTCACCACATCATCTATATGCCGCGCGCGGGCAGTTGCGAGGCCGGCCGCGGCCAGCGCCCGGTGCACCTCCGGCAGCCGCGCCAGCGGAACGAACGGCAGCAGCATGTTCTGATCGATGGAAACGCGCAGCGTCCCGTCGCCGGCGGCGGTCGAAATGCGCGCCAGTTCCCGCAACTGTCCGGCGCGAAGATTGCCCTGCTCCACGCGTACTGTGACGGCGGCGTAACCGGTCTGCTTCTGTTCGGCAACATTGGTCGCCAGCCACGCGTCGTACTCGCCGTCGCCGGTCTGGTGACGCCCGGCCACCGGCAACAGGGCTCCCTGCCCGAGCGGTTGCGGCCGCGATTGGTAGCCGCCGAAACCCTCCGGCACCATCTCCGGCCAAGCGATCCCGCCGTCAGTCAGAATAAGCCGGTATTCCTTCTCCACCTGTTCCCGCAGCCACTCGATGCCGCGCTCGCGCAGCACGAATTTCAGCCGCGCCTTGTTCTTGTTGACACGGTTGCCATAACGGTTGAAGATGCGGATCACCGCCTCGCACCGGTTCAGCAGGCGCTCTTCCGGTACGAACTCTTCGAGCAGTTGCGCCTCGGTGGGCAGCGGCCCCAAGCCTCCGGCCACCAGCATGCGGAAGCCGCGCTGGCCGTCGCGGATCGCCGCGCGCAGGCCGATATCGTTGATCGCGCCCGAAATGCAATCGCGGCCCGCGCAGCCGTCGAAGGCGATTTTGAACTTGCGCGGCAGGTTGCCCGTCAG
>DASWZP010000262.1:0-1621 GCA_036404395.1 Bryobacteraceae bacterium | reverse complement strand
GGAAAGCTCCATCGCGCCGCTTTCCCCGTCGATCGAAGCGCCGTCCACCGCGCCCCTGTCGGCGCGCATGCCGCAGCGGATGCCGCCGCCTTCAAACGCGGGGCCGGCACTGCACGCGCATGCCAGCGCGAAATCGGCATTGCCGAAGACGATCTCGCCGTTGGTCCCCAGGTCCACGTAGAGGGCCGTCTCAGCCGCGCGTGAGAAGCCGGCACGCACAGCTCCGGCCAGAATGTCGCCGCCGACCCATCCGCCCGCGCCGGGAACGCTGTGGACGGGCGCACCACGGCCGGGCCATCCCAGGCCGGCGGCGTCCACCGGGGGAAACGCCAAGGCGCGCGGCTCGGAGGGCACGCGGCGAATCCCGGAGGGATCTTCGCCCAGCAGCAAGTGGATCATGGTTACGTTGCCAGCCACCATGTAGCCGCGGATGCGCCCGGGATCGAAACCTCCGGCCGCCGCTTCGCCGATCATCGAAACAACCGCCAGCCGAATCGCGGACGCCAATTCGCCCAGCCCGCCCTTCTCCGCCGCGACGATGCGGGAGATCACGTCGGCGCCTTTCGCGATCTGCGGGTTGTAGGCACCGGCCTCGCCCACAATCACGCCATCGGAAAGGCGGATCAGCAGCAGCCGCAAGGTGGTGGTGCCGATATCGAAAGCGACGCCCAGATCCTCCGGCTCGCGGCATTCGACGAGCGGCGCCAGCTCGAGCGGCCAGGGCGCCCACGCCGAAAGGGCATTCGTACCGATGTACCGGTCGCTCGAAACCAGCTTGGGAAGTTGCGCTTCCACGAGCGGCTCGACGGTCAGCGGGCCGTGCACCGGCGTGAGGCACGCCAGCACTTGCGGGAAGCCGGAATCGCGCCGGAGAACGCGGTACTCGGGGACCTGCCCTTCCAGAATGCGGACCAGGCAGCGGCCGCAGGCGCCCCGCCCTCCGCATTCCGCGCGCACCGGTTCGCCGGCCAACTCGGCGGCGCGCAGGATGCTGGAGCCTTCGGCGGCGATGGTGGAGCGGCCGGAGGGCGAGAACCGGACTGGGTGCGAAGGCATTGGTGGCGAACCGGCGTCAGGGTCGATTTTCGCTATCGCGGGCCAGCGGTCCCCAGACGTCGCGGAAGAATGGCGCGATGTCGGACGCCTCTTGCGGGCCCACCAGCACGTGCCAGCCGTCGCCCAGGGCATCCTCCAACTCGCCGGAAATTACCGGGACATATCCGGGAATGATCACGGTATGGTGGCGCACGCGTTCGGCTGCCTTCATCTGGCGGAGGGCTTTAGCCACGCGGTCGCCCGAGAATTTGCCGGCGGACCAGGCGGTCAACACGCTCAATCCTTCGGCATCGACCACGGCCAGATGACACGCTGTGCCGGAAGCTTCGGCCTCGGTCGAGACAATGAAATAGGTCAGCGAGAAATTGGAGGTGACCAGCAGCGGCGACCGGTCGTTCGGCTCGCCGATGGCGTACAAGCCGGGGTCCATTTGCAGCGGCTTTTGCGGGTCGGTGTAGATGTTCTGTCGCAGCGTCCAGAGAGGCAGCCAGGTCTCCCCGCCGCAGTCGGCCAGTGCCAGCAATGACGCGAACTTGGTGATGCCCAGCACGGCTTTTTCGATCTC
>DASWZP010000261.1:0-9056 GCA_036404395.1 Bryobacteraceae bacterium | reverse complement strand
AGTTAACCTGGAACGAACAGGCTGTGAGGAACTGTGTCCATCGGCGGACGTGGCTTCGCGATGGCCTGTGGCGCGATAATGCGGATGTCTTCGCCACGGTGAAGCCGGACCTCGACCGCAGACTGAGCATGCGCTCTTTCGGATCGCTATGGCGCAGATCGCTTCCGGCAGACGACGGCCCATCATGGGGATCCGAAGCCGTTCCCATCGAAACGCATGACGCCTGCCCGATCGCCGAAACGCCCTAAGTCCGGGTTTGCTCGGCTTGTCCGGCTTCGCTCGGCGGTCTCTCACGCCTCGAAGCGGATTCCTTGCGCCAGGGGCAATTGGCCGGACCAGTTGATCGTATTGGTCTGGCGGCGCATATAGGCTTTCCAAGCGTCGCTGCCGGATTCACGGCCGCCGCCGGTGTCCTTTTCGCCGCCAAAGGCGCCGCCGATTTCCGCGCCGCTGGTGCCTATGTTCACGTTCGCGATGCCGCAGTCCGAACCGCGATGGCTCAAGAATGTTTCGGCGGCCACCAGGCTATTGCTGAACAGGGCGGAGGAGAGGCCTTGCGGCACCGCGTTGTGCCAGTGGATGGCTTCATCCAGATGATCGAACTCGATAAGGTAGAGAATCGGCGCGAAGATCTCCTCCTGAAGGATAGGCATCTCGGGCTGCGCGCGCACCAGCGTGGGCTCGACGTAGCAGCCGTTCAGGCGCCGGCCGCCGCACAGGATTTCGCCGCCTTGCTCGCGGATGCGGCGAATGCCATCCATCATGTCGTCCACCGCGCGCAAGTTCACCAGCGGTCCCATCAGCGTGGTTTCATCGATGGGATCGCCGATTTTCGCCTGGCGGTATGCGTTTTCGAGCGCCGCTATGATCTTCGGTGCAATGCCGCGCTCGAGGAACAGGCGCCGCGTGGTGGTGCAGCGCTGGCCGGCCGTGCCCACCGCGCCGAACAACACGGCGCGCACGACCAGAGCTGGGTCGGCATCGTCCATCACGATGATGCCGTTGTTGCCGCCCAATTCGAGGATGCTGCGGCCCAACCGGCGCGCCACCGTTTCGGAAACATGCCGGCCCACCTCGGTCGAACCGGTGAAGCTCACCAGCGGGATGCGGCGGTCGCGGATCAGCATCTCGCCCACGGGATCGCTCCTGCCGATCACGAGATTAAAAACGCCCTTCAGGCCGTGCCGGTCCAGCACGCGGCTGCAGATCTTTTGCACGGCGATGGCGGTGAGCGGCGTTTCCGACGATGGCCGCCACAGCACGCAATCGCCGCACACGGCTGCAATGAGAGCGTTCCACGACCACACGGCCACCGGAAAATTGAACGCGCTGATCACGCCCACGATCCCGAGCGGGTGCCACTGTTCGTACATGCGGTGCCCCGGCCGCTCGCTGTGCATGGTGAGGCCGTAGAGCTGGCGCGACAGGCCGACCGCGAAATCGGCGATATCGATCATCTCCTGCACTTCGCCCAAGCCTTCGGCGAGGGTCTTGCCCATTTCGAGCGTCACCAGCGCGCCCAGGTCCGCCTTGTGCGCGCGCAGCTCGTCGCCGATTTCGCGAACGATCGCGCCGCGTTGCGGAGCGGGGATCATGCGCCACTCGTCGAAGGCCGCGGCGGCGCGCGCCATTATGACTTCATAATCGGCCGGACCGGCCATTTGCACGCGCGCCAGCGTCTCACCGGTGGCGGGATTGAGCGACGCCAATTCGCCGCCGCTGGGATTGGCGATCCAGTCGCCAAAGCAAGCGCCGGAATTCAGCGGCTCCAGGTGCAGTTTTTCGAGGATCTCGGGGATAGATTGCGTGGTGGCCGGCACGGATTCATTTTATCCCGCAATTCCCCAGGGCGATCCGGTCCGGCCGGATTCAGCGCCGAGGTTGCCAGGTTACGATCGAAACCGCTCGCGCAGGGCGTTCGCGTAATCCTGTCCGGACCAGTCCTTTCGGTCATCGTCCATCCCCAGGAGTGTGTATGCAGCCTCGATGATGCGACGGGTCATTGTGGGCTGCTCCAGTGCCTCGATGAGCGTTGCTAGACTGCGTGTGTCGTGCCGCTTGGCCAGCCCGATCAGAGTTTCCTCGCGCACGTCAACATTCGAATCGCCCAGCTTTCGATATAGCGAGTCGCGGATTTCATCCGAATCAGCATCACCGAGGACGCCAAGTCCAAACGTGGCCCAGTCACGGACCTTGTGATCGGAATCTTCCATTAGAAAGAGCAGGCTCTCGACGCTCAGCGCATCGTTAGGGAATGAGCCAAGGGCACAGGCAACGGTGAACCTGATCTCACTGTCGGGATGGGAACGAAATGCGGCGATCAAGGGAATTGCGCGAGGATCGTCGAGGTGTCCCAATGCTGCGATGGCCGAGTCAAGCGGCTGGAGTTCCGTCTCATGGCGCAAAGCCCTGGTCACGACCGCGTAGGACTCCTCGGGAAAGCTATTCGCGTGGGGCTCTGAGAACTTTCCAAGCTGCGCCAGCACGTCGATGCCCCGGGCTCGCACCAACGGATTGGCTGACTCGGCCCACTTCGCCGCCTTGTCGAATACCTCCCGTGTTCCGAGCCGACGCAAGGCGTTTACCGCCTCCCAGGGCGCTTCGTCCTCATAATCACCCTCGAGAGTTCGAGCGAAAAGCTCGTCGATGTCGGCTGCGGCCATCGAGGCGATTATAGCGATTCTGACGGCTACTTTACCCTTCCGTCTCTGCGTCGTGCGCCGGCATACTCTGCTGTGCCTGCTCCAACGCAGCCATGCTGGTGGTTTTCGGCCACTCGGGCAACGCGCTGTTGACCCGTAAATGTCTGAAGAAGTTATCGTTGGCCTTTGGCAGCCTCCGTGCTATCACCTCACCGGACGTTAGAAAGGACTCCGCCATGGTTCGGTCGCAGCTTCGCTCGATGGGTTGGGTTCTGGCGGCCGTTCTCGCGGTTGGCGCCGGCGCACCCGCGCGGGCGCAGGATGCCGACGATCAGCAGCACGGCGTCGCCCGCATCAGCGTCATGGACGGCCAGGTTTCGGTGAAACGCGGCGATGCCGATTGGGTGGCAGGCGTCATCAACGCGCCGCTGCTGACCGAAGATCGCATTTCCAGCGGCCCCAACTCGCGGGCCGAAGTCGAATTCGATGCCGCCAACCTGCTCCGGCTGGGCGGCACCGCGGAAATCAGGATCGCGGCGCTGGAGGCGGACCGGCTGCAAATCGAGCTCTCTCACGGCACCCTAACTTACCGTGTGTTAAGGCCTTCCAGCACAAATGCCGAAGTGGATACCCCGAATATTTCCGTAAGACCAACGAAGGTTGGGATTTATCGCATTTCCGTTACGGATGCCGGCCAGACGGAACTCACCGTCAGAGGAGGGGACATCGAGGTGTTTTCGCCCCACGGTTCGCAGTGGGTGAGCGCCGGACAGATGATGGTTGCGCGCGGTTCCACCGCCGATCCGGAGTTTCAGATAGTGGCGGCTCCGGCGGCGGATGCCTGGGACGCATGGTCGGACAGTCGCGATCGCATGCTCACGCAGTCGCGCAGCGCGCAGCGTGTGCCGCAGGGAGTGTACGGCTCGGAAGATTTGGACAATAACGGGAATTGGGTTTACACGCCCGATTACGGAAACGTCTGGCAGCCGCAGGTCGCGCCCGGTTGGGCGCCTTATCAATTGGGGCAGTGGGAGTGGCTGGATTATTATGGCTGGACCTGGGTCAGCGCCGATCCCTGGGGCTGGGCCCCATATCACTATGGCCGCTGGTTCAATAGAGCCGGCTTCGGCTGGCTGTGGTATCCGGGTGTGTTCGGCATGCCGCATTATTGGTCGCCGGCGCTGGTTGGATTTTTCGGTTTCGGCGGTGGAGTTGGCTTCGGGGTTGGCTTCGGTTTCGGCAACATCGGATGGTGTGCACTGGCGCCGTATGAAGTCTTCCACCCATGGTGGGGGAGGGGTTTCTACGGCTCCGCCGGATACATCAACCGCTCAGTGAACATTACAGGCGTAAACATAAGAAATGCCTATCAAAATGCGCGTGTCGCAAATGGCGTGACGGGGCTTTCGGTGCATGACTTCCAGAACGGTCGAGGTTCCAACATCGTGCGGCCCACGGCCGCGCAGTTTGCGTCGGCGGGAATGATCCGCGGAGCTGTTCCGCTGGCTGCGGGAGGAGCTGCCACGCGGTTCTCCAGCCGTGCGGCATCGTACGCGCCGAGGAGCACCGGCAACACCACGTTCTTTCATTCTCCGCAGGCGGCTGCGGGCGCACGCGGCATGGCGTCGCAAGGAGGGTTGAACCGGTCCGGCGGCCAGGCGGGCAGTTCCGCGGGCTGGAACCGGATCGGTGCGCCGGGCGCGCAGTCGAACACGCGGCCGTCATCGTCTTCGAGCGGCTGGCAGCGGTTTGGCGCACCGAACTCGGGATACCGCAGCAGCCCGTACTCGGGCAGCAGCCCACGCTACAATGCGCCTGCGAACAGTGCGCCGAGCCAGCCTCGTTACGGCGCGCCGAGCCAGCAACGGAGCGCGCCGTCGAGCAGCGCGCCGCGGTCGAGCGGTGGGGGGGCCAGCCACGCAAGCAGCGGCCACAGCGGCTCGGGTCATTCCAGCGGCGGCAGCCATCGCTAGAAGAGTTTCAGAGAGCATCAAATTTCTTCCCATGGGCCCGGCCTTCATTGAGTGGAGGCCGGGCCGTTTTTTTTGTGGGGCGCTGCGGGAATAGCGTATGAAGAAAAGAAATGTCGAGAAGAATCTCGACACAGCAGGCAAGAATGCCCGCGCCACGTCCGCGTTGCCCACGCCACGTCGGCGTCAGCGACGTCGGCCGGCGAGGGCGCGCCAGACGAAGATGAGATTTTGCGGATTCTCTCCGATGCGGCGGGCGGTGTACGGCCACCAGTGGGCGCCGTAGGGCACGTACAAGCGAAGCTGGTCGCCGGCGGCGAGGATGTTCGCTTGCAGTTTCGGCCGCACGCCGTACAACATTTCGAACTCGTACTCTCCGGGGGCGTAGCCGGATTCGCGCGCCAGCTTGCGAATGGAATCGATCAGCGCTTCGTTGTGGGTCGCGAAAACCGGAAATAGTCCACTCTCCCGCGCCTGGTCGGACAGCATCAGCGCCGCGAGTCGCATGTACGCTTCGGTGATCTCAGCCGGGCGTGTCCAGGCGATCGCCCGCCGCTCGGAAAACGCTCCCTTCACTAGCCGGACGCAGGGAACGCGGTCGCGCAGAAGACTCGCCAGGTCCGATTCGGTTCGCCGCAGGTACGCCTGCAACGTGATGGCGGCCGGCACGCCGCGGCTCGCCAGGAGGTTGCGCAGGCCGATGGTGCAATCGACGTAGGAAGCGTCCTCCATATCGATCATCAGAAAGCTGCGCGCGGAGTGCTGCGCCGGAAACGACGCGGCCAGGCGGAGGGCGTTCTCCTCGCCGAGTTCGGGTCGAATCGAATAGCCGATCTGGGTGGGATCCACCGAAACATGGGTGTCCAGACCGTGGCTGTGCAGCGCGGGGAGAAGCCGCACCAGGCTGTCGACGGTCTGGCGGGTAACCACCGGGTCCGTGATGTATTCGCCGAGGAAGAACAACGATGCGCGAATGCCCCGTTGCTGCAGTTCGAGCGCCGTGCGAAGCGCCGCGCCTTCATCCAGCCCGCCAACAAACTGGTTCGCCGCCGCGGAGATTTTGGAGTTGGTTTGTACGCACCGGGTGAGGGAATCGCTGCGCGCGAGCGCGATCATCATGTTCTGCCAGGCGGGAGCCATAACACGCCCAGAGTACCAGACAAAAGAGTACGCAGGTACTTCAATCGGCAGATTCGATTTGGTGGGATATCAGATTGATGGTAATGGATTTAGCCACGGATGAGCACAGATGAACACAGATAAGAATTTCTGAGAACCTGCCTTCCTTATCCGCGTTTATCTGTGTTCATCCGTGGCTGTGATTGTTTGCGCTTACCGGCGGGCCATGGTGACCTTGGGGACTGCGAGGTATCCGGTTATTTCGTCTTTCTTCACGTTGTTGACGACGATTTCAATGGGCTGGCGATTGCCGGCCACGTACAGTTGCACCGGCTCGTTCACGGTGCGGTCCTTCTTCTCTACGCGCTTGTCATCGGCCAGCACATCGAGTGTGAAACGGTTCCGCTTGGGATCGGCCTTGGCGAGCTGCAACTGAATGCCACCGATCTTCTGCGCGGCGCTGCTCCTCTTCAGATCGAACTCGATATAGTTGCGGTCGCCCAGCTCTTTCAGTTGAGCCAGTTCCGTGCCGTTGGTGGCGATCAGGCCGCTCATCACGCCCATGTCGCCGGTCATCCGCTTCAGCTCGGAGCCGTGCTCGTCGAGCAACGATTGGGCGGACTTGACGTCGCCCTTGACGCCATTGACGTCGCCGCTGATTTGGTCGAGCTTCGAGTTGGCGGTGGTGGTGGCCTGCTTCAGTTCATCCAGTTGGCCGGTCACCTGAATTTCCGCCTCCTGCTGCGCCTGCTGCTGGGCCTTGGTTTCCTGCGCGATTTTGGCGGCCAGGTTGGCATTGGCCCTGCGCAGATCGGCCTTGGCTTGCTCTTCCGCGGTCATGGCGGAATCGTGCGCTTCGCGGGCGACGGATTCCAACCGCTGGCTGCTGGCCTGATTGCTCTGCGCGATCAGGTCGCTCAATTTGGCGATCTGCGCCGCGGTTGCGTCCTTCTGCCGATCGACGCTCGATCCAAGCTGGTGGATGTTCACGAAGAGAACCACGATCGCCACTAACGCGAGCGCGGTCGCGGCGTACCAGAACAGGTTGCCTCGCTCGCGGCGGGGCGGCTGGTCCCCGGTTGGCTTACTCTCAAAACTACCGCTTTCGGTCGTCATAACTTACTAACCTCCTGGGCGAGCCGCATCGGCTCCGCGCCACTCAAGCAACATATAGAGCACCTTATCTGCCACGCCAGTCAAGGAGCGGAGAACACGGGAGATGGGCTGATTCCGCCGGTGCGCGAGCTCACTCTTTCGAGGCCGTGTCGAGTAAATTCTTCACGGACCACAAGGTAGGAAGAGCCGGTTGGCAGGCGGAAGCGCCTGCCCCACTCGCCCGCCGATTGCGGCCCATGGCCGGGCGCCGCACGCTACAATAATTTCGGAGTACAGGGGCGGTTATGCCGAGGCGTCTGGCCCGGAAGCTGATGTTATCGATCACGGTGATCGTGATCATTGTGGCGGCGGTTTCCGGGCTGGTGAACATCAAGACCGAGGAGCGGCAGCTTCTCAACACGATGATCCTGGGGGCGGACCAGCTCTCCAAGGGAATCTCCAGCGCGATGTGGCACGCCATGCTGGACGACCACCGGGAAGCGGCATACCAGGTGATGCAGACGATCGCCGAAAAGCAGGGCATCGACCGCATTCGCATGTTTAACCGCAGCGGCCAGGTGACGTACTCGACGCGCCGCAACGATCCCACCGTGGGCTCGGTCAGCCCGATCGATCTCACCTCGCACGTGAAAATCACCGGCGCGGACATAGGCCACCGGCGGCTGGAGATGGTGACGCCGATTTACAACGAGCGCTCGTGCAGCGAATCGGCGTGCCACGCGCACCCGGCGGGCTTCAAGGTGCTGGGGGTACTCGACGTCGCGCTGACGCTGGAAAGCGTGGACCGCGAAGTGGACGGCATGAAGCTGCGCGTGCTGGTGGTGACGGGCGTCGAAATCGGACTCATCAGCCTGTTCATCATTCTGTTCACGCGGCGGTTTCTGAGCCGGCCGATTGAAGCGCTGGTGGAAGGAACCAAGGCGGTGAGCCAGATGGAGCTCGACCGGCCGCTCGAGATCGTCGGCTCGAGCGAGGAACTGGACGAGCTGGCGCGCAGCTTCGAGGTGATGCGCGAGCGGCTGCGCACGGCGCTCGGCGAGATCAACCAATTTACGCAGAAACTCGAAACCAAGGTGCAGGAGCGCACCGAGCAGCTCAAGGCGGCGCAGAAGAAGCTGGTGCAGAGCGACCGGCTGGCCTCGCTGGGCCAGCTATCCGCCAGTGTGGCGCACGAGATCAACAACCCGGTGTCCGGCGTGCTGAACCTGTCGATGCTGATGCAGCGGATGCTCACCGACGACGGCGTCCCGGCCGCCCGGCTTGTGGAGTTCCGCCGGTATCTTTCGCAGGTGATCAACGAAACCTCGCGGGTGGGGCACATTGTCAGCGACCTGCTGGCCTTTTCGCGGCGCGGCAAGCCGCAGCGGGCGCCGACCGATCTGAACCGGATTGTGCGGATGACACTTTCGCTGGTGCAGCACAAGCTGAAGCTGAGCAACGTGTCGGTGGAGGCGGACCTGCGCGAGGGGCTGCCGCCGGTGCTTTGCGATCCATCGCAAATCCAGCAGGTGGTGCTGAACCTGGTGCTGAACGCCGCGGAAGCCACCCAGAGCAAGGGCGTGGATAAGCGCCAGGGCCGCGTTTCGATCACCACGTTTACGGCCGATGGCATGGAGATGCTGACGGTAGCGGACAACGGCGAAGGGATCCCGGCCGAGAACCTGGCCAAGATTTTCGATCCGTTCTTCACCACCAAGTCGGAAGGAAAGGGCGTGGGGCTGGGGCTGGCGGTATCCTATGGCATCATCCAGGCGCACGGCGGCGATATCGAGGTCAAGAGCGCGGCGGGAGCCGGCGCCACCTTCACGGTGTCGCTGCCGCTCGAGCAGCCGGCGCAGGGCGGCGAGGCGCCGGCGGCGCTGGCAGGAAAGGGATGAAGTATTTTTACGTGGGCGCCACGCCGGAAGTGGACCGGGAAGCGCTGACGGCTATCGCCGAGCGCGCTGGAGCCGAGTTCGGCGCGCCGGTTCGCGAGATCGAGCTGCCCGGCCTGGATTTCGCGTTTGACGCGGTCCGCGGCCAGTACGGCTCGATTCCGGTGCTGGAGATGCTGGTGCGGCTGTGTCCCGGCGACGCGTTCAAGCTGCTGGGGGTGACGGAACGGGATCTGTTCATTCCTGTGCTGACTTTCGTGTTCGGCCACGCGCAACTGGGCGGCCGCGCGGCGGTGGTTTCGCTCGCCCGCCTGCGGCAGGAATTCTACGGGCTG
>DASWZP010000260.1:0-18879 GCA_036404395.1 Bryobacteraceae bacterium | reverse complement strand
CATCGCCGAATGCACGCCGAAGCGCCGCGCCGCGTAAGACGCCGCCGAAACCACCCCGCGCTCGTTCGGCCGTCCGCCGACCACCACCGGCTTGCCCTTCAGTTCGGGCGCGAACAGCTCCTCCACGGACACAAAGAACGCGTCCATGTCGAGATGAAAAAACGTCTTCATTTTCCGCGGCCCGGAAAGCGCAATCGCTTACTCCGATGATTGTACCGTTCGATCGCCTGATTGCCCGGCCATCGCCATTTCATCTCACGAGTTTTTCCGGAGGTGGATCGCCCCACCGGCGCAGAACCCAGAACGGCTGGTCCGAGTCCGATCCGGCGAGTATCGGCACTTCTTCCAGGAACCCGGTTGGGGTGAGAGCTGCCTTCTCGGGAAAGGTCGCGATCCAAGCATGCTGGATACTGAGGGCCACGATCCTGTTCAAGACATAACGAGCGGAAAGATCCGTGCATCGGAACTGGATCTTGGGTTCGTCAATGCTACCTGCGATGCTGAAACCCCACCCACCGCCGACCTTCGGAGCGACCGCTCCCCGGACGTTCATCTCCAGATAGACCTCGGCAATCCGACGGATCATCGGCTGGCAATCGGTAAACCCAAAGAACTGCAGTTTCGCATTCAGAGGATTGCGCGCAGCGCCCATTAGAGCAGTGTTGAAGACGTGAACAACACCATCTTCCAGGCGCCATTCATAGCCGGCGTGCATCGAGACCACGGCCTGGATGACTTCCTCCGCCGTGACGCTGCTCCGGGAAAGCTGAACGGGCTTCAACGTGCCGGCCGATTTCACCCACTCCACTCCCAAGGGAAACTGGAAATCGGCGGACGCTTTCAGCAGGGCCTCCAGGAAGGTGGGAGCTTCGAGCGAATAATCCTGAACTTCGCGAGAAAACAGTTGCTGCCCCGACGCGGAAACCGCAATCAGGAGGAGCGCAGTTGCAATTGATCCCTTCACGCCCTAATCCTACTTCCAACCGGAATTGTCCGCCCCGCCTCAGCTTACCGCCTTCTTCCGGAATTTCCGGATGCCGAGCGCGATCATGCCAATATCGATCGCCGCCAGTGCGGAGGCAGTGATCCACCTTGCGATGTGCGGCACCTGCGGCGCCAGGGTTCCGCGCAATCCTTCGCTCGCGTACACCACCGGGTTCAGCAGCACCACGTATTGCAAGCCGGGGAACGCGCGGAGGAACGACCACGGGTAGTAGACGCAGCCGAACATCAACATCGGGGCGAGGATGATGCTGAACATGAGCCCGATCTGGGTGGCGCCCACGCTGCAACCGAGCGCCAGGCCCCCGGCGGCGGCGAGCAACGCCACCAGCAGGCAGAAGGCGGCGAACGCGAACGGATGCGCGAAGCTGACGCCGGTGCCCGAACCCATGGTCAGCCACGCGGCCGGGATCACCACTAGGCCGGCCACCAGCGCCTGGATCATGCCGGCGATGATTTTCTCCACCGCCAGCCAGCCGTTTTCAATCGGCGCCAGCAGCCGGTCTTCGATCTCGCGGCTGAATTGAAACTCGGTGATCAGCGGCATCGCCACCGCCTGCACGCCCGCAATCACCATGCTGATGGCGATGACGCCCGGTAGCAGCACGCTCTTGAACCCGGCCCGCATCAAGCCGCCCGAGGTGAGCACGCGCCCGAAGACGAAGGTGAACAGCAGCGGCTGGAGCAGGTTCTGCACCAGCATCATGACCAAACTGCGGCGGGCGACGTGACCGTCGCGCGACAGCAGGGCGTAAAACGTCTTCCAATTCACTCGCGCAGGCTCCTTCCGGTGTGGTGCAGAAACAGGTTTTCGAGGCTCGGTTCCTGGATGTGAACGTCGTGCAGTTCGGCGCCAACCGATTGCGCGGCGTTGACGATCGGCCCCACCAGCGGGCCGCCGCGGTCGGCGTAAACATCGGCCGCCGCCGGATCGGTCGAGTGCACCTCAGTCACACCGGGCAGTGCGCGAAGCTGGCGGAGCAGTTCTTCCGGCGCGCGGTCGAAACGCACACGCAGCACATAGCCGCCGGGGATCGACGATTTCAGTTCGCGCGGCGTCCCCAGGGCGATGATCTTGCCGTGATCGATGATCGCCAGGCGCTGGCACAGCGTGTCCGCTTCGTCCATGTAGTGCGTGGTCAGCACGATGGTCTTGCCCAGGCTGCCGTAGCCGCGGATGATCTCCCACAGCATCAGCCGCGTCTGCGGGTCCAGGCCCGCCGAAGGTTCGTCGAGGAACAGCACCTCGGGATCGTGCATCATGGCGCGCGCGATGGAGAGCCGCTGCATCAGGCCGCCGGACAATTCGCGGACCATTTGGCCGGCGCGGTCGGTGAGCTTGAATTTCTCGAGCTGCTCGTCGGCGCGGCGCGCGCGCTCGCGGGCGTTCTGACCGAAGTAGGCGCCGTGGAAGAGCAGCACCTCGCGGGTGGTCAACGCAAAATCCAGGTTGGGCCGCTGTGGCACCACGCCGATCACGCGCTTGGCTTTGACCTGCTGCTTCCAGACGTTGAACTCGCCGACGAAAGCGCGTCCGCTGGTGGGCTCGGTGCGGGTCGTCAAAATGCCGATGGTGGTCGACTTCCCCGCCCCGTTCGGTCCCAGCAAACCAAAGATTTCGCCGGCGGGAATCTCCAGCGAAACGTCATCGAGCGCCAGGATTTCGATCTTCTTTTTCTTCTCCTTCCGCCCGCCGGAACGGGTGGGACCGAAGGAAAAACCGCGACCGCCGAGCGCGGAGGGAGGCGGCGAATCATAAACCTTGCGCAAATTCTCGATGCGAATCCCGATTCCCATGGAATAGGCTTCCTTACTTCTTGCTGGGATACCCCCGATCAACCTCGCGGCAATCGGTTGGCAGGCGGATTTCGTCTGTCAACCCACGCGTTCGCCCGACGCCGCTCGAACAGGGTCAGCCCGTCCCCGTTCCAGCCGTTTTCGTACGATATATCAAACCGGGTATTGAACGCAACCGGGGGAAGAGACATAGACAGATGGGCAAGCCCACCTATCCGAGCAGCGCCTTGACGACGATCCAGGATTTCTCGAAGGTGGACAGACGCACGCGCTTGCGGAAGACATCGTAATTGCCGGCTTCGATGCGGTCGAGCAGGCGGGAATAGATGGCGATCAGCACCCACAACGAAGGCCGGCTGCGCGGGTGGATCAAGTCGAGCAGCGGCTGCGAATCGCGGTAGTAGGCGTGGGCGCGGTCGGTTTCGAACTGCATCAGGCGCAGGAACTCGGGTGTACGATTGCCTTGGGCCAGGTCGGCTTCGGAGACGCCGAAGCGGGCCAAGTCCTCTTGCGGCAGATAGACGCGGCCGCGCGCGCAATCCTCGCGGATGTCGCGCAGAATATTGGTGAGCTGAAAGGCGATGCCGCATTTTTCCGCCAGCGGCGGCGCGCTGGGCGTGTCGAAACCGAAAATGTAAATCACCGTGAGGCCCACCACCGACGCCACCTGGTAACAATAGCGGTAGAGTTCGTCGAAGGTCTGGAAGCGGCGCGGTTCCAGGTCGGAGATCACGCCGTCGATCATTTCGCGCAAGTACTCGTGCGGGATGCCGAAGCGGCGGACGGTGTGATGAAAGGCGGGCCAGATGGGATGGCCGCTGAAACGGCCGGCCAGCGCATCTTCGGTGGCGGCGCGCCACTGCTCGAGCGCCACCCGGCTGGCGCCCGGCTCGTCGCTCAAATCGTCGCAGGTGCGCATGAAGGCGTAGATGGCGCACATGGCTTTGCGCTGCTGGGCGGAAAGCAGGAGAAACGAGTAGTAGAAATTCTTGGCGCGGCTGCGCGCCACGCGGCGGCAATATTCGTAAGACTGGTCGATCGCGTTCATCAGGCCGCCCGCGGCATGGCCAGCCGCGCCAGCGACCCCAGCAGCAGGCGCGCGCGCTCGAACTTCGAAATCGCCGGCCGCGCCCGCAGCACGTCGTAATCCTGCCGCTCGATTTTATCGAGCACGCACAGGCCGCCGCGGCTGAACAGGTCGAGATCGAGCGCCAGCCGGCGGTCCACCATTCCGGTGAGGGGAAGGCCTTCGAGGAATAATCCGCGCGCCTTGGCCACGATCTCGCGCATGGCCTCGCGAAAACCGGGCGTAAATCGCCGCGCGAACAGATCCTCGATCCGGCAGGCGTGCCGATCCAGCACGTCGAGCGGTATGTAGACGCGATCCTTGAGCAGATCGACGGTCACGTCCTGCCAGAAATTGGCGAGTTGCAACGCCGTGCAGGTCGCGTCGGCCAGTCGCTGGCGCGCCGGGTCGGAGTAGCCGCACAGGTACAGCACCAGCCGGCCCACCGGATTGGCCGAGCACCGGCAGTAGCCGAACAGCTCGTCCCAGTTGGCGTAGCGCGTCACGGTCTGGTCCTGCACGAACGCCTGGATCAGGTCGGCGAACGGCTGGCGCGGAATCTGGTGGCGGCGCACCGTCTCGTCGAGCGCCACGAAGACCGGGTGCGCGGCACGGCCCTGGTACATCCCATCCAACTCGCCGCCCCACCATTCCAGCAGCCGCAAACTCTCCGCGCGGTCGCCGATTTCATCCCCCAGGTCGTCGGCCCAACGGCAATAGGCGTACACGTTGTAGAAATCCTGGTGGAGACGCTTGGGCAGCAGAAAGCTCACCACGTGGAAATTCTCATAATGGCGGGTGGCCAGCCAGCGCGTGTAGGCGCGCGCATCTTCCGGCGGCCAGGCCCGGCCAAGCGCTTCGGGAGTGTGTACGAACTGGGCCGGCGGCAGAAACGCGGGAGTCTCTGCGCGCGGCATTTTAGGGCAGAATCGCCGTCTTCAGGTGGCCGTTGTGGCTCATCAGGTGGCGCATAACTTCCAGCAGGTTGGCCAGCGGCTCCTCGCGATTCACGAAGAACGAGGCTCGAATGTGGCCCGCCGAAACCAGGTCCAGCGCCTTGCGGACGTGGGCCGGGGTGTGATGGAAACTGGCCTTGCAGGTAATTTCGGAATAATGCAGCAGGGCGGTATCCAGGTTGACCGTGGTGTCGTTGGGACAGCCGCCGAAGAAGTTCACCACGCCGCCGCGGCGCACCATGCTGACGGCCCACTGCCAGGTCTGCGGCTTGCCCACGGCTTCGATGGCGATATCCACGCCGCGCCCGCCGGTCAGGCCGCGAATGGTCTTCACCGGATCGGTGCCGTCCTCGCCCACGATCAGATCGTCGGCGCCCAGCGCGGCCGCGCGGTCGAGTTGCGTCCTGCGGCGGCCGATCGCAATCACGCGGCAGCCATGCAGCTTCGCCAGCTTGACGAACATCAACCCGATCGGTCCGAGGCCGATCACGGCTACCGCGTCCCCGTGACGCGGAGCGGTTTCCTCCCAGCCGCGAACCACGCAGGCCAGCGGCTCGATCAGCGCGGCGTCCTGGTAGCCGACATGCTGCGGAACCAGGTAGGTGTTGCCTTCCACGATGCGCGCCGGAATGCGGATGTACTCGGCGTACGCCCCGTTATTGAACAGTAAATCCTCGCATAGGTTTTCAAGACCGCGCTGGCAATAAAAGCAACGGGTGCATGGCGCCGAATTGGCCGCCACCACACGTTGGCCGATCTTGAACTTCGTCACATCCTCGCCAGTCGCGACCACGTCGCCGGCCAGTTCGTGCCCAAACACCGCAGGCGGAACGATCATTCGAGCGTGATATCCCCGGCGGAACACTTTCACGTCGGTGCCGCAAGTCAGGGCCACTTTCACTCGAACCAGGATGTCTCTGCTTTGAATGCTGGGAACGGCCACCGGCTCCACTTGCAAGTGTTCCTTGCCGTAAAGCACGGCAGCCATCATGTGGTTATTCACTATGACCACCTCTGTGGCTGAACGATTATTTTCAATGATTTAGATCCCGGATGCAATGCCAAATCGAATCCTGAACAAATTTTAACCAAGGGCAAACGATGGGAAATCAATTCCTCCACTGGCAATTCGCCGCCAAAAACAAGCTGGGCGGACTCTTTCTGCAAATCCACCGATGCACTATAACAACCGAAGACTGTTCGCTCTCCTACACAGATGTCCGCGCCGGAGGCTTCGATGCGCTCGGCGGAAGAAGTTTGCGCGAAAAGAAGGATGCGGGCGCCCGGCCGGGAACAGGCGATGGCCTGCTCGACAATCCCTGGAGTGGACACCGCGACCACCACAAAATCCGCGCCTCGCCCTCCTGTAAGGTGTTTGACTTCCGAGGCCACGTTCACGTTACGCGGATTCCAGGTCAACTCAGCGCCGCAGCGGGCGGCGAGCGCGAGCCGCTCGGCAATCGTATCGGTGGCGGCGACCCGCGCGCCGGTGCGCCGCACCAGCATGGTGAACATGAGGCCGATGGGGCCCTGGCCCAGCACCACCACGAACTCATCCGGCTGCGGATCGGCCTGCACCACCGCTTTGAGGCAGGTGTTCAGCGGCTCGACCAGCGTGGCGCGCTCGAAAGAAATGCCGTCGGGTATCTTCTCCACCCCTCGTTCCACGATCCAGTCCATTACGCGAACGTACTGCGCAAAGCCGCCGCCGGCGGGCTCGAAGCCAGCCGTGATGCCAACCTTTTTGTAGACGGGGCATTGGGCGTAAACCTTGCGCCGGCAGTAAAAACAATTCATGCAGGGAATGTGGTGGAAGGCCACCACGCGGTCGCCCGGGCGAAACTGCTTGACGGCGGACCCTACGGCGGCTACCACGCCGGCGGTCTCGTGGCCGAAAATGCGCGGCGGCGCCAGCAGGTTGTGCTCGATCTTCTTCAGGTCCGTATGGCAGATGCCGCAGGCCTCGACCCGGATGAGGATTTCACCAGGCTCGATTTCGGGCGTGGGGACTTCCTCGATCTCCACCAGGCTCTGGCCGCGATACACGGCGGCCTGCATGGTTGCAGGTATGGCGTTCGTTTCAAAATCGGCAATCTGCAAAAAAATCACCCAACGCACACGCAGCCCGAGCGGAACGGCTTCGCAGCCGAAGCAACTCCGACACCCGGGACAGCGGGCGACCCAAAATAGAACCTAAGATCTTTATTGTATCGAAATGTCCGTCGGGGCGCATGGCTGCATTCAGGTCATTCGCCATATCTTCGCCTGCCAGGTCGGTGACGGCCTTAATGCAATAAAACGGCAGGCCCAGCGCGGCTGAACGCTCGCCCACGGCGGCGGCTTCCATATCCACGGCGGTGGCGCCCGTTTGGCGGAGGCTGCGCTTTTCCGCAGCGGATTGAGCTACGTGATCGATGGTCAGCACCACCCCAAGGCGATGCGGCAGAGAAGCGGGGGGCGCCAAGGCGCCGAAGCGGCCGTTGGCGCCCATCACTTCGGTGGCTACCACCACCGAGGCCACGTCCAGTGTGTCTTCCAGCGCGCCGCAAAACCCGGTGCAGACGATTATCTCGGGCCGAAAAGCCGCCGCCGCCCGGTCCACTGTGGCGGCGGCCCTGGCGGGGCCGGCGCCGTTCGCCACCAGCAGCACCTGGTGCTCTCCCAGCGCCGCCGAGCGGGCCCAGCCCGCGCCCACTTGCGCGGGTTGACAAACGAAAGTCCGCGTCGGACCCGTAACCCGGGCGTCTGTCCCACTTTGCTGGGCGTGAGCCAGGATGCCGCGCAGTTCCCTGTCTTCGGCCGCCACCACCAGCAGTTTCACGCTGGCCCTTGCCGCCGGGTGAACCATTCCACCGCATGGGCCAGCGCCTGCGCGGCCGGCGCCGGCTGGTAGCCCAACTCCCGGGTAGCCTTGGCGTGGGTGACCCACATTTTCTTCTTAGCCAGGCGGACTGCTTCCAGCGAGACGCGCGGCGGCGACCCGGAGATGTTCGCCCAAGCCGTGCCATACGCGCCGGCGCACCACGCCAGGAAATATGGAAGACGGACGCGTGGTGGTTTGCGATGGGTGATAGCCGCCAACGTGCCGAGGATTTCGGCCAGCGTGAGATTCTCCGAGCCAAGAATATAGCGCTCGCCGGAGCGGCCCCGCTGGCAGGCCAGCCAGTGGCCCTCGGCGGCATCGCGCGCATTCACCACGTTGAGGCCGGTATCGATATAGGCCGGCAAGTCGCCGTTCAGAAAGTCGAGGACGATTTGGCCGGTGGGGGTAGGCTTGAAATCGTGATCGCCCATCGGCGCGGTGGGGTTGGCGATGACGATGTCCATGCCGGTGCGGGCAAACTCGAGAGCCACTTGCTCGGCGAGGAATTTGGAGCGCTTGTAATCGCCCGTCATATCCTTGAGTGATACCGGCGTGGTTTCGTCTCCCAGGCCGCCGGGAGGGATGCCGATGGCGCCGACAGTGCTGGTGTAGACCACGCGCTCGACGCCGGCCGCCCGTGCCGCCTCCAGCAAATTGCGCGTGCCTTCGACATTGGAGTCGTACAATTCGCGCGGATGGCGGGCCCACAGCCGGTAATCGCCAGCCACGTGAAAAACGATGCCGCAGCCGGCAGCCGCGCGCTGAAGCGAAGGCGGATCGCGCAGATCGCCGGTGACGATTTCGACCGGCAGTTCTTCGACGCGGCTGCCCGGCCGCACCAGCGCGCGAACCGCGCAACCGCGCTCAATCGCCACACGCGCCACGTGCCAGCCCAGAAATCCGGAAGCGCCTGTGATGAGGACGGGCTTCATGGCAGTATCCGGGGCGTGGCGGGCGCACTCGTGCGCCACAGCGCAGCTATCGCAGCATCCATGCCAGCATCTTGAGATTGTCGGCCACCCCGGCGTTGATGCCGTAGGCTACCGAAGGCTCGAAGCCGCAGTGCATCATGCAGTGCTCGCAACGCGGGTCGTTGCCGGGGCCGTAACTTTCCCAGGGCGTGCGCGTCATCAGGTCCTCGAAGGTCTTGTACTGTCCGTCGGTGATCAGGTAGCACGGACCTTTCCAGCCCTTGATGTTGTATGTGGGATTGCCCCAGGCGGTACACGGCAACTCGCGCCGCCCTTGCAGGAATTCCATGTACAGCGGGGTCTGGCGGACCGGATATTTCGCCGCGATGCGGTCGAAGTCCTTGAACTTTTCGCGAATGTCGTCGCGCGTCAGGAAGATCTCGCGGTCGTCGACGGCCGAGTATCCATAGGCGGGCGCAATCTGGTGACCGTCCACGTGGAACTGCCGCAAGTATTCGAACAGCTCCTCGATTTCCCGCATGTCGGTCTCTTTGTAGACCGTGGTGTTGGTGCAGACCTGGAAGCCGGCTTTCTTCGCGATTTGAATGCCCTCGATGGCCAGGTCGAAAACGCCTTCGCGCTCCACCGCGATGTCGTGGTTCTTCCGCATCCCATCCAGGTGGACGTTGAAGTAGAAGCGCTTGTCCGGGGTGAATTCGCGGATCCGCTTCTTGATGAACATGCCGTTGGTGCAGAGGTAAATATGGCGGTTGCGCTCCAGGATGCCCGCCGTCAGCTCGCCGATCTGCGGATACATCATCGGTTCGCCGCCGCAGATGGAAACCACCGGCGCGCCGCACTCATCCACCGCGGCCAGGCACTCCTCGAGCGGCACCCGCTCCGTGATGGTGGATTCGTACTCGCGTATGCGCCCGCAGCCGGTGCAGGTGAGGTTGCAGGCGTGCAGCGGCTCCAGCATCAGCACGATCGGGAAGCGCTTGCCGATCATGGGATGCGGCTGCCGCTTCTCGCCGGCCTTCGGCGGCAGAATGCGGAACGGGTTGGCCGAGCCCGCGTCGCGAACGGCGTTCTTCTGCCACTCCGGCCGCGGCCGCCTCTTGTTCCTGAAAATGTATCCGGCCAGGCCGGCGGTCATCGAGAGTGAGAATTTCATAACCTGTCCTTCGAGTTGGCTCGGGTCTTCACGAACGAAGACAGCGCGAGTAGCGGGAAGTAGTCCTTGTATAGGTGGTAATTCAAGTAGAACACTTTCGGGAAGCCGGTGCCGGTGGCCAGCTTCTCTTCCCAGCTTCCATCGGCGCGCTGGGTTTCCAGGAGATATTCGATGCCGTGGCGCACGCTGAGGCTGGAATCGTCGCCGCCGGCGATCAGCCCGAGAATCGCCCACGCGGTTTGCGAAGGCGTGCTGCGCGCGGCGGTGAAGGCGCCGTTGTCGTAGCTGGCGCAGCTTTCGCCCCACCCGCCATCCGCGTTCTGGATCGAGCGCAGCCATTCGCCGGCGCGCAGGACGTGGGCTTCACGGTCGCTTTCGCCGCTGCCGGCCAGTCCGCGCAGCGCGAAGCAGGTGCCATAAATGTACGCCACTCCCCATCGGCCGTACCAGCTTCCATCGGCTTCCTGGTGGCGCACCAGCCATTCCACGCCGCGGCGCACGGCGCTGTGATCGCGGCCCAACCCGTGCGCCGCCAGCGCCTCCAGTACCCGTCCGGTGATATCGGCGCAGGTGGGGTCGAGCATCGCATTATGATCGGCCACCGGCACCTGGCTCAGAAACTCCCAGTTGTTGTCGGCGTCAAATGCGGCCCAGCCGCCATCGCGCGATTGCATGGCGAGCAGCCAATCGAGCGCGCGCCGGTGCGCCGCCCGCTGCGCCGCCGCGTCCGACCCACGCGCCTGGCTGAGCGCCAGCATCACCATCGCGGTGTCGTCGATATCCGGGTAGAACTCGTTCGCGTATTCGAAGGCCCAGCCGGAGGGTTCGGTGCCGGGACGCTTCCAGCTCCAGTCTCCCTTGCGCCGTACCTCGCGCTCCAGCAGCCAGTCCGCGGCACGCGCCGCCGCGCGAGCCCCGGGCTCGCTCTGCGCCACCGCGTAGGCGCCGATGGCTGTGTCCCACACCGGCGAAAAGCACGGCTGGAAAAAGAAGCGCTCGCCATCGTCCACCATCAAACTGTTGAATTGCCGCAAAGCTTCCACGCGCAACGGATGGTCCGCGTCGTAACCGAGCACATCCAGAGCCATCACCGAGTACATCATCGGCGGATAGATGGCGCCGAAGCCATCGGAGTGCCCGTCTGGTTGATGGAGGCGTTCGATCATCCATTCCGCCGCGCGCTTGACGGCTTTGCGGCGAATCGCATTCACTCCGCTCCGCTCCCACCACTTCAGGAAGCCGTCGGCCGCCAGAAACGTGTTGTGCCAGGAGAACAGCGCTCGGTCGCGATGTAAGGCCGGGCTGACGCCGGCGAGCCACAGCTCATCAAGCTGAAAGCCGGCGGGCACGGGACGCCGCGGGTTGGCGGCGTGCACGATGGAAAGCGAAACCACGATAGCGCGTGTCCACGCCGACATCTGGTAGAGCAAGTGGAACGGCAGCAGCACCAGCTCCGGAGGAATGCTGGGGCAGTACTGCCGCGGATAAAGATTGAACAGGCCGAGGTTGATCTTGACGTAGCTGTTGGCCGCCTGAATGCCGCCCAGTTCGAGAATGCGCCCGCGCAGGCGCGCCATGCGCGCATCGTCGCGAGGCACGCCCGCCAGTTTCAGCGCCACGTAGGCCTTCACCGACGCGCTGACTTCGCTCGGCCCCTCGGCGTAAATATTGAAGCCGCCATCGTCAAGCTGGCGATCGAAGATCGACCGGACGGCCTTGTCGATCAGCGGCCGCGTGGGCGGATCCCAGCGGCCCTCGACGGGAGGATCGAGCCAGAGCTGGAAAAGCACGTAATCGGATTCGAGCGTGGTATCGGCGGTCAGCTCGGCGCACCAGTGGCCGTCGCGCGCCTGCAAATCCACCAGCCTGGCGCACGCGCGGCCGCGGGCGAGCTCGGCGCCCGTCTCGATCGATTTGGCCGTTTCGACTTGTGTATTCATCGAAGACTGACCATCAGCTCGGAGGGCAGCGAGAATCGCACGTCCTCATCCACCATCTCGATTTCTTCCACCTGGCGGAATCCGTCGTTGCGCAGGAAGGCGATCAGTTCCTCCACCAGGTGCTCGGGCGCGGAGGCGCCGGCCGTGACTCCGACGTTGGTGACGCCCGTCAACCACCCGCGATCCACCTCGCCGCGGTCGTTCACCAGGTAGGAGCGGACGCCGAAATTCGTGCCCACCTCCACCAGCCGCTTGGAATTGGAGCTGTTTTCGGAACCCACCACTAGCAGCAGATCCACCACCTCGGCAATCGCCTTCACCGCCATTTGGCGGTTCTCGGTGGCATAGCAGATGTCCTGCGCGGGCGGGCCCTGCACCAGCGGGAAGCGCTGTTTGAGGCGCTCGATGATGTCGCGCGTTTCATCCAGGCTGAGCGTGGTCTGGGTCAGATAGCGGACGCGGCCGGGGTCGGGCAGCTCGAGGCGGTCCACGTCCTCGACGGTTTCCACCAGGTGGCTGGCGTGCGGGACCTCGCCCAGCGTGCCAATCACCTCGTCGTGATCCTTGTGGCCGATGAGGACGATGCTGAAACCGTCGCGCGCGAACCGCGCCGCTTCCAGATGAACCTTGGTGACCAGCGGGCAGGTGGCGTCGATCACGTCCAGGCCCCGCTCCTTGGCCTCTTTGCGAACCGTCGGCGCGACGCCGTGCGCACTGAAAATGGCGCGCCCGCCGGCGGGAACTTCATCCAGCTCTTCGACGAAGATGGCTCCCGCCTGCCGCAGTTCGTCGACCACGTGCTTGTTGTGGACAATTTCCTTGCGGACATAGACCGGCGGGCCGTAGAGGTCGAGAGCAATTTTGACCACATCGATGGCCCTGACGACACCGGCGCAGAAGCCCCGAGGCTTCAGCAGAAAGATCTTCTTCTCCGCGCTAAGATTAGGTGCGAAAGGCTTTAACGGCATAAGGACGCGTGGGTACAATTATAACAAGCGAGTATCAGCTCGCGCAGAAATACATGGCCTGAAACACTTGTGTACTAGCCGTCAAATCGTTCGCCGAGGACTGTTTCCCAACCATGTGTCAGTCAACAGAAGAGATGTTCGCGGGAGACCTGCGGTTGCGTCTGACAGCCGGCGACGCCGGAATTCGGACGATTGAGTTCGAGCCTTTCGCCGAGTCCGGCGCGGCGCCAAACCCCGCCAACCCGCTGCTCACCGAGGCGGTGCGCCAGTTGCACGCCTATTTCGCCGGCCAATTGCGCCGCTTCGAGCTTCCGCTGGACCTGGCGGGTACCGAGTTTCAGAAACGCGTGTGGCAGGAACTGACCCGCATCCCCTATGGCGAAACCCGCACCTACCAGGAAATGGCCCGCGCCATCGGTTCGCCGAAGGCCGTGCGCGCCGTAGGCGCCGCCAATGGCGCCAATCCCGTCGCTATCGTTGTTCCGTGCCACAGAGTGATCGGCGCCAACGGCAAGCTGGTAGGCTACGGCGGCGGCCTTCCCCTCAAACGCCGCCTGCTGACCCTCGAGCGCGGCAGCCCGTGGTAGGGCATGCTTTAGCTTGCCAACGCCCGCTTGCGGGCGCGTTTCTTGCAGAAGACAGGAGTCAGAAGACAGGAGTCAGAAGTCAGGAGTCAGCAGGAATCAGAAGTCAGAATGGCGGCGGCGCGTCGAGCAGTTCCTGCAACCGCCTCCTCTCCTCCGCCTTCCGTCTCCTGTCTTCTGCCTCCTGTCTTCTGACTCCTCCTTCACACCACTTCCAAAATCAGACACTTCAAATAATGCGTTTCCGGCACCGTCAGCAGTATCGGGTGATCCTGGCTCTGCGTTCGCCGCTCCAGCACCCGCAGCGTGCGGCCCGCGTCGAGCGAAGCCGCGGCCACCAGCTCCAGCAGCATGGCTTCGCTGACATGGTGCGAGCACGAACAGGTCGCCAAGATCCCGCCCGGCTCGAGCAGCCGCAGCGCGCGCAGGTTGATTTCCTTGTAGCCTGTGGCCGCCCCATCCAGGCTACGGCGCGACTTGGCGAACGCCGGCGGATCCAGCACCACCGATGAAAACTGGCGCCGCGCCGAAGCGTAACCGGCCAGCAGATCGAACACATCCGCCTGGCGGAACTCGATGTTTCCGATACCGTTGGCTTCCGCGTTGGCGCGTGCCGTCTTGAGCGCGCCCTCCGAGCTGTCCACCGCTTCCACGCTCTCGCAATGCGCGGCCAGATGCAGCGCGAAGCCGCCCGTCGACGTGAAGCAATCGAGCGCCTTGCCTCCCGTCGCATAGCGAGCCGCGGCGCGGTAATTCTCGCGCTGGTCGAGATAAATGCCCGTCTTCTGCCCGTGCATCAAATCGGCGCTCAGCTTCAGGCCGTTCATTTCCACCGCGACCGCCGTGGGAACCGTGCCCGCCAGCACAGCGGTTTCGAGCGGCAGCGCTTCCTTCGCCCGCACCGCGACATCGTTGCGCGCGACCATGCCCAGCGGCGCGAAGATTTCCTCCAGGCAGGAGACAATCAGCGGCTTGGCCGCATCCATCCCCTGGTCGAGCGTCTGCACCACCAGGTATTCGCCGTAGCGGTCGACGATCAGCGCCGGCAGCAGATCGGCTTCGCCATGCACCACGCGGTAGGCATCGCTGTGATGAACCACCCGGCGCCGGTGCGCTTCCGCCGCCCGCAATCGGCGCAGGTAGAAATCGCGGCCAATCTCCTCGGCTTCCCCCGATAGCATCCGCAGGGCGATTTGCGACGTCGAGCTGTAGTGCGCCGTACCCAGCGTCCGCCCGCGTGCATCGGCAACCCGGACGGCCTCGCCCGGCTGCGCGCCATCGCGCTCCGTAACGTCACTCGAGAAGATCCACGGGTGCCCGGAAGCGACCCGGCCGGCCGCCTTCCGGTTCACGCGGACTTCGTTCATCGCATTTCCTGCAATCGCCGGATGCGGTCCTCAGTGGCGGGATGGGTCGACCACATGCTCTGAAACCACGAGCCGGTGCGTGGCTTGATGATGAACAGGTGCGCCGTGGATGGCGTCGCCGCCATCGGCAGCCGCTTGCTCCAGGTCTCCAGTTTCTGCAAGCCGGAGATCAGCTCGTAGGGCGTGCCGGTGTATTTGGCCGAAGCCGCGTCGGCGTCATACTCGCGCGAGCGCGAGATCGCCATCTGGATCAGCAATGCGGCGATGGGCGCGAGAATCAGCATCAGCAGCGCGCCAATGCCGCCGCCTTCGCGGTCGCGATCGTCGCGGCTGCCGCCAAAAAAGAAACCCAGACGCGACGCGAACATGATGGCTCCGGCCAGCGTGGCCGCCACCGAGCTGATCAGGATGTCGCGGTGCAGCACGTGTCCGAGCTCGTGCGCCACCACCCCTTCCAGCTCCTGATCCGTCATCAATTGCAAAATGCCCGCGGTGAAAGCGACCGAAGCATGCGCCGGATTGCGGCCGGTGGCGAACGCGTTCGGCGACTGCTCGGCGATCAGATACAGCTTCGGCATCGCGAGGCCCATGCGGTGGGTCAGATTCTCGACGATCGGCGCCACGCGGCGGTAGACATCCGGGTTCTGCTCCGGGCTAACCCGCTGCGCGCCGTAAGTCGCCAGCGCGATCTTATCGGAGAAGAAGTAACTCGAGAAGTTCATCGCCACGGCAAACGCCAGGCCTAGATACAACCCGTTCCGGCCCAAGAATAACTCGCCTCCGTAGATGAGGACGCCGGTTAGCAGACCTAGCAACAGGACGGTCTTGATGCTATTGGTCATTTATCGAATCTCCGGTTGGCGGTAACGCCGGCGGTCTTGCCGCCGGTGATTTGCCAGGATTCCCGGAACCTCGGGCGGTTTTTCGACCCTGTCAACCCGCAGGTCAACCCAGTCTTTTCGCACCTTCTCACGGCTGCGCCTCGACGGGCAGTTCCGCCGGGGTCGCTTTGGTGAAGGACAAGCCCTGCGCGCCGGCCGGCGCGTCCGCCACCACGGTGTCGCCGGGACCGTATGCGCCGTTGAGCAGTTCGAGCGCCAGCGGATCCTGCACCAGCCGCTGTATCGCGCGGCGCATCGGCCGGGCGCCGAACTGCGGATCGAAGCCTTCACTTATGATGCGGTCCTTGGCCGCCGGCGTGACTTCGAGCTTCATCTTGCGCGCCTCGAAGAGCCGTGCCACGGCGTTCAACTGGATATCCACGATCTGGCTCAGGTGCTCGCGGCTCAAGGCGTTGAACACGATGATATCGTCGATGCGATTCAGAAACTCCGGGCGGAACTGGTGCTTCAAAGCCTCCATCAGCCGCTTGCGGGTCTCGTCGTTGGCGCCGTCCCTGCCGTGCACCGAGAAGCCGATGGTGTTCTTTTCCACCATCCCCGTCCCCAGGTTTGAGGTCATCACGATCACCGTGTTCCGAAAACTGACCGTGCGCCCCTGTCCGTCCGTGAGCCGGCCGTCGTCCAGGATCTGCAGCAGCGTGTTGAACACGTCGGGGTGCGCCTTTTCAATCTCATCGAACAGGATCACCGAATACGGCCGCCTACGCACTTGCTCGGTCAATTGGCCGCCTTCTTCAAAGCCCACATATCCGGGCGGCGAGCCCAGCATGCGCGACACCGAGTGCCGCTCCTGGTATTCGCTCATATCAACGCGGATCATGGCCTTATCGTCGTCGAACAGGTAACCGGCCAGCGCGCGTACCAACTCGGTCTTGCCGACGCCGGTGGGCCCGAGAAAAATGAAGCTGCCGATCGGCCGGTTGGGATCGCTCAGGCCGGCGCGGTTGCGCAGGATCGCGTTCGAGACCAGGCGCACGGCTTCGTCCTGGCCCACCACGCGATCCTTCAGGCGCTCCGGCATCTGCACCAGCTTCTCCACTTCGCCTTCCATCATCTTCGCCACCGGAATGCCGGTCCACTTGGCCACGATGCGCGCAATATCGTCTTCGCCGATCTCTTCCTTGAGCAGCGCGTTTTCCTTCACCGATTCCAGCTCCTGCTCGGCGGCCTGTATGTCCTTTTCGATTTGCCCCAGTCGGCCGTAGCGCAGTTGCGCGGCCTTTTCCCAATCGCCGGCCGCGGAGGCCTTTTCTTCCTGTTGGCGCAGCGAATCCTTCTCTTCCTTGAGCTGGCGCACGCGGCTGATGGCGGACTTCTCGCGGTTCCAGCGTTCCTTGAGCACGGCGGCCTGGCCGCGCAGCCCTTCGAGCTCGTTTTCCACCACCCGCAGGCGGTCGTGCGAAGCGTGGTCGTCTTCCTTCCCGAGCGCCTGCCGTTCGATTTCGAGATGCGAGATCCGCCGGTCCAGATCGTCGATCTCAATCGGCATCGACCCGATCTGCAAACGCAGCGCGGCGCCGGCTTCATCGATCAGATCGATGGCCTTATCCGGCAGGAAGCGGTCGGCAATGTAGCGGTGCGAAAGCACGGCGGCCGCGATAATAGCGGAATCCTTGATGCGCACGCCGTGGTGGATTTCGAATTTCTCCTTGAGGCCGCGCACAATGGCGACCGTGTCATCCACCGTCGGTTCGCTCACCAGCACGGTCTGGAAGCGCCGCGCCAGCGCGGCGTCCTTCTCGACGTGCTTCTTGTATTCGTTGAGCGTGGTGGCGCCGATGCAGCGCAGCTCGCCTCGAGCCAGCGCCGGCTTCAGCAGGTTGGCGGCGTCGATCGCGCCTTCGGCCGAACCGGCGCCCACCAGCGTGTGCAACTCGTCGATAAAGCAAATGATCTCGCCGTTGGAATCGATGATCTCCTTCACCACCGCCTTGAGGCGGTCTTCGAATTCGCCGCGGAACTTGGTGCCGGCGATCATCGAACCCAAATCGATCGCGGCCAGCCGCTTGTTCTTCAACTGGTCCGGGACGTCGCCGCGCACGATGCGCTGCGCTAGCCCCTCCACGATGGCGGTTTTGCCCACCCCGGGCTCGCCGATCAGCACCGGGTTGTTCTTGGTGCGCCGGCTGAGCACCTGCATCACGCGGCGGATTTCCTCCTCGCGCCCGATCACCGGGTCGAGCTTGCCCTTGCGCGCCGAATCGGTGAGATCGTGCGCGTAGCGCTCCAGCGCCTGGTATTTGGATTCGGGATTCTGATCCGTCACGCGCTGCGTGCCGCGCACCGATACCAGCGCGCGCAGCAGGGCGTCGTGGTTGGCGCCGGCGCGGTCGAGAAGCTGGCCCGCCGGGTCGCTGCGCTGCTCGGTCAGCGAGAGCAACAGGTGCTCGGTGGAAACGAACTCGTCCTTGAAATGGCCGGCTTCGTCGAAGGCGCGCTCCAGCACCTGGTTGAGCGGCTGCGAAATGTAGATGCCGGGCTGGCCGCCCGCGGTCTTGGGCAGATTGCCGAGCAGCCGGCGGGCCTCGGCCACAATCGCGGCCGGCTGCACGCCGCATTTTTCCAGCAGCGGCTTGACGATGCCTTCCTTTTCATCGGCCAGCGAAATCAGCAGGTGCAGCGGAAACATCACCTGGCTGTCGCCCGATTCTGCCAGCGCCTGGGACTGCTGCAAAGCCTCCTGCGCTTTCTGCGTCAGTTTGTCTATCCGAAACATAACTTTGTCCCCAAACTTGTCCCTGAATGCAAAACGGGCAGGCGGCCGCCACGCGGCTCCGCCTGCCCTCAACTTACCATTTTTGGTAGGGCATGCTTTAGCTTGCCAACGCCCGCTTGCGGGCGGGTTCTCTGACAGCTTCGTCTGCCCTGCCCCTTTCGTGTAGCCCTCTTACGCGGTGGCTTCGATCTTGATCTGGCGCGGCTTGGCTGCTTCTTTCTTGGGCAGCGAGACGCTCAGCACGCCGTTCTTGAACGATGCGGCGATTTTTTCGGTGTCGAAACTGTTGGGCACCGCGAAGCTGCGCGTGAAGTTGCCGTAGCTGCGCTCGATGCGGTGATAACCCGCCACGTTGTCCTGTTTTTCGAACTTGCGCTCGCCGGCGATGGTGAGCGTCTGGTTCTCCACCCGGACATCGATATCCTTGAGATCGACATCCGGCAGATCGGCTTTCACCACGAGGTCGTTCTCGGTTTCATATATGTCCACCGCGGGCGTCCAGGGCCGGTTGGTCTGCGGCTCGTTGAACATGCGGGTGAAGGCGTCCTCGAAGAGGCGGATATTCGCCAATGGGTCGAAGTGGGTGAGAGACATGGTTTGTAAGCTCCTCATAAAGCTAATATTTTGGATGGT
>DASWZP010000259.1:0-4578 GCA_036404395.1 Bryobacteraceae bacterium | reverse complement strand
AGTTCCTCAAGCGTCGGTATGACTTCCTTCTCCGGAGTCCTCGTCCACAGCGAATATTCGCTCTGGAGAGCAGTGACCGGCTGGACTGCGTGTGCGCGGCGGATGGTCTGCACTCCTGCTTCGGAAAGGCCGAAGTGCTTCGCCTTGCCTTCCTGAATCAGGTCCTTCACGGCTCCAGCTACGTCTTCGATCGGCACGTTGGGGTCAACCCGATGCTGATAGAGCAAGTCGATCGAATCCACCTTGAGCCGCTTGAGCGAATCCTCGACGGCTTGCTTGATGTGCTCTGGCCTGCTGTTCAGGCCCGGCGAACCTTTCATCCCGCGGGGATCGAAACCAGGACTGACGTCGAACCCGAATTTTGTGGCGATCGCCACACGGCGACGGAAGGGCGCGAGAGCTTCGCCCACGAGCTCTTCATTCAAGAACGGCCCGTAAACCTCGGCAGTGTCGAAGAATGTGATGCCGCGTTCCACGGCTGCGCGGAGAAGAGAGGTCATCTCCTGCTTGTCTTTGGGCGGACCGTAAGAAAAGCTCATTCCCATGCAGCCGAGCCCGAGAGCCGAGACTTCCAGGCCGCTCTTTCCAAGTTTCCGCTTCTGCATTGTTTCTCCTTTGGAATCCTTCATCTCCAGGATAGGTCGAGCTCCCTGAAAGCGGTATCCCGATCTTTCCGATTTCTTGCCTATTTCTCTTGCACTGTTGATTTACGCACAGAGCCCGCAGGTATCATAGGGTGGAGGAGCGGTGTCAGTAAGTAAACCGCGTTCCCTCATCCCCGCCCGCCGCCATAAATCACCCGCAGCACGCTGCGCACGTATTGCTCGCCGGTGAGCGATTCGCGAGCCGCTTCGGGGAATTCGACCAGCGACTGGAAATACGCGGCCAGTTCCTGGAACAGTTCGACACGCGCCAGTGGCTCGTATCCGTCGCGCCGCGACACAGCTTCGACGGCGATGCTCACCGACTCCGGACTCACCAGGCTGCGCAACCTGGCGGCCAGGTGTGGATAGGCCAGCAGCGAATTGTACTTGGCGGGCGCCATTTGTTCCAGGTCGGGGGCGTACGGGCTGCGCTCGCGGGCCACGATGGTGCCGGCCGCCAGGTCGCCCAGCCGCTGGCAATTCCGGCTGCAGAAGCACGCGACGCCGCCCACCAGGTAAACCATGGGAAGCATATCCACCAGCCGGAGCAGGTTCCGAAGAATCACCTGCGGAAGCTGCAGGCGCAAGCCCTGGGCATCCACCACGCGCAGGCCCATCACCCGCTTGCCGAGAGTTTGCCCGTGCCAGCGCCACTCCAGCACGATCCCGTATCCCACCGAGATCGCGAAATAGAGAATCACCGAAATCGCCGTGGCCCAATCCTGATTCAGGCGCCCCAGCCATTCGCAGGCCTTGCCGGCCCCTTTCGTCAGCACCAAAATCGCCGCCGCGTCCACCATCCAGGCCAGCGAACGCGTCACCGGCGAGGCGAGCTCGAAAGAAAACTCCACGCCTTCGGGCGTTTCGATCGTGAGCGATGTGGCGCGCCGGTCGCTCATTCGCGGCCAACCCAGCCCAGGAAAAAGGACAGCGCCGCCAGTTCGCACAACCCGAAAGCGATTTTCAGGCTGTACGGAATCACGGGCTGATGATACTGCGACACGAACGCTTCGACCGTGCCGGCCCAGATCAGCAGCACGGCCGCGCCGGAGACGATGGCCACCAGGTCCGCCGCCACGGCCCGCAGCCTCGCCACCCGCGGCGTGCGGTCACCCCATCCGATCAGCGCGCCGGCCAGGATAAAGCCCGCCTGCCCGCCCAGCAGAATAGCCGGGATCTCGATGGACCCGTGCGGCAGCAGCCAGCCCGCCAGAAAGACGCCCTGCCCCGCCACGATGTAATCGGTCGCCACCGCGCCCAGAATCACGCCGTTGTAGAACAGCAGAATCAGCGTTCCCGCGCCGAATGTCACGCCCAGCGCCAGGGCCATGATGGTCACCTGGGTATTGTGCGTCATCAGTTGCGCCGCGAAGGAAGCCTTGATCCCCTTGAGGCGGTCCTCCTTGGCGCTGCCCGCGCTCTCTTCATGGGCGACTCGCTCGGCCGGAGGCACCTGAAGGCCGGGAAACGGCATCAGGATCGCTTTGTTCCGCGGGTCCACATGCAGCGCAAACCAGCCGAAGGCGCAGCCCAACAGGGTGACGCCGGCGGCCAGCCGGAACGCCGCGAGGTGACGCCGGAAGGCCCGCGGAAACGCGAGCACGGCGCTCTTCCAGCGGATTTTGGCGGGCGCGCGCGTCTCGTGGATGACCGAGTACGCGCGCGATACCAGCGATTCCAGGAAGGCACGCAACCGCGGTTCGGTGGCGAAGGTGTCCAGCCGTGAAAGGTCGGAGGAGCACCGTTCATAAAGGTAGTGGAGCCGCTCAATCTCCTCGAGCGGCAGGCGCCGCTCCGGCTCGGCTTCGAGCTTCGCCAGCACCCCGTGCAATTCGTCCCAGTAGGTCCGTTCCGCGGCAACGAAGCGAGGCAGATCGATGATCATAGAATCTGCCTCCGCTTGACATCCAGATAGCCCGAAGTGACCTGCATCTTGATGCGCTCGGGATCGGTGACGGTCAGTTTCACGCCCCGGTTTCCGAGCGCGATTTCGAGCGCTCGCATGCGGTTCCATAGCATTTGGCCGGCCAGGCCGGAATACAGCCCGTCCAGGTCCTTCGCCGCTTCGCCGGTGTAAAGCGGATGCATCGCCGCCGTGCGCCCGACGTTGACCAGCACCAGGTGGCGCCGCGCCAGCAGGGGAATATCCCGTTCGAAGCTGTCGGCCAGCAGCGCGTCGTCGAGCGAAGTAAAGAAAACCAGCAATGAGCGGCGCCGCAGGTTGAGTTGCAGGCTGGTGAAGACGTCACGGAAATCGGGACTCACTTGCTGGGTATGCAGGTTGTAGATGGTTTCGCGGCACAGCCGGAAGTGGTCCATGCCGCTGCGCGCCCGCACGAACTTGTGGGTGCGGTCGCTGAAGGTGACCAGTCCGAAGCGGTCGCCCTGCTTTTCCGCCACCAGCGCCAGGTGCAGCGCCGCGTCCACAAAGGATTCGAGAATTCCCTCGCGCGCCGAAAGCCGCGACGAATCGAGAATCGCGTAGACCTCCTGGGCGTGCTCCACGCGGAACAACTTCACCGCTGGAAAGCCCCGCTTGGCGGTGGCTTTCCAGTGGATGTCTTCAAAACTGTCGCCAGGCAGATAATGGCGCAGATTTTCGAATTCGCGGCCCTTCCCTACCTGCCGCCGCACGCGCAGGCCGAGGTTGGCGGTGCGCAGGAACAGCGCCGCCGTGGCGCGGTCGCGCAGGTTGGGATAGACGCGGAAGGAAAAGTCCAGCGGCCGCGGCTGGCGGGCCAGCCACAGCCCCAGCGGCGAACCGGCTTCCACGTGCAGTTCCGGCAGAGGATGGTCGCCGCGCGCGCGTCCGGTACACGGCCACTCCACCATCGAAGCGCCACGCGGAGCGGACACGTCCAGCACTGGCGAATCGGTCTCCATGCCCGGCGGCAGGTTGACGCCCAGCCGAAGGGCACAGGGCGCGTCTCCCCGATTCTCGACGGTGACCGGAAACACCTCCGGCACGTCTTTGGTGAGGCGAATGAACCGCGGCGTGCGCAGCGTCACCCCGGCAATTCGCCGCAGGGCCGCCAGGGCGTCGAACGCGGCAACCGCGGCGCACGCCAACAATCCCGCCGCGCAGACCACCGTCAGATGGGGAAACATCCCGCCCAGCGAGGCCAGCGGCAGCGCCACCACTGCGGAGACCAGCAGCAGACGTGGAGCGGGAACTAGCATAAGGCGGCATGCTTCATCGCGGCACCGGCACTTCGTGCAGAATGCGGTCCAGCACTTCCGCCGCCCGCACGCCTTCCAGTTCCGATTCGGGACGCAGCAGCAGGCGGTGTTCCAGCACCGGCAGCGCCACCGCGCGGATGTCGTCGGGGCTCACAAAGTCGCGCGCCGCAAGCGCTGCCCAGGCTCGCCCCGCGCGCAAGAGGGCTTGCGAGGCGCGCGGGCCGGCGCCCACCAGGATGGCGTCGTCGGTGCGCGTGCGGCGCACCACCTGCACTGCATAGTCCACCAGTTGGTCGCTCACCTGCACGGTCTCCAGCACTTCCCGCAGGCCGGCCAGGCCGGCTTCGCCCAGGCACGGCGTCACGTCGCCGCGCAGCAGCACCGCTTCCGGAGCTTCCCCGCCCAGCGAGCGGCGGCCCAGCGAGAGCTCGTCTTGGTTGTTCGGCCAGCTCATGTTGATCTTGAGCATGAAGCGGTCCTTCTGGGCTTCCGGTAACGGATAGGTGCCCTCGCTCTCGATGGGGTTCTGCGTGGCGAAGACGGTGAAATTCGGCGACAGCCGAAAGCTCTCGCGGTCGATGGTGACGGTTCGCTCCTGCATGGCTTCGAGCAGTGCCGATTGCGTCTTGGCGGGCGCGCGGTTGATCTCGTCGGCCAGCAGAAACGTGGTGAATAACGGACCCTTGACCAGCGAGAACTCGTTGCGCTGCAGGTTGAACACGTTGGTCCCGGTGATATCGGCCGGCATCAGGTC
>DASWZP010000258.1:0-50418 GCA_036404395.1 Bryobacteraceae bacterium | reverse complement strand
CAGTCACGAAAAGCTGATCCGCGATGCCCGTAAGTATGCCGAGAGCTGTCTTGCCAAAGCCCGATCACCGAACGCACGGCTCAAAGTGACACGACGCGCGCTGAAGGAATGTATCGGAAGGCTGCCGAATAGTCCGGAATTTCCGCTCTCATTTGAAGACCTGCATAAAGCCATTTGGACTGAGGGACACCCCAGGCCGGGCGACCCTTCGCTCGAAGAGCGCGCAAAACGCGCGGCGGAAGGTGGCTTCCCAAAGGAGGAACTTGCCGGCGACATGAAGCCGGGCGCGGCTGCCCCTGCACAGGAACAGCCAGCAAAGGTGGCGAACGGCGCGGATGGCGTCGGGGCGAGTTGGCAATCCATCGAAGTCTCGTTCCTGAGTACCGAGCGGGTTCAGATCCGCAACGGTACGGAAACCGAAACCCGTAACTACAGCGAATTGGGGTTCGCTGATCGCAGGAACGGGAAGCCCAACCTGGCATGGGTGACCCTGCGGACACTGGCAGAAGAGCGCGGCATCATCCGGGACGCGGGGAAAACGGGCGGGGACTGGCCGAAGGTGGAGAAGCGGATGCAGGAAATACGGAGGGCGCTTCGGAAGCACTTCAGCATTACCGCCGATCCCATCCCGTTCGTTGAAGGAACCGGATACGACGCATGTTTCAAGCTCGGCTGTAGTCCTTCATTTCGCACCTAGGCGAATTTTCGCCAATTCCGAACAAGAATCCTCAGATTTGTTTTCGCCTGTTTTTCAGTGACTTCGGAGAGTTTTCGACGAAAACTCTTCATACCCGCCGAATTTTCGCCCTGTTGGTTATGAATACTTCCCAATCGAGCGAACGCGAAAGCGTAGCAAACACCCAGTTAGAAGCACTTGTTGATGAACACGCAGTAGCCAAGTTCTACGGCGTCTCTGTGGCGACTGTTCGCCGATGGCGCTGGCTCCGCACTGGCCCGAAATTCCACAAGATCGGAGCTTTGTGTCGGTATCGAATGACCGACCTCGAAGCATATCTCCGCAGCACACGCACGGGCGGCGGGCAACAGGCGGAGGCGCGGTAGATGGCGGATTCGGCCGTCACCTTCAGTCCGGGCGAAGTCTCCACCTACTACGCGGCGCGGGTCCCGCACCTGAAACAGCGGCCCGCGGCTGAGTGGTGGACGCGGGGCGGCGGAGGGCGGCTTGCAGCCGGGTGAAGAGTACCGCCCCTTCAAGCTGTTCAACGGGTCCGTTGTTCCGTTCTCATTGGCAGCTCAGCGCGACATTGGCCCTGGAGCGAAGCTCCTGTTCGGGGAACTGGCGGCGTTGATGGGCAAGAACGGTTATTGCCACCCATCCGTGGCCCATCTGGCCAAACGCCTTGGGGTATCCGTGGACCAGATTACCCGCTGGCTTCGTGAACTAAGGGAAGCGAGATTGATTAAGTCCAGGCGGCGCGGGCCAGGCAGCAACGCGGAGCGGATCTTTATCTGGCATCCTTCCCTGGCCGAATCCGTGAAGAAAGGGGCCATTCTTGAAACCGCAAAAATCCCGATTCAAGGGCAAACTGAAACCGCAAAAGCGCGGGTCTTGAAACCGCAAAAATCCGGGTCTGGACCGGGAAATTTGCGGGTTGCATATAAGGAAGAAGAGGTTCTCTTAAGAGGATCTTTTGAAGAGGTATCGTCGTCGGAGTTGGCTGTATCTTTTCTGGAGCCGAGCACGCCGGAAGCGACCGACGACGAATCCCCTTCTTCTCAGAAAACGGAGGCCGCAAACCCCGAAGACCTGGACGCCCTGGTGAACACAGCGCGCGACCAGCTCCGAATAGCACGCGCGGCAGGCGCGGGCGCTCGGCCGGAGGATGTCGGCCTCCCAGATCGGGCGATCACGATTCAGATCCTCAAAGTGTTCAGCGACTACGCCGACTTCGTAGCTTGGCTGGAAGGCACGGTCCACCGAGGCGTGGCGCGGAAAGCGAAGTCCGCGACATGGGGTTTGTATCTGACCGACGCGCGCAATCAAGCCGAGGACTTGAAGTTCAAGCGGGAAGCCCACGAAAAACAGGAGTGGGATCGGGAAATTGAGCAGGAACGAAGGCGCGAGGCCGAAGCCGCGGAACAGCGCAAGATGGACGCGCCGATGCCAGCGCTGCAAGCCTTCAGCCATATCCAAGGCCGCGTTCTGGCGCTTCCCTGGCCGCTGAATGCGCGCCTGGTGCGCACCGGCGAAACCATCAGCCCAAATGAACTGGAGCGGCAGGCAAAGGCGTGGCGGAGGTGCGTAGCGTGCGATGAAACAGGAACCATGGGCAGCGCAATCGATAGGGACTTGCGGTTCTGTGAGTGCGCGGCCGGCGTTGAGGCACAGTATCGGGACGGCGCCGACTTCCCTGAACGGGAGACTGCGCGGGTTCATGTCGATGCGAAATCGTTGTTAGTGGCAGCGTGTCGGGCGTTGAGCCGGCAGTTCGCCGGGGACGCCCTGGAAGCCGCGGCCGTGATTGATGACGGCGGAACCCTGGAGATCACGCTGGCCACAATGGTGGATTCGATGTGCCTGACCGATGCGGACGTGCAAGGGGCGCTTGGCCGTGTTGGATGGAAGCGGGCGGTACGAACCCTCCGGCCGTGCTCGCCAAAGGCAGCACGGGAACCGCAGACACCCGTGAGTGGAGGCCCCCGGCCGATCACGCAAGCGGACATTGAAGCGGTGCTGGCGCAACGGAGGGCAAGCGGGGGGGAAGACGGACCGGATGCTGAATGAGATGGGCAATGGTGACCGGAAAACCGGGCCGCATCACGGCGGGGCTGCTCGATGGCGGGTAATACACGCCCCGGTGCTGGTTCTTTTCGCACTTGACTGTGCTATCGAGACCACGCGACCAATGTCATGCGACGCCATTTCCGGCTGGTCCGCCCGGATGCGCGTTGTGGCGGGTGAAGGGATGAAGCAGATTATCAACAGCGACGGAGTGGGGCCGGCGAGGGCGTAGCGATGGCGGTCTACAAGCGCGGTCGCGTCTGGTGGTACAGGTTCACCTGGAATGCCGTGCCGATCCGGGAGAGCACGAAGCAGACGAACAAGCGGATCGCCGAACAGATGGAGGCTACCCACAAGACTTCCCTCGCCAAAGGTGAAGTGGGGCTCCGCGATCGCAAGCCGGCGCCGACGCTGCGGGAGTTTGCGGAAACTGATTTCCTCCCATTTGTGCGCTCGACATCCGCGGCAAAGCCGAAGACGCTCAAGTACTACGAGTACGGCGTCAAAAGCCTGCTGGGATTTGAGAAGCTCGCGGATACGCGGCTGGATTCGATAACCACCGAGACCATTGGTGGATTTGTTGCGAGACGGCAGGATTGCGGGCTTCAAGTATCGAGTGTCAACCGAGAGCTACAGGCGCTGCGGCGGATGTTCCACCTAGCCGCGGAGTGGAACAAAGTCGAAAAGGCGCTCCCGACGGTGAAGATGGTTCCGGGCGAGAATCACCGCGAGCGCGTGCTCACTCCCGAGGAGGAACTCGTGTACTTCCGCGCCGCGAACTCCGAGGCCATGGAGCACCACACTGACCCGCGGCTTCTGGCAGACGTGGCACGCATTCTCCTGGATTGCGGATTGCGGCCGGAGGAATGCTTCCGGCTCCGTCCCGAGAACGTCGTTGGCGGAAAGCTGGAAATCCATTTCGGGAAGACAAACAATGCCCGCCGACGCATTCCCATGACGCCGCACGTGCAGGCCATCCTGGAGATGCGCCTCTCGAAACCGGACGGGAGCGAATGGGTATTCCCGGCTCCAACTATGAGCGGCCACATCGAGCCTTCGAGCCTCAAGAAGCAGCACGCGAAGGCGGTTTCCCAGGCCACCCGCATGCTTCGGGAAGAGACGAGCGATCCCAAGCGCTGTTTCGCGGGCTTCGAGTTGTACACACTCCGGCACACCTGCCTCACCCGTTGGGCGCCACACATGGACCCGTGGACCCTCGCGTACCTGGCGGGACACCGGGATATGAACATCACGAAGCGGTACGTTCACCCGCAAGAGCAGACAATCCTGGCCGCGATGGAAAAGGCCCGCGTGGTAAAAGGTGGGCACAGTTCTGGGCACACTCAGTTTGACCTGCCTGATGATACGTGTGGCAAGCGTGCCGTAACGAACTGATAAATAAATATGTTACTGGCGCGCCCGGAGAGACTCGAACTCCCGACCTACTGGTTCGAAGCCAGCCGCTCTATCCACCTGAGCTACGGGCGCGCGCTACCGCAATTCTAGCAGGGCGCCGTCCTCGCTCACACGCGTTACCGCTCGGCGACCACGGGGTTGACGAGCTCGCCGAGGCCTTCGATCTGAATGCGCACCTCATCGCCGGGCCGCAGCCAGCGCGGCGGCTTGCGCGCGAAGCCTACGCCGGCGGGCGTTCCGGTGGCAATGACGTCGCCCGGCTCCAGGGTGAACACGCTCGATAGATACGCGATGAGTTGGGGCAGTTTGAAGATCAGGTTGCCGGTGCTCGAATCCTGCATGGTTTCGCCGTTGAGGGTGAGCGAAATGCGGAGGCTGTGCGGGTCTGCGATTTCGTCGGCGGTAACGATGGCGGGGCCGAAGGGCGCGAAGGTGTCGAAGGTTTTGCCGATCATCCACTGCGAAGTAGCCATCTGAAAATCGCGGGCGCTGACATCGTTGAGGATGGTGTAGCCGAAGACGTAGTCGCGCCAGCGATCTTCCGCGACGTGGCGCCCGCGGCGGCCGATCAACACGGCGAACTCGGCCTCATAATCCGGCTTGGTCGAGTTCTTCGGCAGCACGATGGGCTGGCCGGGACCGATCACCGCGGTCGGAAACTTGGCGAACATGGTGGGCACTTCCGGGATGGCGAGCTTGGATTCCGCGGCGTGGTCGCGGTAGTTGAGCCCGATGCAGATCAGCTTGGGCGGACGTGGAATGGGCGCCGCGAAAGTGAGGCCGGCCGGGTCCAGGCCGTGGCTCGAAGCAGGGCCGGCGATCCAGCGCCGCACTCGGGTCTGAGCTTCGGCGCCGCCCTCAATCACCTCGAGCACGCTGGCGAAGCCTGCGCCTTGAATCGGAATCGCCCGGCCGTCGAGAAGGACCCCGGGCTCCGTGTCGCCGTCCCGTTGAATCGTTACGAAACGCAATGATCTATTCTCCGCTGGAATTGTAGCATTGCGCGAGCGTTCGGTCTGCTATGATTGAGACAACCGACGATCTTGAGCCCGGCCGGGGTTTTCCGTCCAGCGCACCCAAGAGAATCGAATTCATGATCGAGGGGCACTGGGGACCATGAGCTTTCTGTGGATGTTGGCGATCACTCTGGTGATCCTGCAAGTTTCTGTTTTCTGCACGACCATATACCTGCACCGGTCGAAAACTCATCGCGGGTTGGAACTGCACCCGGTGGTGGGCCTGCTGATGCACCTGGAGCTGAGCCTGTTCACCGGCATGGTCCCGCGCGAGTGGGCCGCGGTGCACCGCAAGCATCATCATTTTTCCGACGTGGAAGGCGATCCGCACAGCCCGTACATTTACGGAATGTGGACGGTGCTGTTCGGCAACTATTTTCTGTACCGCAAGGTGACCAAGGACGCGGCGGTGGTGCGCAAGTACACGCCGGACTGGAAGGAAGATGCGATCGACAAGCTGCCTTTCATGCATTATGCGGCGCTCGGCGGCATCGCCATTTTCATGCTGATGTTCGGCGTATGGTGGGGCCTGGCGGCGTGGGTTACGCATGCCGTGCTGTACGTGCTGTTGAATTCTTCCGTCAACAGCGTCTGCCACTGGGTGGGCTACCGCAATTTCGACAACAAAGCCACTAACCTCAAGTCCATCGCCATGCTGACGGCGGGCGAAGGCCTGCACAACAACCACCACGAGTTTCCGACCTCGGCGCGGTTCGCGTGGCGCGGGCATGAGATCGACCCGGCGTGGCCGGTGATTCGCGCGCTGGAAACGCTGCACCTGGCGCGGGTGAAACCGCTGCCGGCGGAAAGAGTAGCGGCGTAGGCGGAAGAACCGCGCGGGGGGCGGTCTGCAGGCCGGCTTCGATCCACCCGAGCGCGCCCGCCCTCCGCGGCTCTTACAATACGGCTTCAGCCAATTCCGCTCGTCCCCGGCGCAGCCCGAGCAAAAAGTGGATATACCGGTTCAGGTTCTCGCGATAGAAGATCCATAGGAATCCGAGATAGGCGGTTCCTCCCAGGGCCACCTCAATCGACAGACCGGCGGCGGCGGGCATGCGATGGTAGCCAAGCCAGGCGTGGGCCGCCAGAACCGCAGCCATCATCACCACGCAACCGGCCAGCGCCGGCATCAGCACGGCTAAATAGTCTCGATAGCGCAATCCGATGACGCGGAGTAACTTTACCGCGAATGGAAGAACCGTCACCGGGGACAAGATCAACCAACTGGCGGCCACGGCGGTGGTGCCCCAGCGGGATGCCACGAGGAACGCCACGGGCATCACCACGAAGCTGGCCAGCGAGATGACCATATTGAAACGGGTGTATCGAAGAGACGTGAGCACCTGGCCGAACAGCGCGGACAAGGTTCGCGCGCACATGAAAACGGCCAGCCATCGGATGGGACCCACGGCCGCGCTCCATTTCGGCCCCAGTAACGCCCGCACCGCTTCCGGCGCGACCACCGCCATGCCGAGCAGCAACGGGAAAATGCTCAGCGAGATCGACTCGGTGATGATCCGCGTATAGCGCTTCACCAGTTCCTCGTCCTTCTGTACCCGCGCAAATAACGGCCCGGTCACCCGCATCACCACCAGTCCGACCTTGTCGGCCGGCGCATTGGCCAGTGACATCGCCATTTGATACGCGCCGAGCGACGCTGCGCCCAGCATTCGCCCGACGATCACTGCGTCGGATAGCGCGTACGCCCCCGCCGCGGCTCTGCTGATCGCAACGTGCGCTCCGAGGCGCATCGGCGCCCGGATCTGTTTCCACCGCGGCAGCGCGAACGGAACCGGCTTCCAGTAGTACGACAGCGCCGCTCCCGCCGTTCTGCCGGCCATCGCGCCCACTACCAGCGACCAGTATGCAAATCCGCTCAGCGCGCATCCCACGGTGACCACGGCTTGCAGCAGAGTTGCGATCGACTCGCACACCGACAACCGCCGGTAGTCAAGATCCTTTTCCAAAAGCCCGTTTGGCACAGACTGAAAACCCGTGATGACCAGGCCGAGACTGTTGACGATTACCAGCAGCCTGAGCTGGTCGGACTTGAAGAAGGCCGCAATCAGCGGCGCAGCCAAAACCAACATGCCGTATGCCGCAACGCAGATCGCCACGCAAGCCGTGTTCAATTGCGCCACCGTGCCAGCCTCCAGCTCGGGCATCTGCAACACCGCCTGACCCAAGCCGAACTCGGCCAGCATACTCGTCAGAACGTTGAACAAACCGGCCATGCCGACCAGGCCGAAGTCGGCTGGTGAAAGCTTGTGCGCCACGATCAGGGTCGATGCCCAGATAAGAACCTGCGTCGAGGACTTGGCGCCCGCTGCCCAGGCCAGCCCTCCCGCCACCGTCCTGTCCAGGCTGCGAACCGAGCGGGGCTCTCCCGGGATCATGGGGCGCCCCGCACGGCGGCCGCAACCATGGCGGTGAACTTTTCCACGTAGACCCGCTCGGTCAATTGCGTGTGCGCGAATTGGTAGCCATTGGCGCCCATTCGCCGCCGAAGCTCGGGATCGGCCAGCAACTCGCGCAGCCGTTCCTCCAGCTCCGGGACGTTGCCTCCAGGCACCACAAATCCGTTTTCCCCCTGATGGATCAAATCGGGGATCCCACCTATATCGGAACCGATTACCGGAACGCCCGCCGCCAACCCCTCAATCACAACCCTGGGCAGCCCTTCACAACGCGACGGGTGCACCAACACCAAGCAGCGGCTGATGATCTGCAACGCGACTGGAGGTGTCGTCGCCCGCACCAGTTCAATCTGCTTCGAGTCGCCGGCCAGCGCCTCCAACTGCTCGCGTTCCGTCTTCAGGTACCAGCCGACTATCTTGAGCTTGACATCCGGAAAATCGGGAGCCAGCCGCTGGAATGCTTCGATCAATCGGTCCGCCCCCTTCAGGTACCAGAAGGATCCCACCATCACGACGTACCGCTCCTGGTCTTCAGCGTGCGCCTCAATGGTAGACACCGGAACGAATTCGTGAAACACCGAGGCCCTGACTTTGCGCAGCAGCGGATAGGCCGCGAGTTGAGCCGTGTAGAGAAGATGAACCCGGTCGGCCGCCCAGAGCGACAGATGGAGGCATACGTCGGAATAGAGCTTCATCAGGCGGTCGCGCACGGTCGGCTGGGCCCGGTCGGTCAGGTAGACAAGCTGCGGCGTGGTCACAAGTTCGACGACCAGCTTGGCGCCAGTGAGTAACTTCACTACGCTCGCCATCAGCCCTGTCGTCATGTGGGAATAGGCGACAACGCAGTCAAAGGGTCGCTCCCGGTGGAGTTCAACGCCCTTCCGAACATAGAACCAGAACTGCGCCAGGCGCGACCGGCGGGGCCCGCTGGGTAGCCCCGCCAGAAACCAGTGATAGCGAAACCGGCCTGACACATAAACCGGGAAGGAACCGGGGCCTAACTCCGCTTCCACTTCTTCCGGCGTGCGGAACCAGATCGGCTGCAACACGTCGCCTTCCAGCGATTCCGACAGCAAATAGAAACGATCCGCATGCTTGTCGAGCAGAGGCGGCACTTGGGTCGAGTGAATGTAGAGGATTCGCACGCTCCTTCTCAGAGTAGCCGATCTTTGCGGATTGCGCGTTGGTCGGCGCGGCGATGGAATCCAAAAGCGCACCATCCTGTCTCGCTAGGTTCGTTTGACTGGGCGGCAGCGCACCACGGCTGTTGTGAACTCGCGAGTGAAGCGAAGACACAGGTGTTCTGGACGCCCGCACGGAGAGCTCTTTGCCGTGCCGTTTGGAGAACGTCCTCGCGGATGTCAATGCCGATCACGCGCCCGGCGCCCCTAACGGTCATCTCCACGGCATCGACTCCTTCGCCACAGCCAAAGTCGACGATCACCTTCCCGGCAATCCTCGAGAAGAATTCATCCCCCATCAGGACCGCGAGTCGCGAGCTGCCTGCGCAAGCGCACACGCCACGGTAGTCCGGAACATCATGAGCGATCCACTTCAGGATCCGGCATTGTATGTTGGTGAGAGTGGAAGCCTCCTCGGTCCCCGTGTTGGACTGCAGGGGTTAGATGCTTCGACTTGCTGCGGTCCCTTCGACAGAATAGCGCCATTCTTGAGTCTCCCTTTGCCCGAAAAGGCTTTCGCGGGGGGCGGCTCAGCCGAGAAAGAGGTCCTAAGCCCTGTCTCTGGCAAAAGCCTTGGGATTGCGCAAACACGAGATAATCCTGAAACTCTGTTTGTTTCCAGTGCGGAATGATCCTGAAACCGGCTGTCTGGCATGCTGCGGGCGGATGCAGATTCGAATGGAGTATGTGGGATCGCGGACGTGGTGGCCTTCCTTGGAAGTGTACGAACTGACGGTTGCGGCTCACCTGGGCTGCGTCACGGACTTGGTGGCGGCGGCCCAAGCCGGCCCTTCCGGAACCGCTTCGTTCAGGCTGCGAACCGGGTGCGGCTCTTTCGCGATCATGGGCCGCCTTATTACAGTGGCCGCAACCATCGCGGCGAACCTCCCGGCGTAGACCTGCTCGGTCAGTTGCGTGTGCGCGAATTGGTAGCCATTAGCGCCCATTCGCCGCCGCAGCTCCGGACGGACGAGCAACTCGCGGAGCCGTTCTTCCAACTCCGGGACGTTGCCTCCCGGCACCACAAATCCGTTTTCCCCCTGATGGATCAGCTCGGGGATGAAGCCTACGTCGGAACCGACTACCGGAACGCCCGCCGCCAATCCCTCAATCACCGTCCTGGGGCCTCCTTCACAACGCGACGGGTGCACCAACACCAGGCAGCGGCTGATGATTTCGAGGACCGTCGGATACGTCGTCGCCCGCACCAGTTCGATCTGCTTCGAGTCTCCGGCCAGCGCTTCCAACTGCTCGCGTTCCGTCTTCAGGTACCAGCCGACTATCTTGAGCTTGACATCCGGAAAATCGGGAGCCAGCCGGTGGAATGCTCCAATCAACCGGTCCGCCCCCTTCAGGTACCAGGGCGAGCCCACCATCACGACGTACCGCTCCTGGTCGTCCGTGTGCGCCCGAACGGCCGACACCGGAACGAATTCGTGGAACACCGAGGCCTTGACTCTGCGGAGCAGCGGGTAAGCCGCCAGTTGAGTCGGATGGAGAAGGTGAACCCGGTCGGCCGCCCACATCGACAGATAGAGGCACACGTCGGAATAGAGCTTCATCAGGTGGTCGCGCACGGTCGGCCGGGCGCGCTGGGTCAGGTAGGCCAGTTGCGGGTTGGTCGCCAGCTCGATGATCAGCTTCGTGCCAGTCAGCAGCTTCACGCAGGCCGCCAATAGCCCCGTCGTCATGTGGGAGTAGGCGATTATGCAATCAAAGGCTCGCTGCCGGTGAATTTCCACGCCCTTGCGAATGCAGAACCAGAACTGTGCCAGGCGCGACCGCCTCCGCCCATCGGGAAGAAACGCCAGAAACCAGTGATAGCGAAACCGTCCCGTCACATAAACCGGGTAGGAACCTGGGCCGAACTCCGCTTCCACTTCTTCCGGCGTTCGAAACCAGACCGGCTGCAAAACATCGCCTTCCAGCGTTTCCGAAAGCAGGAAAAAACGGTCTGTGCGCGTGTCCAGCGGCGGCGGCACTTGCGTCGCGTGAATGTAAAGGACTCGTATTCTGCCGGTCGCTCCTATCGCTTCTTTGGGGGACGACTCGCCCATGAAGCCGGCCCAAGTAAGGCGCGTCAGGAACTCCAAAGCCGCTTGCCAGGCCATCAGAACAGGGCGCATCGCAAAAACCGTTAGTGTCCAAGCGCGGGGCTCATTCTCAGTTTGGTTTTTGCCGGACACGGCTGGCTCGGGCGTCTCGCCCCCAAGCAAGAGACCTCAAGCCCTTTGTTTACGGCAAAGACCTGAGCGATTCACCCCAAAATCGCCAGTCGCACACCCTTCGAATGCACGCTGGCTGGCTAAAGGCGGCTAAAGGTCGCCTGGGTCCGTGCCGATAGAAGAGGGGAAGGGAGTGTGAATCGGTGACGTTTCTGCTTTTCCTGGCTTCCCTGGCCGTGATGGAGTACCTCGTCCGCAAGCCGCGCAAGAAACCGGATGACAACCCGAAAGCTGCCGGCGGCAAAGGCGTTAACACGCAGAGCCCGCTGCCGGTTGCGACCTCGATGCCCGGGCTGCTGGCGCTCGGACAAGCGCTGGAGGCACAAGGACGAGGTGAAGTTCCCGGTGTCGAACAGGTTCCGCAGGTACACGGTCCGCCGACGGATGGAGTATGATACTTCCATGCCCGATCGGAACACTGTGAAGGTGCGGTACCTGCCGGATGGCGGCTTCCTGGAAGGACAGGAAGCTGGCTGGGAGAATACCTTGCTTCGCGTGGATCTGCCGGGACCAAAAGATGGCTTTAATCGAGGTGTGCTGGCCGAAATTGAATGTGGTTCCATGTTGTACCTGGGCGAGGTACAGCAGTGCTCCGAGTCCGGTGTCACGGCCAGAGTGGAACACTCACTGGACCGCCACAAGCTGGCTTCCATTCAGAATACTTGGGGGTAACTTCTCTTAGAAGGCTCCGTCATGGGTGAACTGCTGTGGATGGCCGCCAAGGCGTTCTTGATCGCCATCGTCCTAACACCGATCGTCCGCGACATTTTTCGTTCGTACAACATGGTGGACCGGCCGGGGAAGCGCAAGATCCACGCCTATCCCATACCACGGGTGGGAGGAATTGCGATCGCCACCGCCTACGGTGTTGCCTTGCTCACGGCGCCTGCCGCCCAGGCTATGGCTGGTCCCTCGGTCTGGAAGCTGCTTCCGGGAGCCACCCTGGTTTTTCTGACCGGGCTAGTGGACGACTTTTTTTCTCTGAAGCCGGTGTTTAAAGTCGTCGGCGTGGTAGTGGCGGCGTCCCTGGTGTACTTCAGTGGCCTGCACATCGGCGACCTAGCGGGTCAACCGGTGGCGGTGTGGCTGGACTATCCGCTCACGGTTTTCTGGCTGCTGCTGACCGCCAACGCGCTGAATCTGATCGACGGGCTGGATGGGCTTTGCGCAGGGATGGGCCTGGTGGCCACTCTTACGCTGTTCGCGGCCGCGATGTTACGGCATAACCTCCCGCTGGCGCACGCCACTTTTCCGCTAGTCGGCGCGTTGCTGGGATTTCTGATTTACAACATCAATCCCGCCACCGTCTTCCTTGGCGATTCGGGAGCCTTGCTGATCGGCTTCCTGCTGGGCTGCTACGGCATGATCTGGACCCAGAAGGCCTCGACGGTGCTGAGTATGCTGGTGCCGCTGCTGGCGCTATCGATCCCGCTGCTCGACGTTTCGCTCTCGGTTTTGCGGCGTCTTTTGCGTAATCAGCCGATTTTCACGGCCGATCGGCGGCACATCCACCATCGTTTGCTGGACCGGGGTTTCTCGGCGCGGCAGGCGGTGTGGGCGCTGTTCCTGTTCGCCGCGCTGGCCGCCGCGCTGGCCCTGCTGACCATTTCTCCCTGGGGCGGAAAATCGCAGATTGTGGTGATTGTTTTGTTTTGTGCGGCCGCCGGGATCGGCATACACCAACTGCGTTACTGGGAGTTCGACATAGCCGGCCAATTCCTGTTTGGGGGCGGGCTCAAACGCGCTCTAGACGGGCGGTTGCGCCTGGAGCGTCTCACCTGGGAACTGGAGCGGGCCAGCGACGAAAAAAGCTGGTGGGCCATCCTCGTCGAGGGCGCGCGCGGCTTGGGCGTGTCGGAAATCCGCTGGATCGGGCTTGACGGCGAGCGCATGGAAACCCTGACGCCCCTGGCGGCGCCGGCGTGGACCTTCCGCGTAGCGCTGACGAATGTCGAGTCCATCGAGGTCAGCGGCGCTGCCCGCGACGCCTCGTCCTCATTCGATCTTATGGGATTCGCGGAAAACGCACGGCGGACATTTTTAGCTCGCCGCGCCGCGGCACAATCCGAGATCGCGATGACCGCCAAATCATGAAGGCATCGCTTCACCGGGGAAACGAATACGCCGCCGCGCTCTCGGATCTGTTCGCCTGCATGGCCGGTTTTGGCGTCGCCACCTGGGCGGCCCGGGCGTGGTTGGGTGAGGCGGCGTTCGCACCGTGGGGGTTTCAATGGGCTTTTTCGACCGTCATCGCCTGGCTGGCCATTGTCTTCCCGGAGAGTTCGTCCCACGGCGGGGTGTCGCGATGGATCGACGGGTTCTTCATCGCAACCGGGTCTAACCTGCTGGTGCAATACGGACTGACTTATTTGTTTGGAAGTCCGGCCGCTCCCTGGTTCCTCATCGTCCTGGGCAGTGCGCTGAGTCTGGCCGCGGCCGGCCTGCTGCGAGAGGCCCTTCTCGTTGCAACGGGCGGCCGGCGCGGTGGGATCCTGCTGGTTGGTTTCGATTCTTCCACCGCATCATTGGCGGCCGCGCTCGAGGGAGACTCCGTGGGTGTGCTCGAAAACGGGCCGCCGCCCGTCTCTGAGGGACTGCTTTTCTTAGGCCCGCCGGACCGGTTGGATGAAGTCTGCGCGACCAAACATCCGCGGGCGGTTGTGATGAGCGGCATGCCAGCCGGAATCTCGTTGGCGCATCTGCTCCGGTTGCATTACGCGGGGATCGAAGTGGAGGGGGCTCCGTTTCTGTGCGAAGGCGTCTTGCGGCGCGTGGCTTGGCAGCATCTCTCGCCGTCCGACCTGCTCTTTTCGGTAACCCCCGTCACCAGCCGCGCCATGCTTGCCTTCCAGGCGATCTACAAGAACCTGGTTGGTCTGGGACTGCTGATCGTTTTCGCTCCGGTGTTGATCCTGGTTTCGCTGCTGATCATGATTTCCACTGGCGAGGCGGCCATGGAGCAGATCGAATGTTCGGGACTTCAGCGCATTCCTTTCCAGATGTTTCGCTTTCGAACTACCCGGTTGAGCGGCGCGCCTTGTTGGATCGGGAATCTGATTGGGCGCCTCCATCTGGCCAACCTGCCGCAGTTGATCAACGTGTTCCGCGGCGAAATGACACTGTTCGGACCGCGGCCGGTGCGCCGCGCTTTTGTGGAACGGCTGCTCCATCTCATGCCGGCATACGTGTATCGCTTCACGGTGAAGCCGGGCATTTTCGGCTGGTCCCAGACCCACTTTGCGGAAACTGGCGGCGTGCCGGAAGAGGCGCTTAGTCTGGAGTACGATTTTTATTACATCCGGCAGGAAAGCCCGTCCCTCGATCTGGACATTCTGTTTCGAACGCTATTCCGGCGCTCCAAGGCCGCGCGAAAGAAGGCAGCGGTAACGGACACGGCGAGTGGCTCGTAATGCTGGCTGGCGTGCTGCTGACGGTGGCGAGCGCGGTGGTCTTCTATTTCTTGATCGGCTACCCGATCTTGTTGGCGATTTCGCGGCGTGCGGCGCCGCCCGTGCGCAAAGATCTGGCGTTTCAGCCCACCCTCTCGGTTTTGGTGGCGGTCCATAACGGCGCGGAATTCCTGCAACCGAAGCTGGAGTCTCTGCTCGCGCTGGATTATCCGGCGCAACTCCGCGAGATTCTGGTGATCTCGGACGGTTCCACCGATTCGACCGAGACCATCGCCAGCTCGTTTGCGAACCGAGGCGTGCGGTTACTGAGCGTTCCCCGCGGCGGAAAAGCCGCGGCGCTGAACGCCGGTTTGGCGCAGGCGTCGGGGGATATTCTGTTCTTCACCGATGTCCGGCAGACGCTGGATCGGCACGCGCTTTCCCACTTGGCGGCGAACTTCGCCGATCCAACCGTCGGGGCGGTTACCGGGGAACTGCGTCTGCTCAATCCCGCGCGAGCCGGGGAACAGGCCGACATGGAGTTGTACTGGCGTTTCGAGCTCTGGACGCGCAGCCACCATTCGCGGATCGATTCCATCTTCAGCACCACCGGCTGCATCTACGCGCTCCGCCGCAGCCTGGCCTCGCCGTTGCCGCCGGATACGATTTCCGACGACGGCACCTTCTCGTTGCGGGCTTTCTTTCGCGGCTACCGGGTGATTTTCGATCCGGAGGCCCTCGCCTTCGACTATCCGGCGGCCGAGGGCGGCGAGTTTCGCCGCCGGTTGCGCACGCTGGCCGGTCTCTGGCAGCTCTTCGTGCGCCTGCCGCAGTTGTTCTCGAGCGCCAACCGGATGCGCTTTCACTTTCTTTCCTACAAATTCGGCCGCCTGGTGCTGCCCTGGGCAATCCTGCTGATCTTGGGCTCGACGCTCGCGCTGACCGATTCCCGCTGGCGGAACTTCCTGCTCGTCGACGAGCTGATGCTGGTGGCCCTGGCGGTGCTGGACCGGTTCGTGCCGCGCGCTTTTTTCTTGAAACGGGTCTCCTCGCCGGCTCGAACTTTTGTGGCGATGAACGCCGCGGCACTGCTGGCCGTGCTGGTGTTTTTCGTTCCGCCGGGAACACTCTGGCGGCCGACCCGCATCGAAGCGCGCCGGTAATCGCGGCTATACTCGATCTTTGAGCAAGATTCTTTTTGTTTTCGGGACGCGGCCGGAGGCCATCAAGCTCTGCCCGCTGATTCAACGGTTGCGCTCGCAGCCGGACGACTTCCAGGTAAGGGTCGCGGTGACGGCGCAGCACCGCGACATGTTGGACTCTGGTTTGGAGGCCTTCGGAGTCCGCCCGGATTTCGATCTCGACCTGATGCAGCCGGGCCAGACGCTGTGCGGCATCACGGCGCGGATCCTGGCCGGCATCGAAACGGTGCTCGATGCCGAGCGGCCGCGCCTGGTGGTGGTGCAGGGCGACACGAATACTACCTTCGCCGCCGCGTTGGGCGCGTTTTATCGCAATGTGCCGGTCGCGCACGTCGAAGCCGGCCTGCGCACCCTCGACATGCGGCAGCCGTTCCCGGAGGAAATGAACCGCGTCCTCACGTCGCGCATCGCGGAGTTTCATTTCGCCCCCACGCGCGCCGCCGAAGCCGCCCTTTTGCGGGAAGGCGTGGCGCCCGAAAAGATTTTCGTCACGGGCAATACCGGAATCGACGCGGTGCTCTGGGTGCGCGATGCGCTGGAACGGGGCGAACTCGTGGCGCCCGCCTGGCCCTGGCTCGATCCCGCCAGGCGGCTGGTGCTGGTTACCTGCCATCGCCGCGAAAACTTCGGGCCGGGCTTCGACCGGGCCATGCGGGCGCTCGCGCTGGTGGCGGAGCGGCCCGACGTGCAGCTCGTTTATCCGGTGCATCGCAATCCCAACGTGCTCGGCCCCGCACACAGCCAGCTCTCCGGACACGCCAATATCGTCCTGCTCGATCCGTTGCCGTACGTGCCTTTCGTGGACCTCATGCGCCGGTGCTGGATGATCATCACGGATTCGGGCGGCATTCAGGAGGAAGCGCCGTCTCTCGGCAAGCCGGTCCTAGTGCTGCGCGAGAAAACCGAGCGGCCGGAAGCGGTGGAAGCCGGAACGGTGAAGCTGGTGGGAACCGACGAGCGGCAGATCGTCGCCGAGGCAACGCGGTTGCTGGACGACCAGCGGGAATACACACGCATGACCCGCGTCCACAACCCCTACGGCGATGGCCATGCCTGCGAACGAATCGCCCAGGTGCTGGCGAAGGCTCTGCGATTGCCACCTTCCAGCGGCTAGGTCTTCGACCGGCGGATTCGGTTCTATCGAAAGAACCGCTCCCGATGGTCGCGGCTCCGTTCGGAGGCGCGACCATCAGGTGGCGTGCTTCCGGCCGGCGGCCGACTGCGGTGCACCTGCGGATTGTTCCGCGCTGTTTTGAACCGGCTGCGCCAGTCCCCGTCTGTTCCGTTTGTTTCCCGCGGAAATGATATAGACTTCGAAATGAGCTCTGTTCCGGAGGCCCGTATGCAGATTCGCCGCTTCCGCCGATCAGTTTCGAAAGCGTTCCCCGCCCATCGCCCGCTTGCGGCTTGGCTTTATGGCTTGCTGCTGACGCTGCTGTTGGGGCTGCCGTCTCGGGCGGTTCCACAAGCCACGCCGGATCAGGCCGTGATTCACGCGGGGACGCACGTCGTCCTGGTGAATGTGGTCGTGAAGGACAAGAGCGGAAAGCCGGTTGACGACCTGAGCCGCGCCGATTTCGAGCTGCGCGACAACGGCCAGGAGCAGAAGATCGGGCTGCTTGCGTTGGAGGAATCGAGCAGAGCGGCAACGGCGGTTTCCAGTGCGCCGGCTGCGTTGACGTTCACCAACAGGCCGGGAGCGAATATCTCGGCCGTGACCGTATTTCTGTTCGATGAATTGAATACTCAACTTTCCGACCAGGAGCTGGCCAAGAAAGACTTCCTCCGATACTTGCGTGGGTTGCCGGCGGCCAGCCGGGTCGCCGTTTTCGTGCTGGGCGACTCGCTGTCGCTGCTGCACGATTTTTCGCAGGATATGGCTTCGATGCTGGAAGCTGTCGCGAAGCACTCGAATCGCGTGAATCCGGAAGTGGAGGCCTCCACGGCGCCGCCTGCCTCGGCCCATTCGCTCACGGGCGATCAGGCCACCACCGCACTGTGGGATAGCTTCATGAAGTCTTCCAACCAGCCCTATGTCGATTACGCCGAGACGGTGCGCGCGACTCGCACGGCGGCGGCTCTCAAAACCATCGCCGGACATTTGCAGGGCATTGCAGGCCGGAAGACGCTGGTTTGGATTTCGGGCGGGTTCCCGATTCAACTGGGCTTGCGCAACAAGGTGGACAGCATTCCCCAAGGCAATCCCAACGCGCGGACGTCCTCCAGTCGCTCGACCGGACAGGGCCAGCTCGGCGGCGGAACCGGAAGCGGGGCAGGCTCGGGCGGCACCAGCGGCGCGAACCCGGGTGCCAACTCTCAATCGGCTTCATCGGCTGCGAATGCGTCGCTGCCTTCGGAGTTGCCGGGTACGGGCCTGTCGTTTGAGAGCGATGTTGCGCGCGCCATTCGGGCCTTGAATGAAGCCGACGTGGCAGTTTATCCGGTGGACGCGCGGGGCGTCACCGTGGCAGCGCCGTTCCAGGCGGACCGGAGTTCGAGCGGGAAGCGGAATAAGCCGCCCAAGGCCGCCCTCGCGCCCGATTTCAACTACGAAACGCTGGAAACCCTGGCCGGTGAGACCGGCGGCCTGGCGTTCCACCACATCAACGATCTGAGCACGGCGATTCAGGAGGCGGCCAGCGACGCGCGGGCGAGTTACTCGCTGGCGTTCTCGCTTCCGGCCGCCAATCTCGATGGCACCTATCATCGGCTGGAAGTAACCGTGAAGCGGCCAGGCGTGAAGTTGCGGTACCGGCCCGGCTATGTGGCGGCGCGGGACACGGTCGCGGCTCCTTCGCTCGCGGAGGCGATCGCGAATCCGGTGTCGCTGGCCGGTATCGGCTTCAGCGTGCATCTCGAACCGGTGGAGGGGGGCTACAAGGCGGCTGTGACCATCGACCCGCGCAACATCACGCTCGAACCCAAGGATGGGAAGTGGACCGGCTCGCTGCAGTTTCTGGTGGTGGTGGGGAAGGTCGAGCAGCTTACGACGATTCCGTTGAGTTTCAACGAAAGTGCGCTTCGCCAGATTCAGGACCAGGGTCTCGTTCTGGGTGCGCGAGTGAAGACGCCGCCGGGGACAACCGGGTTCAGCCTGGGTTTCCGGGACGTTCCGTCCGGGATGGTGGGAACCTTGCACGTGCCGTTGTAGGCGAGTGCGCCGGAGCGCGAAAACTCGCTGCCCGAGCGGCAACAACTACTCCACGCGGACGGCCTAGGTCTGACCGCACCGTCTCTTCGCCTGCGCGCCGGGAGCGGCTGCTAGCTCCGGCTCTGCGATTGCCACCGTTCGCCGGCTAGGCGTGCTCTACGTATAGCCCCATGCGTTCTTTCACCAGTTGGACGGTTTGGTTGGCGATGGGGGCTACGCGCGCGGCGCCCTGGCGCAGGACGCTGGCCAGGTAGCCTGGCTCGTTGACGATCTCGCGATAGCGTTGCTGGAAGGGTTCCAAGTGCGCGATGGTCATGGCGGCCACCTGCTTTTTCAAATCGCCGTAACGCATGCCGGTGAAGCGCGCCTTCATGCCTTCGTCGGTGTCGCCGGAAAAGGCCTGGTAAATCGCCAGCAGGTTGAGCACGCCGGGGCCGGCGCTGTTGAAATCCACGGCCGGGTTGGAATCGGTGGTGGCGCGCATGATGGTCTTGCGGATGGTGTCCGGCGGATCGAGCAACGCCACGGCGTGGTTCTGGCCGGCGGCCGATTTGCTCATCTTCTGGGTGGGATCGTCGAGGCCCATAATGCGCGCTCCGACCGCCGGCAGGCTGGTGCCGGGCACCACGAAGGTTTCGCCATAGAGCGAATTGAAACGCTGCGCGATATCGCGAGTCAGCTCCAGGTGCTGAGCCTGGTCTTCGCCCACCGGCACGATGCCGGCCTGGTAGAGCAAAATGTCGGCGGCCATCAGCACCGGATATTGCAGCAGGCCGGAGCCCACCGATTCCTGTTTGCCCGCCTTGGCTTTAAACTGCGTCATGCGCTCCAGCCAGCCGACCGGCGTGACGCAGGTGAGCATCCAGGCGAGCTCGGCGTGCGCGGGTACCGCCGATTGCACCATAATGGAAGAAGTGGTGGGGTCGATACCGGCAGCGAGGTAGAGCGCGGCTGTTTCTTCGATTTTGCGGCGCAGCGCGGCAGGATCCTGGTAAAGCGTCACTGCGTGCAAGTCGACGATGCAGAAGATGCACTCATAGTCGTTCTGGATGCGCACCCAATTCTTGAGCGCGCCCAGGTAGTTGCCGATGTGCAGGTTCCCGGTTGGCTGCATGCCGGAGAAGACTCGTGTTTTCATGGTAAGAGGTACGGGAGTAAATCCTATCGTAAGCAATTTCGAAGTGCGGGTGGAAAAACTGGTGTACGGCGGCGACGGGCTGGGGCGTCTGGATGGGCGCGTGGTGTTCGCGCCGTTCGTGCTGCCGGGCGAGCGCATCCGCGCCACGGCGCGCAGCGAGAAGCCGGGGTTGGTGCAGGCGCGCACGCTGGAAGTGCTGGAAGCCGCGCCGGAGCGGGTGGCCGCCGGCTGCGCGGTTTTCGGCCGGTGCGGCGGATGCCACTATCAGCACGCGCCGTACGAATACCAGTTGCAGGCCAAGCGAGCCATCCTGGTGGAGGAGCTGCGGCGGATCGGGAAGATCGAGCCGCCGGCCGAGATCGCGGTGGTGACGGGCCCCGCGTGGGGATATCGCAACCGCGCGCAGTTGCACGTCGAGGAGCGCAAGATCGGCTATCGCGAACCGCGCTCGCACAGCCTGTGCCCAATCGACGAATGCCCCATTTCGTCGCCCAAGATCAACCAGGCCATTTCGAGCCTGAACCAGATGGCGCAGGAGTCGCGCTGGCCGCTGTTTGTGGAAACGATCGAGGTGTTCAGCGACGAAGAACGCGTGCAGATCAACGTCATCGACACCAAGCGGCCGGTGGCGCGCCGCTTCTTCGAATGGTGCGGCGAGCGCATTCCGGGGATGGTGGAGGGCGCGCTCGATTACGGCGGCCGTTTCCGCGTCAGCAGCAATTCCTTTTTCCAGGTGAACCGGTTTCTGGCCGACCGGTTGGTGGAAGCGGCGCTCGATGACGCCGAGGGCGAAACCGCGCTCGACCTTTACGCCGGGGTGGGACTGTTTTCGCTCGCCTTGGGGCGTCGCTTTCGGCGGGTGAATGCGGTCGAATCGGGCGGCGGCGCGGTGCGCGATCTGCGCTTCAACGCCGAGCGCGCCGGCCTCGCCGGCGTAAAGGCGCAACAGGCCACGGCGGAGGCGGTGCTCGCAAAACTGGAGCGGCCGCCCGACTTCGTGCTGGCCGATCCTCCGCGCGCCGGTCTCGGCAAAGCCCTGGTGGAACGGCTGGCCGCGCTCAAGCCGCGCCGCCTGGCGATTGTGGCGTGCGATCCCGCCACGCTGGCGCGCGACCTGGCGGCGCTGACTGCGAGCGGATACCGCATCGCCGCCATGACGCTGGTGGATCTGTTCCCGCAGACGTTTCATCTGGAAACGGTGGTGCGGCTGGAGATCGGGTAGGGGGACGGACCTCGCGGATCTGGCAGCACACCAAGCGCCGGGCTCCGCGCCGCGTTCCAGTCGGCCCGAACGCCAATAGTTTATGATCTATTGGGAAAGCAATAGTGAATAGCTTATGGCCTATCCGAACCAGCGCCCTTAGAAAACTGGAAACACGTAGCCCGCCACGCGTCTCTCAAGAAATACTCGGTCAGCTTCTGCGGGTCGGGGCTCGCCCCGACCCGCCATCATCTTGGAGCGAATATGTTATTTCTAAAGAAACGGTCTGGACCCCACAGAGAATGCATCAACCGGAACAAAGGCTAATTTATCTTCTCCTGAAGTTTGGACAGAAACAACATCTTGAGGAATTTCGTCACGATGGGCTGCTGTTTATGACGCCTCTAGCGGACTTTGTGAAGCTGGAGGAGTCCGAGACAGGTAGAGGCGATAGCTTCGAGGGCACCACTACAATTATCCAACCGAAGCATCTCGGGAAGCTCACAATTGACACGGGTAACGCAAACCTCGGTATGATCGCCGCCGAGCCAGAAGACCTCGCCGGGGTGGTCCGGGTTAGGCTTAGGAAAACGGCATCATGCAATGTGTATTGCATGGTTGCCGTGACAAACCTGGTCGATGGAGAACTGGTGCCCAATGAGGTTACTGGGCTTGGAGATTGGTTCGTCATTGTAACCAACATCCACGAATTTCTCTGCCGCGTCCTTAGCGCGGCTAAGGATGAGAGCAATAGCGTTAATCAGCTCGAATATGGGTTGGTCGAATACTATGACGCTGACGACTATTCGGGTGAAACTGGGCGCTTCCGAAAACGTTCACGGTTTGCACATCAGAGAGAGTTCCGAATTGTTGTAGAACCCGGTTTCGACGTGCCTAGAAAACTCTGCGTTGGCAGTCTCCTCGACATTACCACCGAAGTATTACCGTCATCGGCGGCGTTGCAAGGGTGGCGCTCCGCGGCTAACGATACGGCGGATTAACCGCATCAAACCAGCAGGCGCCCGGTCAAGGGTGGTGCGGTCCACGTTCAGGAGAGCTGCAGCGTCCTGGCGGCGCTTGCCGGCGTCGATCTGCTGCCGGACGTGGTGAATCTGGGGGTCACCCCTCCACTGGTCAAATATTGCACGTTAGCGGGACACAAGTCGTTGGGGCAAATCTCGGGGAACCCGAAGCCCGCCGAGTGGCAGAACGGCTTTCAGAACGGTCCTGATTTTGGCTGTTGTCACTCAACGGACCGACTGCATGACAACCGGCAGTCATTGGTGTTCACCTCACGGTGGAAACGGTGTCCGGGCATTGGCCGTTTGTCCATTTTGGACTTCCGTCACTTGCCTGAAGCCTCGCGTTCAGCTTGACGGATGATGAGAGCCGTGAGGTCATTCAGATCGGCGGGAAGCCGGACGCACACATACAGCAAATCAGGATTCTCCCCCACGAGGATCGCCGCCCCATCTATCGGAGTGTCGTTTTTTTTCAGCCATGAATCTGTCCCCAACCCCTCCGCGCGGGCCGGTGTCTGGTATTCAACGATCTCATTGCCGCGGTAGGTCAACTTGTCTAGTGGATACGGGCCGAAGGGAAAATCGACCGCTGGTACGATCCCCTCGTCGACGACGCGGGTCACAAATGCCCTATGCGCGGGAAAGACTCGCGCAATGACCCGTGCAACACCGAACCTCCCCGATGTTCCACCGTACAACCGGGAGATCTCGATTGCCGCGCCCATGAAGCCTCTGGCATTTGCGCCGACAATTATGTCACCTGCGATAGGTTCGGGACTGACATACAGGGCGTCACCGCTGGAGCCGTAAGTTCCAACGCAGTACCAGCCGCGCGGAGCAAGAACGCCCGGCCCCAAGTCCGCCTTGTAGTAGGCGAGACGTTGCGTCAGCTGCAAATCCACCGGTACGGTCGGACTGCTGCTACTTGGGATATTACGGGGGCCGACTTGACCGTCAGACGGGCAGCCCACGAATGGAATAGGACCGCCTTCCCTTATGACTCCTTCGGTAGCTTCGCTATGCGCTTCCTCCACCTTTGGTCTTGAATCGCCCGCCGTGGCGCTGCGGATCTCCGTGAATTTGAACAAGAATTCCGGCTCATCCATAGAACCGGCTTCCGTGAGGCTCAGTTCTTGCAGGTAGTCGCGGCTGCTCTCCACGAATTCACCGCTGAAAATCACCTTACTACGTACTGATAAGCGGGATACCTGTTCGTACATCACCGATCCGGCCGGTATCGTTGTTCCGCCGAATGGCATAGTTTCTATGGTGATCCAGTTGTAGCCGGGCGGATGCACTTCGAGAATTCCATTACCACTACCGTTCGTCTCCATTTTTGCAATTGTCCCGATCCAGCCAACGGCCGTGCGGCCGGTCATGATCCGGCCCAGTTCCGCCATCCTTTCGCGCCGTAAGGTAGATTTCTGGAATTCATTGGGAGCCGCATCGTAGCGCCGCTTGCATTGTTCCAACAACGAGACGACTGCCCCTTCGTCCGCCGGTACAGATGGTTGCTCTGGTTGGGTTAAAGCAGCGGCGGCCGACTCCTTCACCACGGCTTCTTGCGCCGAGACTGGCGTATTCGGATTTTGGGGCGTAGGAGTAGTGCCCGCGTTTGGCGCCGCCGCCGGTCCCCTTGTGGCGGTTTTCTGTCGGTTGTCTGAGCTACTGACACTCACGAGTACTAATACCAGCAACACAATCAGGCCGATCAGCGCAAGGGTAAGGGGATTGGCCTTCCGCTTCACGACCTGGGCCGGCTGGCGTTCGCCGCTATCCATCATGTGGGGTGGTACTGGCCAAATGAATTTCGCCGTCTCTCGCACCTCGGCAAGCTGGTTTCCGCATGATTCACAGGACGCCCGGTCATTGGCGTTCCTCTTACCGCAAGGACATATCCACGGCATAGCTCCGCTCCGATCTGTAGTTGTCCTAAAAGGGTGCCTTCCGCACGATAGTTCATGGATTCGCGGGTTGCAAGGGGGGATGCCGGCCTATGGAAGACTGGGAAAGGGGCCCCTCCCCCAATCGCGCGACGTCCACTGGATGTTATGATGCGGGTTCATGCGAGACGTCAACGTTGGGATAGTGGGTCTGGGCAACATCGGCACGGGCACGCTGCAGATACTGGCGGAGAACGCCGATCAGATCGCTCTCAAACTCGGGTTTCATCTGCGGGTCGGGGCGGTCTGCGATCTGTTGATCGATTCCAAGCAGATTCCCGAATCGCTGGGACCGGTTTTCAAGACCAACGACTGGCGGCGGTTGATCGAACATCCGGGCCTGGATATCGTGGTCGAATTGGTCGGCGGGACGACCATCGCCGCGGAAGTCATCCATGCTGCCATCGCGGCGAAGAAGTCCATCGTCACCGCGAATAAGGAATTGATGGCGTTGCGCGGCGCCGAAATTTGGGAGCGCGCCATCGAAGCCGGCACCAACGTCGCCATGGAGGCCAGCGTGGCGGGCGGGATTCCGATTCACGCCGTGCTGCGCGAAGGCATCTCCGGCGACCGCGTGGTGGCGCTCTATGGCATCCTTAACGGCACCAGCAATTACATCCTCACCGAGATGGAGCAGCACGGCTCGCCGCTCGAAACGGTGCTGGCCGAGGCGCAGCGGCTGGGGTATGCCGAGGCCAATCCGAGCAACGATATCGATGGCTTCGACGCGCGTTCGAAGCTGGCCATCCTTTCCGCGCTGGCGTTCGGCGAGAAAATCACGCCGGCGGACATCTTCACCGAAGGGATTCGCCGCCTCTCGCCGATGGATTTCCAGTACGCCCACCGCCTCGGCCACACCATTCGATTGCTGTGCGCGGCGCGCCAGACGCCGGAGGGGTTGATCCTGTCGGTGCGCCCCGCCCTGATACCCCAGACCGCCATCCTGGCGAGCGTACGCCACTCCTACAACGCGATCTGGGTGCAAGGGACCTACGGCGAGGACACCTTCTATTACGGCCGCGGCGCGGGTCCCAGACCCACCGGCGTGGCCGTGGTGAGCGACCTGATGCGGGTGGCGCGCGAGATTCTGAGCGGCAGCCCCACGCGCGTTTCGCCGTTTGCACACCAGCGCCTGGGCATATACAAGCCCATCCCCGTGACGTTGCAGACCCGCTCCTATTACGTGCGGTTCCGCGTGGTCGACCAGCCGGGTATCATCGCCGCGCTATCGGGCATCCTGGCCGCCAAGCACATCGGCATCGAGGCCGTGCTCCAACTGCCGCACGAGAACAAGCTGGATCTGCCGTTCGTGATCACGCTCGAACCCACCACCGAAGAAGCCGTGCGCCACGCCGCCGCGGAGATGTCCAAGCTCGACTTCCTGTTGGAACCGCCGCTGGTGTTACCGATGGAGCCGCCGCTGTAGGTGGTACGGTTTTCGCGTTTTGGAAAGAACACCGGCGACAAGATCGCCGGCGTTACCGGTTTACCCGAGGCAGAGTTTCACTTTTTCCGCCAGGCCCGCCCCGGTGTAGGGTTTCTGGATGAAGCCGGAAACCCGCTGGCCTTTGAACGTCGTCATCGTCTCAGACTCGCTGTAGCCGCTCGATACCAGGACCTTGACCTCAGGGCGGATCTTGCGGAGTTCGGGAAGCGCCTCCTCGCCGCTCATGCGGGGCATGCTCAAATCCAGCACTACGAGTGCGATATCGCCGGGGTGCCGCTTGAGCAGGTCGATGGCCGCCACTCCGCCGTCCGCCAGCAGAACTGTGTACCCGTAGCGTTCGAGGGCCTTTTTCACCATGTCGCGCACTAGTTTTTCATCATCCACCACGAGGACCACTCCGGAGCCCTGGACCGCGGCAGTGCTGGCCGCGGCTGGCCGCTCCTCGGCCGCTCGCGCCGCGGCTGGAAACAACACCGTGAAGCAACTGCCTTTGCCGGGTGCGCTGGCGACCATGATCGCGCCTTTGTGACTGCGCAGGATGCCGGCAACGGCCGCCAGCCCCAACCCTCGTCCGGTGAACTTGGTGGAAAAGAAAGGATCGAAGATCCTGGCCCTGGTGGCATCGTCCATGCCGCAGCCGGTATCGCGCACTTCGAGATAAACGTATTTTCCCGGCCGCAGCTCCGCTGCCTCGGCGTGGAGCCGCATATACCCTTCGGTCACGTCCTGGACGCCGGTCTTGATTGTGATCAGGCCGTCGTGGCTGCCGATGGCTTCCGCCGCATTGAGTGCCAGGTTCATGAACACCTGCTGCAACTGACCCCGGTCGGCTTCGACCGGCGGCAGATCCTCTTCCAGATCGAGGTGCAGCGCGATCTTCTTGGAAACGGACGTGCGGACGAGGCCTGCCATTTCGGGGATGAGGACCGAGAGATTCAACGCCTCGACCAGAAACTTACCCTTGCCCGAGTAAGCCAGCATCTGCCTGGTAAGGTGAGCGGCCTGCTGGCCGGTCTTGATGACTCCGTCCAGCAGTTCGGCGGCGGCGTGATCCGGCGGAAGCATCTCCTGTGCCAGGCTGGCGTTGCCGATCACGCCGACCAGCAGGTTGTTGAAGTCGTGGGCGACGCCGCCCGCCAGCAATCCCAGGCTCTCCAGCTTTTGAGCTTCCCGCAAGCGCGCCTCGGCGCGCTTGCGCCCGGTGATGTCGACGAAGACCCCCACAGCGCCTCGCGGGCGTCCCTCGTCGTCCAGCATCGGCACGGCATCGCCCAGCAGGTTCACCGAGGCGCCGTCCTCGAACACGACTTCCATTTCGTAGTCCCGGACCGGTTGCCCGGTGGATGCCGCCTTCCGTACCGGCAGCTCCGGCGGCGGAAGCTCGCTTCCGTCCTTCATCAACCGGAAGTTCGCCGGCTGCTCACCATCCGGCGGGCACTTCGCGAGATTGCTGCCGGGAGGCATTCGCAGCAGATCGTAAGCCGCGCGGTTGCCGGTCATGGAACTGCACGCGGGGTCGTGAGCCACGAAAATAGCGGCCGGGGCCGCATCCATGAGCGCTTTCAGCTCCACCGCCCGCGCCCGCTCCCGGATGTCGCTTTCGCGCAGGGAATCCTCGATCTGCTTCAATCCGCCGATGTCGAGGTTGATGCCCGCCCAGCAGGCGATCCGCCCCCGCTCGTCGCGGACGGGTACGCCGCGAGCCAGAACCGGATGCCACCTTCCATCCACGCCGCGGAAGCGATGCTCGATATCCCACCGTCCTTCCGTCCGGACGCACTCCTTCCAGGCGGCGATCGTCCGTTCGGCATCGTCGGGGTGCAGCACTTCTCCCCACCCGAAGTTGGAACACTGCTCCAGGGTCAACCCCACCAGCTTCAGGAACGACTCGCTGGCGTATGTGGTCCTGCCATCGGGATCGCACACCCACACGCCATAGTCGATCGACTCGCCAATGCCACGGTACATCCTCTCGCTCTGACGCAACGCCTCTTCGGCTTGCTTGCGTTCGGTGATATCGCTCGCGGCGCCGAGCCATTCGGTGATTTCGCCGTTCGCATCCTGTAGCGGGATCGCGCGCGAGAACGTCCAGCCCAGCGTGCCATCCACGCGCCAGACCCGGTGTTCCAGCTCGAAGATGCTCTTGGTCCGGATCGCTTCGCCGATGGCGGCCATCACGCCCGCCTGATCGTCCGGGTGAATGTATCGCCGAAGCCAGGTGCCGCTTGGCGTTTCCGTGTCGGCGATAAAGTCCTGGCCGCGGAGTTGCCGCATCTCGCTCCAATCCGGATTCATACGATACACGGCATCCGAGCTGGCGGTTACCAGCGCGCGGAAACGCTGCTCGCTCTCGCGCAGCGCATCCTCGGCGCGTTTGCGGCCGGTGATCTGCTCGCTGAAGATGATGATGCCCCCGATATCGCCTTTTGCGTGGTGCCAGGGATGGATTTCCCAGCGAATCCAGTCCAGCATCCCATTGGCGCGAGGGAAAGGTTCTTCGTCGCATTTTTCCACTGCGCCGGCCAGGCAACGGCGGTGTATCTCTTTCCACCGCTCGGGTATTTCCGGAAACACGTCGTAGTGACTGCGGCCGATGAGATCCTGCTCGCCGAGCGAATAGTCGGCCATCCATCTCCGGCTTGCCGCCTGGTATCGCATCTGCAGGTCAAACATCGCGATGGCGGCCGGGGCATGATCGACGAACAGCCGCAGCCGCCCCTCGCTTTCCCGGAGCGCCTCCTCGGCCCGCTTGCTTTCGGTGATGTCCCGGTGGAAGCCGATCATTCGGGCGGCATGCCGTTGTTCGCCCTCACCTTCAAAGAAGGTACGGCTCGCGCCCAAGACCCAGTGAACCTCGCCGTCCGGCCAAATGACGCGGTATTCGGCTGCTACTAGCTCCTGCGATTCGGTCCTGGCGGCTTTTTCCAGGTACTCGTGAATCCGTGTTCGGTCTTCGGGATGGACCCGTTCGAGCAGTTGCGGATACACGATATCCGCATCGGGCGGCAGCCCCCAGACGGCTTTGGCTCCCCGGTCCCAGAAAGACTCGTGAGTCGTCATGTAGTGCTCGAACGTGCCTATGCCCGCGGCATCCAACGTCAGTCGAAGCTTTTCCTCGCGGGATCGAAGCGCCGCCTCGGCCCCCTCCCGGCCGGCCGCGCCGGAGTGTGCCTGGATCAACGCTGTGACCACGGCGATGAGGACCGCCGGCTCGACCGGCGACTGCAAATACGCTTCCGCCCCGCTTTTCAGCGATTCCGGGTAGTCGCGGCCGGGTTCGCCATGGCGCGAGATGTGGAGCACCGGAATGGCTGCGGTCCGCGGATCGGACTTTAGCCGTTTCGCGACCGCAAAGCCGTCCATGCCGGGCAATTCAACGGCAAGAACGACGAGTGCAGGCTTTTTTTCGGACGCCAGTTGCAGCGCATCCGTCCCGGTGACAGCTTCGATGACCTCGAATCCCGCATCACGGAGGGCTTCGTTGCGGGCGCCGCGAATCGCAGCATCACCGTCTACGGAGAGGATCGTATGGGCCATGGCGTCACCGTACACATGACCACCGGATCGAATTGCATTCCGGGTTGGCCACCCTGGCGGTTCATGCCCGGCGCCACAGATCCTATCATTCTAGCTCACGGCTTAAGCGCGGTGACGATTCTTTGCTTTTCACGGCTTTGGCGCATCGGGTGGCGCCCAGTAACCCCTGCGCGCCTGAATCGAGAGGCCGTTGCCGTTAGCCAGTGTCACCTTGATCTCATGGAATCTCCCGTCTGGCTTGAGGTCTTGCGGATAGTAGCCCAAATAATAGACGTACTCGGGCGCGTTAGCCAGGCGGTTGAATCCGCCCAGCAGATCGTTGTCGTCGACGGCGGTGCCACCGGTCGAATGGGCCAGGTCGCTCAAGACCATCCCCTGGGCCATGCCGGCGGTGCTCTCGTACCGGGCCATGCGCATTTGAGTCTGCTCGCCACCCTGGGCCGTAGAGCGAAGATCAATCCGGTTAGGCTCGTTCGTGTAGACGCCGCGAACGTCGAGCGTGTTGATGACGACGCCTGAGCGGGTGGCGCGGTCGATCGTCGCGCTGAGGCCCTTCTGCAGGTCGCCGGGAAGATACATGCCGGGCGATGCGAGAATGACGATTCGATCACCCGGCATGGCGGCGAGCGACCGAATGATATCGTTAAGCGTGCGGAGGGAGTTGGTGGCTTTGGCCCAGCCTTCGATGGCAACTTCGCGGAGAGTGTCCTCGGCGGTCGCCACGGCTTGCCCTCTGAGCTCGGGGGGCAATTGCAGATACTGCATAGTCACGTCGACTTGCGCCGCCAGCGCCTCCTTATCGTGGAGGTTCACGAACTGGTCCGCCAGGTAGAAACTGGCTTGAGGCTGGTGCGGCTGAGGCGGGATACTCTTGACCTTCGTCAGCTTCTCGCGGAACTTCGCCACGTCATCGGTGAATTCTAGCGACACATTGCCGGAGAGCGTGAACAAGGCAATGCGTTCCTGCGGAGCGATTCCGGGTTCGATATGTTTCAACGCAGCCTTGCGGGCTTTCAGTAGCTCTTCGGTTGTGAGATAGAGGTCGTCGAAAACATATGCGACGAAGCGGGCGCGCGCAGCCGGCGTGGAGGCCGCGGCGGCCGGCGTGGAGCCCGCGGCGGCCGGCGCGTCCGGCGTTTCCGACTTGGTCTGCTGCCCAGCCGGTTTGGGGACGGCGCCGCCCTCGATGGCGAACTGCGCAATCTCCTGCGGCCGGCCTTGATCGGTGAGCTGAAAATCCTGCTTTTGGAATCCACCGATGGCGTGTCCCTGTTTGTCGCGGACCACTGCGGGCACGCGCACCAGGTTCACATTCGATTGAAAGGCGGGTTTCTCTTCGCGGGCGGCAACTTCGGCCGGCTGCGTTTGCCCGGCCAGCGCGGTGATGATAAGAAAAAAGGGCCACCAGCGCACAACGCTCTCCTTCCACGGGAACCCGGCGGCGCGGGTCTGGGGAGCAGGCGCGGCCGGCCCGCTTGTTAGAATTATAGCGTTTCGACCCGCCGGCAAGACCGCCAATTGCGGGCGGCGGCGAGAGCGTTTCCTCCCGGATCGAGTTGCGCTATATTGAGGTGGGCTGAAGAGAGGCGCGGTGACGATCGGAATAATCATGCAGCGGACAGCCCTGCTTTTCCCGTCGTGCTTCCTGTTGTTGCCCGCGGTTACCGCATCGTCCGCGCAAGCGCCGCCACCGAGCCCAGAGCTGGCGCTGGTTCAAAGGGCCAGGCATAGGATGGCGGAAAACATCGAGCGGCTTCCGAACTACACCTGTCTCGAAACCATCGAGCGCTCGGTCCGCCTCCCGGATAAGAAGAAGCTCTTGTTTCGCGACCGGATTCACCTCGACGTGGCATTCATCGGGACCAACGAGATGTTTGCCTGGCCGGGCTCGGACCACTTCGCGGCGGACTTGCTCCAGCAACTTCCCCGGCAAGCCGGCGCCGCCGTCGCAATCGGCGGCTTTGGCGGTTGGGTGGGTAGTCTTTTCGGCCGTTCAGCGCCGGCTTTCACATATGATGGCGCGTGCCTGGTGGAGAACCGGCGCGGATCCCGGTATATCTTCAGCGTGCCACTGCTCTCGAGCGGCTACCAGATCATGGTCGGCGAGCGCAGCGCCACTTCGGCCTATGCGGGATCCATCTGTATCGATGCGGACGAATCGGACGTCATGATGCTGGAGGTGCATGCGGAGGAGATCGCGGTGCCCGTGGCGGCTGCTTCGGAGACCATTCGCTACGGACGGACTCGCGTCGGCTCGGGCGATTTCCTGCTGCCGCGGGATGACGAACTGACCATGACCGATCTGCACGGCAACGAGAATCACAACCTCACCCGTTTTTCGGCTTGCCGGCAATACACCAGCCAGTCGTCCATCTCTTTCGATACGGTGCACGAGGGCGCGCCTGTCCAACAGGAGAAAGCGGCGGAGATCGAACTCCCTGCGGGGATCTCGCTGGACCTGGAGCTCGAGACGCCGATCACGTACGAGGCATCCGCCATCGGTGACCCGATTGCTGCGCGGCTCACTCGCCCCATCCACGCGGCCGGAGTATCCATACCGAAAGGCGCCACGGTGTCCGGCCGAATCCGCGGCCTGGAGGAATATTACGAACCGGAGAAGTACTTCAGCGTGAGCCTGGAGTTTTCCTCCCTGGCTTTTGGCGGCCAACGCGCCCGGTTCAGCGCCCGGCTGATTGGCCCACGTCTTGAGCCACAGGCTGGCGAGCCGCCAGGCCATGCCCCGCCTTCGTCCGGTTCTGGCAGGTGGAGCGGGAATTCCGGAGCCGCGGCTCCGCCGCACGCCGCAGCCGCCGCCGGCTTTGACATTGACGCCTCCGCCCCGCGCTTCGGCGTGTTTCGCGTTAATGGCGGCAGCCTGCGCCTCAACCGCGGGCTGCGCATGATTTGGCAGACGCAAGGCGGGATCGAGTAGCCGCGCTGACCTGCATATGCAGCGAATACGGGCTCGCCCCCGCGTTCAGGCCTTGCGCAGCACCAGCACTGCGTTCAGACCGCCGAAGGCGAAGGAATTCGAAATGGCCCACTCCACTTGTGCCTGGCGGGCGTGGTTGGGGATCACGTCGAGGTCGCAATCCGGGTCGGGCAGGTTGTAATTGGCGGTGGGCGGCAGCACGCCGTCGCGCAGCGCCAGCACGGTGGCGACGCATTCCAGAGCCGCGGCTGCGCCGAGCGCGTGGCCGTGCATGGATTTGGTGGAGCTGATCGCCAGCTTGCCCGAGTGCGCGCCGAACACGGCTTTCAGCGCGGCGGTTTCGGTGGCATCGTTGGCCAGCGTGCCGGTGCCGTGGGCATTGACGTAGCCGATCGCCTCCGGCGCCAGGCCGGCGTCGCGCAAGGCCGCGCGCATGGCCTTGGCCGCGCCATCGGCGGAAGGCTGCGTGATGTGGCAGGCGTCGGCCGACATGCCAAAGCCGGCGATCTCGGCGTGAACGGTGGCTCCGCGGGCGAGCGCGGCCTCGAGCGGTTCCAGCACCAGCATGGCCGCGCCTTCGCCCAGTATCATGCCGCGGCGGTCCTTGGAAAACGGCCGGCAGGTTTCGGGCGACACCACGCGCATGGCCTCCCACGCCTTGAGAATGCCGAAGCTGAACGGCGCTTCGCTGCCGCCAGCCAGCGCCAGATCGGTCATGCCGTTGCGCACCATCCAGAAGGCCTGACCGATGGCGTGGCCGGCCGACGAGCACGCGGTCGATATGGTGTAGGCGGGGCCGGTGATGCCGAACTCCATCGAGATGTGGCTGGCCCCCGCGTTGGCCATGGTCTTGGGAATGGTAAGCGGGTGCACGCGGTTCAGGCCCATCTTGTAGACATCGTGGAAGCCGACGTCCTCGGTGCTCTGCCCGCCCACGCAGGAGCCGGTGATGATGGCCGCGGTCTCGCGCAGCTCCGGCGTCCAATCGACCGCCGCGCAGGAGACGGCTTCGCGCGCGGCGATCACGGCGAACTGCGCGAAGCGGTCGATGAAGTCGGCGCGGCGGTCGTCGAAATAGCCCTGGTGGCTGTAGCCGCGCACCTCGGCGCCGTTGCGAAAACGCAGTTGCGAGGCGTCGGTGGATTCAATCGGCGCGATGCCGGAACGGCCCTGGCGCAGCGATTCGGCCACTTCGGCGGTGGTCCGGCCGAGCGCGCAGATGGCGCCCAGCCCGGTGATGGCGACGCGGCGCATCCCTTACTGGCCGGCCTGGGTTTCCGCCGCGGCCGCTTTGGCCGCCAGCAATTTCTCCACACCCACGCACATGTCGCGCACGCCACGGACGCTGCGCACTTCGTCGTCGGGAATGTTGATGTCGAATTCGTTCTCGAGCGCGAACAGAATCTCCACCGCGTCCATCGAATCGATCCCCAGTTGCTGAAAATCGCTGTCGATGGTGACCGTCTCCAGGGGAATCCGTTTGGAGGATGCGATCGATTTGCGAACCCGTTCAATCAAGTCGTCGGACATAGAAGTTGGCTTACCGTTTCCAATTTATAACCCTGCCCCAGCAATAGGGGAAGCAGGCGGCGCACGGCCTCGATGGTGGCGCCGATATCCGGCCGCGCGCGGAGTTCGCGGCCATCGTGCAGGCACAGGATCGCGCCGTTGGAGACGCGCCCCGCCATCCGTTCGACGATGGCCTCCGCCCTCGAATTCCAATCATAGCCCATTGCAGTCCACATCACGCCCCGCAGGCCAAGCCGCCGCTGCGCGCGCCCGATGCCGAACCAGCGGACGCCATAGGGCGCGCGAAACCAAACCGGCCGCGCCCCGGTGTGCTCCAGGATAACCTGTTGCGCGCGCTCCATGTCGGCTGCGATGAATTTGGCGGAACGGAAGCAGCACATCGGGTGGTTGTAGCCGTGGTTGCCGATCTCGTGGCCGGCTTCCGCCACCGCGCGCGCGACCGCCGGCAGCCGCGCCACATTGGCGCCGCACGGGAAGAACGTGGCCGCCGCGCCATGCGCCCCAAGAATCTCCAGAATGCGAGGCGTGTCCTCGCTGGGACCGTCATCGAAGGTCAACGCGACCGCCCGCCGCTCGCGCGGCCCCCGCCAAACCGAAGGACCGAACACCGCCGAGGCCCGCCCGCGCACCGCCCACGCCATCGCGCCCACGCCACACGCCACGGAGCCGCCGGCAATCGGAAGCGCGGAAATCATAACCTCTTATTGTATTGACTCGCTGTATGGATGCAGGGGAGCAGGCCAGGCCGTGCGCGCGGGTCAAGAAAAGCCGAGATGACTCTCGGCTCAGCAGGCCCGACAGCCTGCGCCAAGGCTATTTCCCCATGAACTTGGCGATGTCGTCCACCACTTCGGGAGCCACGTGGCCGGGCTTTTCGTACTCCTTCTCGGTGCTGGGGCCGGAGCCGGCGACGAACGCGTGATTCAGTGTGGGATAACTTCGGGCGGTTGTGTTCGCGCGGCCGGCGAGCCCGCTCTTCCACAGATCGAAATCGACTTTCGGCACCTGGAAATCGCGCTCGCCATACAGGATGAGAATCGGGATGGACAGTTTCTTGGCTTCGGCCGCGGGGCCGTAGCCCTTGAGGTCCAGCCAGTAAGCGGCGGGCAGTCCGAAGATCGCCGGCGCGTCGGCGTCGTTTGGTTCCAGATTCTTGATTCGCTCCGCGGTCTTTTTGGCTTGCGCCATTTCCTTGGCCACGTCGGTTTGTCCCTGGCCGTTCCCTTGCGACTGATTCTGCCGGCTGGAAAGGAGCGTCTGCAGTTGGTCCAGCATCAAATCCTCGAGCGGCCGCTGGTTGGCCGCCATTACGACCATGCCGGCCAGTTTGCCGTCTTCGGCGGCGATGCGCGGCGCCAGGTAGCCGCCCAAGCCGTGGCCCACCAGGTAGACCCGCTTGGGATCGACCATGGATTGCGCGCGCAGAAAAGCCAGCGCGGCTACCGCATCGTCCACCGTTTCGTCGTCGGCCGTGTATGGCTTGCCGGACATGCGCTCGGCATATTGCCGAATGCGCTTTTCATAACGCAGCACGACCACGCCGCGCGAGGCCAGGCCGTCGGAAAGATCGCGGAACGGCTTGGTGATGACGGCGTGCGAATCGTCGCGGTCCTTCGGTCCGAAATCCTGCACCAGCAGCACGGCCGGAAACGGGCCGGCGCCTTTGGGCACAGCCAGCGTGCCGGGCAGCTTCCATTCGTCGCCGAAAGTCACGGCGTGCTCGGCGAACGAATCCGGCTTGCTGTAGGCCGGGCGCGTCCACTCGGTTTCGCCGGGCATCAGGTACATCACCGCGACCTGCCCGGAAACGTTGATGGCGAAACGGGCTTTGATGCTCTTGTCGGCGAAAGAAACCGGGATGGTGACCACCTTGGTGGGGCCCATTTCCTCGACCATCGGATCGCCAATCTTGTCGACTGCGCCCCAACCCTTGATCTGTGCGCCCAGTCTGCCGAAAGCCTGCTCGTTCATGTTGGCTTTGAGCTGCGGCGACGCGAGCGCGGAGAACTCGGGATAATTCTGCGCCAGCAGAAGGTCGAGCGCCTTTCGCGCGATCGCGGAGGCGTCCGGGGCCGGTTGCGAAAACAGAACGCCAACTGAGACGAGGCCCAACAGGGCTGTACCCAGGCGCGGGTCGAAGCCCGGCCTGAGGATTCCGGTGAAACGCACCAGCGCGCGCATAAACATGACGATTTCATGGTAGCGCGCGGTTTCGCCGGCAGGCATCTCAAGAATTCCGATATAATTACGGTAGATTTCTTGGAGAGGAGGTTTCCCATGGCCGAGTATGCCAATCCGGAAACGCTGGTGACTACCGACTGGGTCGCCAAACACGCAAAAGACGAGGGCGTTCGCATCGTGGAGGTGGACGTCGATACCAAGGCCTACGACGAAGGACACGTACCGGGCGCGATTGCCTGGGCATGGAACACCGAGCTGTGCGACACCGTGCGGCGCGACATACTTTCCCGGCAGCAGTTTGAGGAGCTGATGGAGCGCTCCGGCGTGACGCCGGACACGGCGCTGATCATTTACGGCGATAACAACAACTGGTTCGCGGCGTGGGCGCTGTGGCAGGCCAAGATCTACGGCCATCGCGACGTGCGGCTGATGAATGGCGGGCGCAAGAAATGGCTCTCCGAGGGCCGCGAGCTATCGACGGAGGCGCCCAAGGTGAAGTCCACCAATTACACGGCGAAGGAGCCGGACGTCTCCTTGCGGGCGTTTCTGCCGCAGGTGCAAGCGGCTTCGGCGCAAGGCGCGGCGGCGCTGGTGGACGTGCGCAGCCCGCAGGAGTTCACGGGCGAGATTCTGGCGCCCCCCGGGCTGCCCGAGACGTGCCAGCGCGGCGGCCACGTGCCGGGCGCGCGCAGCATTCCGTGGGCGAAGGCCGCGAACGACGACGGCACGTTCAAATCGGCCGACGAACTGCGCCAGTTGTACGCGAGCGAGGGCGTGGACGGCTCCAAGCCGGTGATCGCCTACTGCCGCATCGGCGAACGATCGAGCCATACCTGGTTCGTGCTGAAATACCTGCTCGGCTTCCGCGACGTGAAGAACTACGACGGCTCGTGGACCGAGTGGGGCAACCTGGTGGGCGCCGGCGTAGAGCGCGGAGCCACGGCCAAGGCAGCGGGAGCGCGAGGATGAACGCGGAGGGATACGCGGAGCGGCGGCTGGAGCTGGCGGGCTGGCCAGTGAATGTGGCCAGCTACCGGCTGGGAATCCAGTGGCACGCCAAAGCCGACAACGTATCGCCGGGCGCGGCGCTGGCGCGCGCCACCGGAAGCACGCGCGAAGAGGCTGAACGGAGAGCGCTCGAACGGGCAGAGGAGCTGCTCGGCAGGACGCGAAGGCACGCGGTGTAGGAAGTGAGGCGGGGAGTTACCGGTGCACCGCTGTTACAGGCGGTGACCCACCAGGCTCGGGTGCGCCACCGCGGTTTGGGGCGTGCTGTTCACGATTAACATCGCCCAACTGACCCGATCCTGCCGGTTTCGTCGCAACGCCACTACGTCTTCCACATCCGCCAGCTCGGTCTAATGCGGTTGACCCGGGGGCGCTGGCGCCGCCTCAGGAGTGTCCCCAAGCACGCGAAATGGCACGTTACGGGTAATCACGCTTTTGCCTTGGCGGATAGTGACGATGGCGTCATAGCTGCCGGCAGCGAGCGGGCTGCCCTTGATGTCGGCCAGATAGGGAAACTCGCGCGTCTGGGCGCCATAGATCGCGATTGTCTTGCCGGGGGCCTCGCTAGTCTTGGCATCCCGCGACGGATCGAGGATCTGGCTCTTAAACAGCAACGGCATTCGGACCACCACCTGACCATCCCGAGTAATCTCCAGGCTCATTTGTGGCGAAGCGCCATGGATATCCGGGTAGAGCACCAGGTAGAGCTCGAGATTGATCTCCTGCCCACTCTGGAAAACAGGATTGAGGACAGGCGCCAAGGCCTTGCCCTCATAGCTGAAACCCTGGTCGGCCTCGAACCTATCGGCGGAAGGATCGAATGAACGCACGAACAGCGCATCGCTCGCCATCAGACCCGGCGCGCCAGAGCCCCCCTGCAGTAGAGTCTGGATGGAGCCTGAGGTCCCCGTCAGCAAGTCCTCGACTTTGGCGTCGATCATGAAGCGGTCATGGCCGGGCACCATTATGCTCCGCAGAAACAGCAGGCTACCCTGACGCCTCAGGTCCAGGCCGCGAGCCGGGCCGCGAACATCGAGATCCTTCTGGCCGCTCCATACTCGATCACCCTTCGAATTCCGCACCAGCACGACGATTCTGGCGCGGGCCCGATACGTTCCGGCGATGCTGTCCACCTGGAATTTCAGCGCACTCAGCGGAGATTCAGCCATCATCAGGCCTCGCATAGGACCGCTGGCATCGTTGGCCTCGAAAGCGCGCTCGTTGGAGGCGGTGCCCAAGTCGAGGCCCACGCTGTTAGCGCCGGTCGCACCGATCCCGTTGGTACCGGCCGCGCCGGTGGATGAAGTACGAATGAAGCGTGCGTACACGGGAATTTCGTTTTGCGCCGCTGCGGCGGCAAGCTGGGGGGCGGTCTCGGCTGACGCATTAGCACAGCCGGGCAGGAGCGCGATTCCGATGAAACGACAATAGACCCGTGTTTTAGTAACCCTGCTCACGAGATCTCTTTCAATATACCCGGTTGCCCTCCTTCGCGGACGTGGACCGGGAAACCACTGCCGATAACCCGAATTCTCACCGAATTTGCTCACAGCCTCTCAAATAGCATCTGCAATCCGTCGCGGACGGCACCGGCCGCTGCGCCACTCAGCTTGCCGGTCAATTCCACGAGTTCCGCTTTGTCTACCGTGAGGATCTGGGACACATTCACTACGCTTGCCTTGGGAAGGTTGGCCTCGCCTTTCCTCAGAAGCACGTTGCCCGGCGCGTTCGCCCTGCTCAGATTCGAGGTGATCAGGCACACGACGCTGGTTCGAATCGCACTCCGGTTGAAAATATCGTTCTGGACAACCACGCAAGGATGCCGGTCGGCCGCGGCCGAGCCGGCGGCAGGCCCAAAGTCAAGCCAGTACACTTGACCCTGCCGAATCTCGGTCACCAGCGATCCTTCGCCGACCGGCGCACTTTGGCCTTGATCTCCTTCAGCAATGGTTCTTCCCCCGGTTCCACGCCGCTTGCATAGACCTCGTTCAGCCGAAGCAGCATCTGTTCCCGCCGCCGTTGTCCGAGGAAACTGCCGATTGCCAGCGCGAAAAGCCGGCTGCGGCTCAGCCCCATCAGCCGCGCGGTCTCGTCCGCTTCCCGCAACAGGCGATCATCTATCGAAATCGCTGTCTTCATTTTACTACTTTCTATCATACCAGATGTCCTACCAGCGGGAATACCACGAGTCAGGGGAGGCGTAGAAGGGAAGGCATGGTTCACTCTGGTGACTCGCCAGCAACAGTTCGCAGGCCCGGGGGCCTGCGCCACTTTACTTCTGCGGCAGGTTTTTTTGCAGGAAATCCAGCACCTTGGGGATGGCGTCGAGGGAAGATTCGGCGTTGCCTCTTGGTGTGCCGCCGGGGTTCATTTCGGCGCCGGAGATGGGTTGCTTGCCCGTTCCCAGCCAGGCGGGAACGATTTCGGGCCGGCCCGCGGCGTGGCCGGCATGCGGATACCTCAGATGCTCGACGCTGAACGCGAAGCTATGGCGGTGGAGTCGGCTGACCACGGAATCCGCCATCGATGATGACGGCCAAACTCCGTCCGCCTCGCCGGAAATCAACAGCAGCGGTCCCTGCGTATGCTCCACGGCGATGACGGCCTCCGGCTGCGGCGATTCGCGGATCCGTTGAAAGGCCAGCGGCTTCGCCTCCCAGGTCCATGCGTAAGGAACCGGAGGGATGCCGCAACACGCGGGATACCGGACGTTGGACGGCGCATACGCCACCACGGCTCCGATGCGCGGGTACATGGAGCCGAGTTGCAGCGCCAGCTCGCCGCCCCGTGAGGTGCCCATCACGGCCACGCGGTCGGCCATGATCTCCGGCCGCTGGGCCATCCAGCTCAGCGCGCGGCCGAAGTATTCGAGCGGAATGCCGGCCAGCATTTCCGGCAGATCCTCATAGTGAAAGTAGGCCAGCGCCAGCGCGGCATACCCGTGCGAGGCGAGCCACGCGGCGCGGTGGCCCGGATAGCCTCCCTCCGATCCGCCCACAACCAGCACGCCGGGATGGCGCGCGTTGCCCGGCGGCAGGAAAAGCACGCCGCGCAGATCGCCATCGTGCACCGGAATGCGCTGCACGCCTTCGGCGAAAGTCACCTGCTCCAGGCGCGCGGTGGCAAGCTGCTCGCCTTTGCGGACCAGTTGGAATTCGATGGTCTGCGGCGCGTAGTCCTTCGGCGGCCGATAGCGGCTCTCTTTCCCCGCACGCGGCATCATGGACCAGACCAAACCCATGGCGGAAACTTCTTTGTAGGAGCCGGCGATGGGCGCCTGCCGGGAAGAATCGATGCTGCCTTGTGCGTCGGTGGCGAAGTCTGCCTGAGCAGTCCAACGCTCGTCGGCCCCATCCACCAACTCAGCGCGGATGGTTACGCGCTCGTTCGGCTGAAGCCCGCTGGCGCGAACGGTGGCCGGTTGATCCACCATCACGCGATTCGGGTCGACCTGGAGCGCCTGGCCGTCAAGATGGAATGCGGCGCCGAAACAGAAGCAAGCGGTGACGGGCAATATCAGCTTCATGGCCTTGCAAACGGTGGCCTGCGGAAAAGGCGCCGGTCACACCTTGGGCTTGGGGGGCGGCAATTCGCGCGCTACCACAGCGTCGGTGAAGCCGGAGGTTTTGTGCGCGCCGTCGCAAAACGGCTTGTTGGCCGAATGGCCGCAGCGGCACAGCCCGATGGTGGTGCGGCCGGCGAGCCCGAAGCTGTTGCCGTCGGGGTCCACGATCTCGAATTCACCTTCGATGCGAATCGGGCCATTGCTGAACACGGTGACTTTGGATGGCATGCGGTATCCAGGATATCAAAGACCGGCGCGCCGGGGCCCGACAGGCGCGCCGCGACACACGCGCCGTCTACTTGGCGGCTTCCGACTCGAAGTGCGCAACCATATCGGTCAGCTCCTGGACCAGATCGCGGTTGTTCTGCCGCTGCGCCTCGGCCAAGGCACGGCGGGCGACCTCGGCAGCCTCGCGAAACTGGCGCACTTCGCCGTACGCCGCGGCGAGCGTATCGAGAATAACCGGCTCCCGCCCGCCCGTCAATTCCGAGGCGGCTTTCAAGTGCGGAATCGCATCGCCGAATCGGCGCGCCGCGGCCAGAACGCGGCCGAGATTGAACTGATAGTCCACCGAGCTGGGCGCGATGGCAACGGCGGCTTCGAGGTGGATGAGGGCGTGTTCGAGATCGCCTTGGCGAGCCAGCACGATGCCGAGGGCGTTGCGGGCGTCGCCGTCCTGCGGGTCGTCAGCCAGCGCCGCCTGGCACAGTTCAATGCCTTCCTCGGTGCGGCCGTCTTCGAGGAGCGCGACAGCCAGGTTACTGCGCACTTTGGCGTTATGCGGCTCCAGTTCAATGGACTTGCGATAGGCCTCGATCGCCTCGCCGAGTTTTCCCTGGCCCTGCAAGGCGATAGCGAGATTGGTATAGGTGAGGGCGGAATTGGGATCCATCCGGAGGGCCTGGCGATACTCGGCGATCTCGTCATTGACCTGGCCCAGTTCGCCCAGGGCGAGGCCGAGCTGGAAGTGCGGACGCGCCTCCTCGGGGTTCAGTTCAATGGCCTTGCGCCATTCGGGCACAGCTTGGGCATAGAGCTTCTTGTCGGCCAGATCCCAGGCGCGGTCGAAGACGCGGTAATAGTCGGTCGCGGGGTGGTCGATTCTCTCGAGGCCGTCCAATGGGATGTTGACGAACTCGGGGATGTTGACGGCGCGATTGGCAGCGGTTGCATTCTCGATCAGGACCGGCGGAGTGTCGTTGCCGTCCTTGTCGATGTGCGTCAGGTACATCTGGGTGTACGGCGAGCGGGCCTTCGAGGAAAACACCATCCAGCGGCCGTTGGGTGAGAAGCTGTGCCAGGAGTTCATCAGCGGCGTGTTGCACTTCATCAGGCGCGCCTTGCCGCCGTTGAATGGCACGATAAAGAGCCGGCTGTCGGGGCGCATCAGCAGGCCGTTGCGGCACCGGACGAAAACGATCCAGCGGCCATCCGGCGAGACCTTGGGAAAACTGTTGCTGAAGCCGTTTTGCGAGGCGCCGGCGATGGGCTCGGCCACGCCGCCCCGCCCTTCGTTGAAGGGGATGCGATAGAGGTCGTACTGAATCTGCGTCTCGTTCGGATCGTTGGCGAATTGCGCCACCGTCGAGCCCTCGGGGAAAGGCTCTTTCGCCTCGGCGCGCGAGAAGACCAGATACTTGCCGTCGGGACTCCAGAAGGCGCCGCACTGGACGTAGCGCGGATCGTTGGCTCCCGGCAGGGTATGGAACTCGCGGGTTTCACGGTCGTACCAGGCGAGCACGCCGCGCGTCGGATAGAACACCTGCCCGAACCGGAAATCCTTGAAGTTGGCGACGTAGATTCGTTCCTGCGGCCGCATACCCGGCCCGGTCTGCTTGTTGGCGCCGGGGTCGTTGATCATGTTCACCACATAACGGCCGTTGGGCGAGACCTGCGACATGAAGGAGACGCGGATGTTCGTGCTCTTCTGGAAGGGGAGGTAAGAGCTCCACTTAATCACGTTCTCGTTGCGGATGGACGTTACCTTGGCGAGCGGGGTCAGCGAGTAGAGCCCCTTGTCGTTCTGCGGGCCATCGACGTCCAGGCCCAGCTCCTTTCCATCGCGCGAGAACGAATGGCAGTTGGCGCAGGTGGGGAGATCGCCCATCAGAACTTTGCTCTTGGTCTCTCCGACGTTGCGCAGCTCCCACTTGACGTAGCCGAGGGCGCCTCTGGGCAGCGGGCTGATCACGCCCTTTTCCCCGACGCTAGGGATCAGCGGCACGTCGCGAAAAAAGATCGGCGCGCCCACGGGATCCCTCGATGTTTCGAAGGTGGACTGGCCCTGCGAGACCGGCTGGGTCGAGTTCTCGTCGGCGAGACCGACGACCGTCAACGTGGCCGAGCGCTGCACCGATTGCCTCTTGATCGCCGCCCATGTTTCGGCATCCGGCTTCCACGAATGTGCCGCGGCCTCCTGCGGCGTGAGCGTCGGGAGTTCGTTGTTCGGCGCGACGCACTGCTGGTCAATCTCTCCGATGGGCAGGCGCTCGCCTTTCACGTTGAGGCGGAGCGGTGGGACGCCGCGGCCGAAGGAGACTTCGACGCGCCAGAGCTTGGCTCGCTCGCTTTCGTCGCGCCAGAGGAAGGTGGGCGCGGCCAAGTCGGGGGGGTAGATCGTCCCAGCCACTGGAACATCCACGGTGATGCGGGCCAGATTGAGTGCGTCTTTGGCGCCAGCCGCTGCGGAGCCGGCGGCGAGAGGAATGCGTTTCGCGGCGACATGCTGGACCAGCAATCCCGATGAAAGAGAGATCGCAACAGCGAGCAGCCAGCATGCCCGCCGAACAGGCAGGCCACCAGCCGCAGTTCTCCAACGGGAAATCCTGAAAGAACCAATTTCTTGCATGCCCACCCTAGCCTTCATTTTGGCACACGGCTTAGGGACAATATGAAACCAGTCGCCCATGCCTGAACCTCCGGGTGCAGTTTTTCCCCTTCGTGGTATCCAGGATAACAAAGAGCGGTGCGCCGGAGCCGCGAGGGGCCGGTTCGCCGGCGTTCTCCCAGAAGGTTAGGCGCTGCGTACCGGGGTACGCGCTATTTCACCCTCCAGCGTTGGATGCCGGCGGAGTAGTAACTCGGCTGCATGGTCACTTCCACGCGGAGAGCGGTCGTCGTGACTTGGCGAAACGCGATTTTGTTGTAGCGGTCCTTCTCGACTCCGTACCCGCCGGTGGACTCCACGGGTTTCCAGGCGGTGCCATCGCGATAGAGGATGCGCCACGAGGCGGGGACGCGGACGGCGCCGTGGCCGGTGTCATCGAACCAATAGAGGGCGGCCTCGGAGACGGTGACCGGCTCCGCGAACGCGTACTCGATCCAACCGGTGCGGGCGGCGAGGTCTTCGGTCCACCAGTCGAAGTGAAGAGCGGGGTCGGCGGATGAGGATGGATCATCCTCGGCTTTGACCGGGTTCGGGTTATTGGCGCCGCTGGTGGTGACCGTGGCGCCGGTGGTGACGCTGGGCGGCGGCGCGGGGCGCGCAGTGGATTCGGAATCAGGAATCCACACCATCATCTGGCCGGCGCCGCGATTCGCCCAGGCATAGTAAGGGATGAAAGTGACCTCCTCGGGCGTGCGGATGAGATTGCCCTTTTCGTCGCGGGAGAGCGCCACGGCGCGGGCCTGGACCACCTCGACGCCCTTGAGCAGAGCGGGGCGGAACTCGGCGCGCAGCGGCTCTCGATCGGGCAGCATGAGGTTGCGCACGCGCCCGCCGGGATTATCGGCCCATTCGGCGGCGAAGACGATGGGGCCGCGCTGGAGGGCCACGCGTCCGCGGTCGGCGGCGATTTGCTGGTTGGCCACCACGCGGCGCACCGGCATGGGCAGGTTCAGCTCGATGGTATCGCCGGCGGCGAAAGTGCGCGTGATTGCGGCGTAGCCTTTGTCGAGGACGATGGGAACCGTGGCGCCATTCACTTTGAGCGTGGGCTGCTCGCGCGACTCAGCGGCGAAGTGGTAGAGGTCGCTCGGGATGGGTTCGTTGCGCGCCCAACCGGGGATGCGCACGCGGATGGTCATTGGTGCGGCCTGGTCCGGCGCGACGGCAATCTTCACAGCGCCGTCCCATGGGTAGCGGGTCTGCTGCGTCACGCGCACGGTGCGTCCGTTATCCATCTTGATCGCGGCGGTGCTGGCGGCGAACAGATTCACCCAGAGCGTGTCGCCGCGCTGGGCGTACAGGTAGCCGGGTACCGAAGCCATGAAGCGGGTGATATTGCCGGGACAGCAGGGGCAGCCGAACCACGGGCTGCGCTGGTCTTTCGCGGCCAGGCCGGTGGCCTCGAGCGGATTCTCATAGAAGAAGGTCACGCCATCGAGGGCGACGCCGGAAATCAAGCCGTTATAAAGTGTCCGCTCCATAACGTCGATATACTTGGCATCGGCGTGAAGTAAGAAAAGGCGGTGATTCCAGAAATCGTTGCCAATGGCGGCGCAGGTTTCGTTATAAGCGGTGAGATTCGGCAGCTCATAATCTTCGCCGAAGGATTCGCCTTCGGCGCGCGCGCCCACGCCGCCGGTGACGTGCAGCTTGCGGCCGGCGACGTCGTCCCAGATGCGGTCGAGCGCGCCGGTGTAGGCGCTGTCGCCGGTGAGCGCGGCCACGTCCGCCATGCCGGAGTACATATACATGGCGCGCACGGCATGGCCGCCGGCGGGCGCGTCGCTTTGCTCGATGACGCGCTTGTTGGCTTCGACGTACGGATTGCCGGCGCCTTTTTCGCTGCTCTCGGGGCCGCGCGAGTCCAGCATGAATTTGGCCAGATCGAGATAGCGGCGGTCGCCGGTGATGCGGCAGAGCTTGACGAGTCCCATTTCGACCACCTGGTGGCCGGGCCAGATCTCGCGTTTGCCGGGGCCAAAGGTCTGCACGAGCATGTTGGCGCTGCGCAGCGCGACATCGAGGAGGGTGCGGTTGCCGGTGGCCTGGTAGTAGGCCACGGCGGCTTCGTAGAGATGGCCAAGATCGTAGAGCTCGTGGCTGCCGACGCCCTCGAGAATCCAGCGCTCGGCGCCCGACCACGGGTGCGGGTGCAGCGGATCGATGGTGCGCGCGGTGTATAGGTAGCCGTCGGGCTCTTGGGCGGCGGCGATTTTTTGGATGAGACCGTCGCAGTAGGCCTCGAGCTTCGGATCGGGATGAACGCTGAGCGTGTAAGCGGCGCCTTCGAGCACCTTGTAGACGTCGGAATCGTCGAATGGATAGCGGGGATAGCGATGATTCTCGAACGGCTCGTGGCGCAGCGATTGCGCGGCGCGGATGAAGTTGCCCACCGTGCCGGTTTCTTCTTCCTTCTGGAACGCATGCGGGATCGTGATGGTGCGATTGATTTCGATGCGCGGCGCCCAGAAAGCATCGTTCAGGTGAACGTCGGTGAACGGCACCGGCTTGACGGGATAGTCCCGCTGCTGGGCGGAAGCGGGGAGAAGCGATGCCAGAAGGCAGAGAGAGATGGCGAGGGTTCTCATGGCTAAGCAAAACGTGATATGCGGACGTGGCGCAAGCAACAATGCTGTCGTGCTTAATGTTATAGCACCGGGCCGCGCTGGCTGAGCCGCCCGGTTATTCCGCATTCAGGAAAACGATGACGGCGGCGCCGCGGATCACCAGGTTGGCGGGGGCTTTCCTGGCGTCGTCGCCTTTGCGCGCCTGGATGCGACCGTAGACTACGGCCCAGCGGTCGTAGCCGGGAGAAGAGCCGAAGGGGAACTTGGCGAGCGCGGTATGGCGGGTGATCGCCGCGAGCTTGACGCGCACCTGGGCCACGTCAAGCTCGAAGCGCTCGGGCGGACGGGGACCGTCTTTATCATCCTCGACAATCCAAAGCTGCGGCGGATCAGCGGCGCCGGGTTCGCAGACTTGCTCGCTCACCCATCGGCCGGTGGGACGGAAGCTGTAGCGGCCGACGATGGCGGCGCTTTTGTTCTCCCACGAAGCCAGGTCGCGCAACACCTCGCAGACGCCGACCGGCGCCAGTTGAGGATCGGCGGCGCGTGCGAGGCCGCCAGCGGCCAGAAGGCACACCACGGCGCGGAATAGAGTTCCCACCCAGCTCGAAGCCTGAAGCACTGTCTGAACTAAGCATAAACGTTTCGCAAGGGCGCGGGGTTACAGAAGCTGCGCGGAGTGGGTGTTTGGCGATTCGGGAGGACGGCTGGCGGTTTTCGGATAGGTTCCATAATCTTTTCGAGCCGCCTGGTGGTAACCGGCGGCCGGGTGGGCGCATCTGTATTCAACGAAGAGAGAGACGCTATGAACCTGTCCAGGCGGAGTCTGCTTTCCGCTTTCACTTTGCTTCCGGCCGCGCACTGGCTACGCGGGCAGCAGGCGCCAGCCGCAGCTCCGGCGGCGCCCGGCCAACAGCCGCCGCCCGCCCCCGGCCAGCCGCCTCCGACGTATTCGACGGAGGTGAAAGTGGTGAACATTTTTGCCACTGTGCGGGACAAGAAGGGGCAAATCGTCAAGGATCTGAACAAGGAAGATTTCCTGCTGGACGAAGAGGGGCACCCGCAGGTGATTCGCTACTTCGCGCGGGAGACCGACCTGCCGCTGACGCTCGGGCTGCTGGTGGACACCAGCGGCAGCCAGCGCAGCGTGCTGGGCGATGAACGCAGCGCCAGCCTGCGCTTTTTCGACCAGGTGCTGCGCGAGGACCGCGACCTGGCCTTCCTGATTCACTTCGACAAGGAAGTGGAACTGCTACAGGATTTGACGCCCTCGCGGGCGAAGCTGGAGAAAGCGCTGGACGAGTTGCAGGTGAACGAACCGCAATTGCAGCGCCAGCGCGGCGGTGGGTATCCGCCCGACGATGGCAGCGGTTCCGGAAGCAGCCAGCGCCGCGGAGGCACGCATCTGTATGACGCCGTGAAGCTGGCGGCCGACGAGCTGATGATGAAGCAGAAGGGACGCAAGGCGCTGGTGCTGCTGACCGATGGTGTCGATCGGGGCAGCAAGTACACGCTCTTCGAAGCGATCTCCGCCGCGCAGCACGCCGATACGCTGGTGTACTCGATTCTTTTCGCCGGTTCCAATCCGTACACCAATAATGGCTATGGCCCGGGAACGGGACGGCGGCGCGGAGGGATGGGCTATCCGGGCGGCGGCGGAGGCTACCCCGGTGGCGGCTATCCGGGCGGTGGCGGAGGCTATCCCCGCGGCGACGAGAATCGCGAGAGCGGCAAGAAGGTGCTGGAGCAGATGGCGCGCGAGACGGGCGGCAGGTTTGTCGAGGTGTCGCACCACTTGCCGATCGACAAGGTTTTCGCCGAGATTCAGGAAGATCTGCGCAGCCAGTACAGCATCGGCTACACCTCGGACCAGACCGGCGAAAGCGCGGCTTACCGGCACATTCACCTGACCGCGAAGAAGAAGGACCTGGTCGTGCAAGCCAGGGAAGGCTATTACGTTTCCTGAGCGGACGGCGAGCCGGAGCCGAATCGCCAGCGGCCGCGATCAGCTCGCCGCGGGTAGCTTGTAAAGTCTTGTATCGAAAGCCCGCATGGCTGCCTGACGGCGCGCACCGCCCCATAAGTTTTTTCTATCTGGCGCATTCAATTCTTCTTGTGGCCCCGAGCCGCGCCATCCTCTACTGTGTGATGTTCCCGCCCTGTTCGCGGGAGCGAAACTCCACGTCGAGGAGACCAAGTTGTCGAATCGTGTGTTTGCAGGACTACTCCTTCTCTCTTCCTCTGCCCTGGCGCAAGCGCCACCGGTGGATCGTGCCGAACTGCGGGCCTTGCAGGCCGCGGTGACGGCCTCCCAGTCGGCCGGCGACAACGCCTGGATGCTGGTCAGCTCCGCGCTCGTGCTGATGATGACGGGTCCCGGGCTGGCTCTGTTCTACTGCGGATTGGTGCGCAAAAGAAACGTGCTCGGCACCATGATGCAGAGCTTCGCCATGATGGCGGTGATCACGCTTATCTGGGGGATCTGCGGGTACAGCCTGGTGTTCGCCAAGGGCAACCCGTTCATCGGCGGCCTGGACTACCTGTTCCTGCGCGGCGTGGGCGCCGACCCGAACCCGCTCTACGCTCCCACCATTCCCCACCAGACGTTCATGATCTATCAGCTCATGTTCGCCGTCATCACGCCGGCGTTGATCACCGGTGCGTTTGCCGAGCGCGTGCACTTCAAGGCCATGGTCATGTTCTCGGTGCTCTGGACGTTCTTCGTCTACTTCCCGACGGCGCACATGGTGTGGGGCAGCGGCGGCTTTCTCAACGACTACCTGGGCGGCCGGTACCGGGTGTTCGATTTCGCCGGTGGCACGGTGGTGCACATCACCAGCGGATTTTCGGCGCTGGTCACGGCGCTGTACATCGGCAAGCGGTCGGGCTATCCGCACGAGAAGTTCGTGCCGCATAACCTGGTGCTGGCCTTTGTCGGCGCGTGCCTGCTGTGGGTGGGTTGGTTCGGCTTCAACGCCGGCAGCGCGCTGGCAGCGTCGGCGCTGGCCACCAGCGCCTTCGTAGCTACGCACTTCGCCGCCGCGGCGGGAGCCGTCGGATGGATGGCGGCCGAGCGCGTGCGCAAAGGACAGGCCAGCGCGCTGGGCGCTATCTCCGGCGCGGTCGCCGGACTCGCCACGGTCACCCAGGGCGCCGGCTTCGTGCAACCGTTCAGTGCCGTGGCTATCGGTCTGATCGCGGGCGCGCTCTGCTACTTCATGGTCACCACGGTGAAGGAGAAGTTCCGCTATGACGATTCGCTGGACGTCTTCGGCGTTCACGGCGTCGGCGGTTTCGCTGGCTGCCTGCTCACCGGCGTATTCGCCACGCGCGCGGTCAACTCGGCGATCAAGGTGGGAGGGTGGATCGACGGCAACCCGGCGCAGGTGCTCGATCAACTCCTCGGCGCCGGAATCGGCATCGCCCTTGGCGTGGTGGGAACGCTGGTTGCGCTGAAGATCACCGGACTGGTGACGCCGGTGCGCATGAATGAAGGCGAGGAAGCCACCGGCATGGACCTGTCGCTCCACGGTGAAGAAGGCTACAATTTCGAGGGCTAGGCCAATGGTCAAGATTGAAGCGTTTATCCAACCCTCGAAACTGGAAAGCGCCCGCGAAGTGCTCCAGGGCATCGGCATCGACGGCCTCACCGTCAGCGAAGTGCGCGGCCACGGCCGCCAGAAGGGCCATCGGGAAGTCTACCGCGGCCGCGAGTACGACGTGGATTTCATTCACAAGATCAAGCTCGAAACGGTGGTGCCTTCCGCCCGCAAGGACGAAGTGATCGGCGCTCTCGTCGAGGCCGTGCGCACGGGCGCCATCGGAGACGGCAAGATCTTTGTCACCGAGGTGGTCGATGTCATCCGAATCCGCGACGATGCCCATGGTGAATCGGCCCTATAGAATCTTTTGAGGGCGGTGGGACATGCCGGCCGCGAGCATTTTCTCGCGGCTTCCCTATAATGGTTTTATGTGTGGAATCGTCGGTTATGTCGGGCATCGCAAGGCGGTGCCGATCATCCTGGAGGGACTGAAGCGGCTGGAATACCGCGGCTATGATTCGGCGGGGCTAGCGGTATATGGCGAGGATCACAACCTGGCCGTGCGCCGCGCCAAGGGCAAACTGCGGAACCTGGAAGATGTCATCCGGTTGAGCCCGGTGGATGGCTCGTTCGGCATCGGCCACACGCGGTGGGCGACGCATGGCCGCCCCACCGAGGAAAACGCCCACCCGCACAGCGATTGCAAGGGCGACCTGGTGGTGGTGCACAACGGCATCGTCGAAAACTACCTGACGCTCAAGCACCAACTGGAAGCCGAAGGCCACGTGTTCCGCACCGAGACCGACACCGAGATTATCGCCCACCTGATCGAGAAGCACTTCAGCGGCAACCTCGAAGAAGCGGTTCGCGCGGCGGTGGCGGAGCTCGCCGGGGTATTCGCGCTGGCCGTGATTTCGCGCGCCGATCCGGAAAAGATTGTCGCCGCGCGCAACGGACCGCCGGTGGTCATCGGCATCGGCGACAACGAATACTTCGTCGCCTCCGACGTGCCCGCCATCCTCAGCCACACGCGCGATATGTTTTTCCTGGCCGATGGCGACATGGCGGTCCTCACGCCGGCCGGCGTGCGCTTGAGCGATTTCCAGGGCCGTCCCGTCAACCGCCAGGTGACCCACGTGCTGTGGGACCCCATCATGGCCGAAAAAGGCGGCTACAAG
>DASWZP010000257.1:0-38716 GCA_036404395.1 Bryobacteraceae bacterium | reverse complement strand
CAACGACGGCTGGTTCGGCCAGACCGCCGCGCGGCGCCAGCACCTGGAAATCGTGCGCATGCGCGCCGCCGAAAACCGCCGCTGGATACTGCGCGCCGCCAACGACGGCATCACCGCCTCCATCGACCCCGCCGGCCGCGTACGATCCACGCTGCCGCTGTTCGTCGAGGCAACGTCCAGCGTCCGTTTCAACTATGAAACCGCCCAGACCTTCTACACCCGCCACGGCGACTGGTTCCCGGTGTTGTGCGCGTTGCTGGCGGTGGGGTGCTTGGCGGCGGGGAAGTTTGCGCGGGTGAGCGCGGCGCAGCCCGATGGCTCAACTCAGGCACGTGTCTTGCGCGTTTTCGCATGTCCCTTTTTCGTCAGCGACGCTTTTCGGCCTTCGATAACCCGCTGAATCCGCGCACGGGTGGCAAACGCCCCCACTTTGCATTCCCACACCCGAAGGACGCTCCACCCGTGCCGGCGCAACCATCGGGTGACTCGCTTGTCGCGCCGCTGGTTGTCGGACACCTTCCTTTTCCAGAAGCTCACATTGCTCTTTGATGGGCGATTGCATGTCGGGCAACCGTGCCAAAAACAGCCATCGACGAACAGGGCGACCCTTAGTCCCGGCCATGCGAAATCCGGCTTTCCGGCGATTGGCCATTGCCTTCGGTACCCGACGAGTCCGGCCTGGCGCAACACGGCCGCCACCGCCTGTTCCGTGGAGCGATTCCCCCGGCTCTTCACCGATGCCATGATTCGCGAACGGACTTGCTTTGGAACGTGATCCATCGCGAGCGCTTCCCGATCGGATTATCGCTCAGAATAGCTCTGGAGTTCTTCGGCGGTTATTTGATCCGCGGGAACGAGCTTGTAATGCTTCTCGTCCGCGATTCTAATTTCGCCGTCCTGCACAACAAGCTCGAACAACGCAATTGTGTCTTCGGGCATGAATTGGGCCGATACTGGACGGCACTGCAGTGACGCGAACTTCTCGGCGCAACAGGCTATGTCCTGTCTGGTCTGGATTGCGGACAGTTGGTCGCTGCCGCCTTTCGCCTGGACTGGAATGACGAACTGCTGTCCAGTGCGGTTTACGCCAACATAAACTTCGTCGATCTCGATTTGCCCCATTCCAGCTACGGACGTCCGGAGGTGGCTCTGGAGCGCGTACCCGGTGATGCCAAGGAAGATATCGATCAGCCGGTTGTAGCGAAGTTTGGCAAGCAACGCCTGTTCGTCGTTGAGCGCATTCGCGGCGATGATCTCGGGCGTAGCGTCCGGGATCTTGATCACAACGAGATCGGCATTGGGAACGAGTCTGCTGACCGCCGCTTGCCGAAACCGATACTTCGCTCGACCCGCAGGTTCGATGATCCACTGCAGGCCTTTTTGCGCGGTGAGCAGAATGTCCTCCGGCAAGCTCTTGCGATAGCGAAATGTGTAGATGAGGTCGCCGAGGTTCTTTGGGTTTCGCAGGCCCAACTTCGCCGCGACGGAGACTAGTTCCTCGCGGTCGAACTCGAAATCCACTTTCCTTGGACCGCCGTGGTTCTTGAAAATGCGGAGAATTATCGCATCGTAAAGCGGAAGGTCAGGCATATACCTTCTCGGGCGCCTTCCGCCGCCGCTGCGGAATGACGCCTGCCGAAACGCCGTACCGCTCTGCCGCCTCGGACATGTTCAACGACAGCAAGGCGGGATCTCCCAACCGTCGAGGAAAGTAGCCCAAAGGCTTCGCAGTGAGTTCTTCGGCAATCTTGGACGCGACGGCTTTGGCGAGAAGAGGGGGTACGGAATTCCCGATTTGTCTAAAACCGTGCCACTTCGTAACGTGGAACCGGAACCAGTCGGGATATGAGTGGAGTCTCGCCGCTTCGCGGACGGTAATGCAACGCGGCGAGAACGGATGAATGGGCCTGGGGGATGTGAAGGCTCCGTGATCGCTTGCTGTCCCAGCCCGAATTGTGTTGCATATTCCCTTCGGGTCGAGCCTTAGGAACCGGCTGACCGGTTCGACAGCGCCTTGCGGCGTGGCCCGAAAGCGCCGCTGCGACAAGGGTGTGTGCACCGTGCGAAGGCTTGACGTCAGGAGCTCCGAACCGTTCTGGCCCGAACCACTGGAACGGAGCGGCGCGGCGTAGGCGCTCGGTTTTCCAAACTCCGCGAGAACCCAATCTCGCTCCAATAGTTCCTCGAACCTATCGGCCTCGGGAAGATCGCCCAGCGCGTCCCAGACCGTCGGGGTCGCGGAGCAGAGTCCTGGCAACAGCGTCTCGGGCGAGTGCGTCTCAACGGGATAACCCGGCAGAGGCATTCCGCGTCGAGAGCCCAGCAAGAACAGTCGCTGACGGTCCTGTGGAACGCCGTAGTTTGCCGCGTTCAGAACTCGGTACCGCGACTCGACCTTGTAGCCGAGGCCCTTGAACTCCTCGATGATCTGGTGCAAGAACTGCCTGTGTTCGCCTAAAGTGAGGCCCTTAACGTTCTCAAAAACGAAGAACTTGGGGCGAAGCTCCGTTACAAGCCTCACGAAGTGGTAGACAAGATGGTTGCGAGGGTCGTCAAAGGCTCGCTTGCCAATCAAGCTGAACCCCTGACAGGGTGCCCCTCCGAATACGACATCGATGTCGGAACCCCCTGCCTGCGAGTGCGCGCGGATGTATTCGCCATCGATATCCGCCACACTCCTGCAAATGGTCGCGCAATCGGGAAAATTGAACTCATGAATCGCGGCGTGGATCGGATCGTATTCCACAGCCGCCAGAACGTCGAACCCGGCGGCTTGAAAACCGAGGCTCATCCCTCCCGCCCCCGCAAAAAGATCCACGCTGGTCAGCCTTGCAGAACGCCCCATAACGCACACTTCGTCAACCGAATTCCGCCGTCGCCTTTCGTCCTCGGGGGAGAGTTCACTAGTCATGATACTTCATCGGCAGTTCGGACCGAAACCCTGAGTGATTTGTGCGACCTTCCAGCCGGTGCGGTGCCTACTTCTCTCCCTCGTCCCCCGGCTCGGGTTTCCCCTCTTCGCCGCCCTGGCGGTCCAGCTCCTCATTGAGGATGATGGCTTCGGCCAGTTCCTTCATGGGGCGGCGCAGACGGCGGCTCTGCTCTCGCAGCCGCAGGTACGCTTCCTCTTCGGTGAGCTGGCGCTTGCGCTGGAGAATGCCCTTGGCTCGCTCCACCAGCTTGCGGGTTTCCAGTTCCCGGCGCATCTCCAGGGTCTGCTCCAGCAGGCGTGCGTTCTCCTCCTGCAAGAAGGACTTGGCGATGGCGACCCCGAGCTGTTCGCCGATGAACACCAGGGTGCCGATTTCGTCGTGGGTATGCTCGTGCGCCTCGCGGTGGTGGACGTTGATCACGCCCACCAGGTCGCCCGCGCTCGCCAGCGGCACCGAGAGCAGCGCCTCGTAAGTGTCCTCCACCAACCCCTGGAACAGCTTGAACCTGCCGTCGCGGGTGGCGTTGGAGGAAAGAGCGACCACCGATTTGTGTTCGGCCACCCATCCGGTGACTCCCTCGCCCACGTGCATGCGCAGGTTGCCCAGCGCCGTCGCGTGCGGCACTTGGGAAGCCCGCAAGACAACTTCGTTGGTCGCGGGATCGATCAGGTACACCAGGCAGGCGTCGCAGGCGGTGGCCTGCACGGCGAGCCCGACTACTTCGCCCAGCATCTCGTCGAGCGTCAGCTTCGAGCTGACGATCTTGCTCACCTGGTGCAACACCGGCACCAGCGAGGGCTGCCCCTGGGCAGGCTTCTTCGTGGCCATACTTTCAAGCTATCGGTGATGGAAAGCACCGTGCAATCGATATTTTCTATGCGCGGGATCAGCGTTTTTTCCATGGCCGTCCTGCCGATGCCCAACGGAGAAGATACGGCAAGCTAAAGCGTGCCCTACCAACGGCTGCTATGCTGATGATTGCTTATGGAATTGAAGACCGTGCCGCTCGAAATACCCGACGGCGTGAATCTGATCCTCGGGCAAACACACTTCATCAAAACCGTCGAAGACGTGTACGAGGCGATGGCGACCGCCGTGCCGCAGATGAAGTTCGGCATCGCGTTCAACGAGGCGTCCGGCCCCTGTCTGACGCGCGCCGATGGCAACGACGACGATCTCAAGCAACTCGCCATCCGCAACGCTTCCGCCGTCGCCGCCGGCCACATATTCGTGGTTGTGATGCGCGAGGGATACCCCATCAACGTCCTGGGACGCATTAAGGACGTGCCGGAAGTGTGCGCCATCTACTGCGCCACCGCCAATCCGGTGGAAGTCGTCATTGCGGAAACCGAGCTGGGCCGCGGCGTAATGGGCGTCATCGACGGCTTCCGGCCCAAAGGTGTCGAGACTGCCGACGATGCCGGACACCGGCGCGCTTTCCTGCGCATGATCGGCTACAAGCGCTAGCGCGCTGAATGCACCGGGCTCGGAGCCGGGCCGGTCGTGCCCGGCCTGGCAGACTAGCGAATACCGCCGTAGACCACCTCTCGCGTGTCCTTCCAGAGCAGCGAGACGTGTTGGTAACCACATTCCCGCAAGATTCGAAGATCGTCCGCCTCCGTCTGCGGTTGGTCGCATTCGTTGAGTTGCAGTGCATCTATGAAACGGCGCGCCTCGGCGGCATCGCGAAATCGCGGGTCCCGGCCCTCGGCGCGATCCACGATTCCCGCAACTCGCATTTGTTGTGTGAGAGCTTCCAGAAACTCGTCCTCCGACACCACCAGGTCGGCGTTGAGGAACCAGCCGTCTTCTTTCAGCCGCGCACGACAATGCCCGATCAACTGTGCCTTCTCTTGCAGATTGAGGTGATGGAGAGCGTACGCGGAGACCACGGCATCGGCGGATTCGACCGCAACACCGAGTGCCTCCGGCTGCCGGAAGTCCGCGACCACGAAGTCGACGCGCTCCGCCAAAGCTCCCAGGCGGGATTTTGCCGAAGCCACCATTTGACGGGAACCGTCGATAGCCACTGCGCGGCAATTGGGGAACCGGCGCAGCAGCCTTTCCAGCAGGAACCCGGTGCCGGCGCCCAGGTCAAGCACCAACCGCGGCTCGGGCGCCGACTCCGCGAGCACCGCGATGATGACCTCAACCATTTTGTGCCGGTTGGGGTGCATCAGGTCCATATCGGCATCGTAAGCAGCCACGCGAGAGGAGGTCTCGTAGGCTTGAACAGACGAAGAATCCATGGATTCAGGATCGCACAGGCACGGACGGCTCCCGGCTGATGGGCTAGCCCGCGTCCCTCCAGCGCAGCACCCGCAACGCGCGCAGGGTGTTCCAGCGGCTGGCGCCGCCGCCCGGTTCCAGATCGAAAAACACTTTCCCCGGGTGCCGGCCTTGCATGGGCCAGCGGCCGTCGGGTCGGCGCCGCTTCTCCACCAACTCGAAAGCGTCGTCGAGCCGCGCATCCACCGGCGCAGCGGCATCGCGAAAATAGTCCAGTCCGCGTAGCGCGTCGTAATGCCAGCGCGCCGGAAAAACAAAGCGCGTGAACGCCGGCTTGGCGATGGCGCCGGTGCGGTGCGACCGGAACATGCGGTGGACCAGCAGGAATTCGCGGCCGCGCGCCTGCGCCGCGCGCGCCGCACGCGCCCGCTCCGGCCGGAACCGCTCATATTCGAGCAGCGCCTCGAGAGCCGAAATCGTCGTATGGAACGATCCGTGCATGGCCCCCATGTAACCGGGCATGGTCCGGCAATTCCAGCCGCCATCCGCCATCTGTTGCGCCATCACGTGCCGGGCAAGCGCGTCCACGCGTTCATCCTCCAGGCCGAACCAGCACACAATCGCCAGCACCATCGAGCTGATGCAGGTTTCGCTGAACTTGTGCCACTGCGGAAAGAAATTGATGCCGCTATCGCTCCAGAAGCCGGCGTCCAGCAGCACGCGGCAGCCTCGCAGCGCTTGGGCGTGGCGCGGTTCGAGGCCCAGCGAGCGCAGCAGCAGCATCGTGTAAGTGGTGGAAGTCCATTTCGGATTGTAGATGCCGCCCGCCCAGCGGCCATCGTCATCCTGCAATTTGAGCAGGCGCGCGCCCCAGCCTTCGCGCGCGATCCGCTTTTGTTCGCGCCGAACGGCGCCGGGCGACGCTCCGCGCAAGTCGCGCAACACCTGCCAGCGGATGGCCGGATCGCCTTCCAGCAGCCAATCGATAACCGCGTCTCTCGCCATGCGTGGTGCAGTGGGGCACCATTCTAACTCCGCGGGCCCGTTGTTACACTATGTTTAAGACCTTGGGCCGGTTCTACAATCAAGCCGAGCTTGTCGAGCAGCGCCAGCGCTGGCGCGAGGAGCGAAAGACCGTCGTTTTCACCAATGGTTGCTATGATCTGCTGCATCCCGGGCACATCCGTACCCTCGAGGCAGCGCGGTCGCTCGGTGACGTGCTGATTCTGGCCCTCAATTCCGACGCCGGCACGCGCCGCATGAAGGGGCCTTCACGCCCCATCGTCGCCGAAAACGAGCGCGTCGAACTCGCGCTGGCTCTCGAAGCCGTCGATGCGGTTATGCTCTTCGATGAGGAGACGCCGCGTGCGCTCATTTCGACCGTTTTGCCCGACGTGCTGGTCAAAGGCGCCGACTGGTCCCATTTCGTGGCCGGCCGCGAGGAAGTGGAGGCGGCGGGAGGCAACGTCGTCACCTTGCCGCTTGAATCGGATTATTCTACTACTAACGTGGTAAAATTGATCGCCGCCGGACACCAATCTTGACCCATCCTGCGATTCGAGATCTGTTTTTGGAGCTGGGGCGCCACCCCAGCTTTGCGGAAGCTGTCCGCAAGCTTGCCGGGGATGGTGCGGCCAGTTTATCGGGTTTGACCAGCACCGCCAAAGCCGTGTATTCGGTGCTGCTCTGGCAGACCGCAGGCCGTCCTCTGATAATTGTCGTAGATGGCAATCAGGAAGCTGAGGCGCTGTCGGAAACCGTCGATACATTCTTCCGGTTGTTGACCACCGAGGATCGTGATGGCCCGCAACTTCTGCCGGCGTTGGACATTCTGCCGTTGCAAAAGCTCTCCCCGCACGCCGAGATTCTGGAGGCGCGTGCGGTTGGTCTGTGGCGGCTGGCTACCGGCCACGCGCCCATCACGGTGCTGCCGGTGGCCTCGGCTCTGCTCCGCATCGAGCCCGCCGACTACTACCGGCAGCTCGCCCTGCGGCTCAAGGTGGGCGATGAGTTGCCATTGGAAGAAGTGGTCGCGCATCTGGAAAGCGTTGGCTATGAGCGGCGCGAGCCGGTGGAGATGGTGGGCGAGTACTCGGTGCGCGGCGGCATTCTCGACGCCTTCTCGCCCGAAGCCGCCAAGCCGGTGCGCATTGACCTGTTTGGCGATTCGGTGGAATCCATTCGCCGATTCGACGTGGAATCGCAGCGCTCGGTACTGAAGATCGACGACTGCACGCTGTTGCCGCTCACCGAATTCCAGAAATCGCGCCAGCTTCTCACCGAATTGCGCGACCTGATGCGGCAGGCCGATACGCCCGAGCGCGAGCTGCCCCCCGCGGGAGAGCCGTTCGCCGGCTGGGAACCGCTGTCGGCCATGGTGCGGGCGAAAACCGAAGCGGTGCTCACGCTGGCCGACAAGCCCATGATCGTCTGGGACGAACCGGCGCAAGTGCGCAGCGCCGCCGAGCGGCTCTGGAAGCGGCTGGAGCAGGTGGAACCCTCGCCGGCCTACGCGCCCGGCCGCATCTTCTATCGCTGGGAGGAGTTCCAGCAATCCGCCCAAGCTCTGCCACAACTCGTGATGGAGGAGCTGGAAATTGGCATGGGCGGGTCGGCCCACGTCGCGACCCGGCCGTCGCTGCGCTTTCACGGCAACGTCCAGGTGGCCATCGCCGAAGCACGCACGCTGGTGGAGTCGGGGAACCGGGTGGCTTTCTTCGCGCCTGCTACAGGTGAAGTAGAAAGACTGGCGGACGTCCTCAACGAGTATGGGGTGGCTTACCAGCTCGGCGTGGAGCAGTTTGAATCCACTCCGGCATATCTCGCCGAACGCGTCTACATGTCGGGCACGACGGCCAACATTCACCTGATCAAGGGGCTGATCCGGCGCGGCACGGCGTTCCAGGATTCGAAACTGGTCATCGTCGGTTCCGAGGATCTCTTCGAAGCTTCCGAACTGGTCGCCCAGGCTCCCACGGGCAAACCGGCGCTGGCGGCCTTCTCCGCCGATCTGATCGATCTCAAGCCCGGCGATTTCGTGGTTCACGCCGAGCATGGCGTGGCCCAGTTCCTGGGTCTGCGCGAGATTGCCCAGGGTGACGCCAAGGGCGATTACATGCTGCTCGAGTACGCCGCCGGAGCGAAACTGTACGTCCCGCTGGCGCGCATGGACCTGGTCGAGCGTTTCCGCGGCGCCGGCGAAGCCAAACCCGCCCTGGACCGGATGGGCGGCGCCACCTGGACCAAGACCAAGTCCCGCATCAAGGCAAAGATGCGCGACATGGCCGACGAGCTGTTGAAGCTCTACGCCACTCGCAAGATGGCCGACGGCTTCTCTTTTTCCGCCGACAGCAACTGGCAGCGCGAGTTTGAGGACGCTTTCGATTTCACCGAAACCCGCGACCAGTTGACCGCCATTAAGGAGATCAAGCGCGACATGGAGGGCCCGCACCCGATGGACCGCCTGCTCTGCGGCGATGTGGGCTACGGCAAGACCGAGGTGGTGATGCGGGCGGCTTTCAAAGCTCTCGGCGATGGGCGGCAGGTTGCCATGCTGGCTCCTACTACAGTATTAGCATTTCAGCACCTGGAGACCTTCAAACGCCGCTTTCAGCCTTTTCCCGTGCGGGTAGAGATGTTCAGCCGCTTCCGCTCGCCCAAGGAACTCAAGGCCGGCCTGGCGGATCTGGCGGAAGGCAAAATCGATATTGCCATCGGCACCCACCGGCTTCTGTCCCAGGACGTTCAGTTTCGGGACCTGGGCCTGGTCATCGTGGATGAAGAGCAGCGGTTTGGGGTGAAACACAAGGAGCGGCTCAAGCAATTGAAAAAACAGGTGGATGTAATCACCATGAGCGCCACGCCTATCCCTCGAACACTACATATGTCGTTGTTGGGATTGCGCGATATGTCGGTGATCGAAACTCCGCCCAAGGACCGGCTCGCCATCCACACCGTGGTCGCCCCGTTTCAGCCGGAACTGATTCGCGCGGCGGTCGAACTCGAATTGGGCCGCGGCGGCCAGGTTTATTTCTTGCACAATCGGGTGGATTCCATCTGGTCGCGAGCTGCCAGCATCCAGGAACTGGCGCCCACTGCGCGCATCGGCGTCGGCCACGGCCAGATGGCGGAAGCCGAGCTGGAGCGAACCATGCTGCGTTTCATGCGGCACGAGTTCGACATTCTGGTTTGTACTACGATTATAGAAAATGGCCTTGACATTCCACGCGCCAATACCATGATCATCGAGAATGCCGAACGCTATGGCCTCAGCGAGCTCTATCAGTTGCGCGGACGCGTGGGGCGGTGGAACCGGCGGGCGTATGCCTATCTGCTGGTGCCACCCGACACGGAACTGACCGAGATTGCCCGCAAGCGGCTGGCGGCACTCAAGGAATTCAGCGACTTAGGCGCCGGATTCAAGATCGCAGCGCTGGATCTGGAACTGCGCGGCGCGGGCAATTTGTTGGGCGGTGAGCAACACGGCCACATCAACTCGGTGGGCTACGACACGTACGTGCGGCTGCTGGATGAGACCGTGCGCGAGTTGAAGGGCGAGGAAGTGGTGCCGGAAATCCACTCGTCGGTGAATCTCGGGTTGGACATACGGATCCCGCCGGACTACATTCCCGACGAGAACCAGCGATTGCGGGCGTATCGCCAGATTGCCAACGCAAGCGACCCGGCCGCGCGCGAGCGTGCCGAAAAGGAACTGGAGGACCGCTTCGGCACAGTGCCGGAGGCGGTGCGCAGCCTGCTGGCATACTCGGTGATCAAGACGGCGGCCGAGCAGTTGGGCATCGAGACCATTGACCGGCGGCATAACGTCTTAAGTATCAAGTTCCACCGGGAAACACGGGTGGATCCGGCGCGGCTCATGCACCTGGTCAGCGAAACTCCTGGCGCGCAGTTCACTCCGGCAGGCGTCTTGCTACTCCCCGTGGAGGGGCAGGCATCGGCACGGGAGATTCTTGCCTTTCTCGATGCCAGGCTGGAGCAAATGCGGCCGCCGGGTTGAGGGGCGCGAAGTGGAGGCTTGCCGCGGGCCGGGCGTGCCCGGCCCCTACGGCACCCGGCTGGAGCGCTGTAGGGGCGAGGCATGCCTCGCCCTCGCACGGGTGGGGCAAAACGTCTGCGCGATTGGCAAGTGGCGCACTGACCCAGCCTCACCGCGATGGTAGAATGGAGCCTTAACAGCTATGATTCGCAGGTTTGTAGTAGTCATGATGGCGGCCTTGCCAATGGCGGTTGCCGCGGATATCCGAGTGGTGGAAGAGATTGCCGCCAAGGTAAATGGGGACATCGTCACGCGCGGTGAGCTCGACGAACAGAAGAGGCAACTGGAGACGTTCCTGCGCCAGGAACAGCACATGACGGGAGTCGAACTCGCCACCGCGGAGGAAGAGCATTCCAAGAACTTCCTGCGGGACAAGATCGACCAGTTGCTGATGGTGCAGAAGGCCAAGGACCTGAACATCAGCGTGGAAGGCGATGTGGCCAAGCGGCTGGCCGATATGCAGGTGATGGCCAAGATCACCGATCCCGAGAAATTCCACGACTACGTCCGCGACAACTCTGGCGTCCCGTTTGAAGAGTTCAAGCAGGAGATGACGAACAAGTACCTGCAGCAGCACCTGATCGGCCAGGAGATCGGCGCGCGCATCGCCATTCCCGAGCCCGAGCTGCGCAAATACTACGATGCGCACGCCTCGGAGTATGTGCGCAAGGCGACGGTCTTCCTGAGCCAGATTCTCATTTCCACCGAAGGAAAAACGCCGGAGCAGGCGGCGGCCGCCGAAGCCAAGGCCAAGGATGTGGCGGCGCGGGCGCGCAAGGGCGAAAAATTCACCGACCTGGTGGCGGCCTATTCCGACGACAAGGAAACCGCCAACGCCGGAGGCCAGTTGCCGCCGCGCGAAAAGGGTCTGTCGTTGCAGCCGATCGAAGACTTCGCATTCAAGGAGAAGAAGGGCTCGGTTTCCGACCCGATCAAGATCGCGACGGGCTTTGTGATCCTGCGCATCGATGAGCGCTACGAGGCGGGACAAGCCTCGTTCGACGAAGTCAGGGAGCAGATTCAGGAGACGGTGTCGGCGCCGCAAATCGAAACCAAGGTTCGCGCTTACCTCACCAGGCTGCGTCAGGACGCGTTCCTGGAAGTCAAGGAAGGCTACGTGGATACGGGCGCCGCTCCCGGCAAGGACACCCACTGGCACGACATCGCGCAACTGAAGCCGCAGACCACCACCAAGGAAGAAGTCGCCGCCACGCACCGGAGACACAAGCATTTTCTGTTCGTTCCCATTCCGGGAACCACGGCCACCAAAGGCACCACGCCCAACATCGACACATCCAAGCTGGGAGAGCGCAAGGCGGCGGCTTCCGGCGCAGGGACGGAGGCTCCCGCAACACCGGACGCTCCCACCACGCCGGCTGCTCCCACTACGCCGGCTGCTCCCGCAACACCCGCCACGCCGGCTCCGCCCGCCACGCCGGACACTCCCGCCACCCCGCCCGAGAAACCATGAAGTCGCCTTACGTCAGCGAGCTCGAGCCCAGCAAGGTGATCACCGGTAGTTTTCTGGTGCATTCCAAGGAAATCCGCCAGAAGAGGACGGGCGAGCTCTATCTTTCTCTGCTCTTGGGCGACCGCACGGGCGACCTGGACGCCAAAATGTGGGACAACGTGGCCGACGTTGTGGAGACCTTCGAGCGCGACGATTTCGTCAAAGTGAAAGGGCTGATCCAGGTCTTCCACAACCGGCCGCAGTTGACGATCCATAAGATCCGGCGCATGGAAGACAACGAAGTCGAATTCGGCGACTACTTTCCTTCTTCCAAGCGCGACCCACAGGAGATGTGGATCGAGCTGCGCGCGGTGGTGAACTCGATCGGCAACCCGCACCTGCGGGCCTTGCTCAACGCCATGCTGGACGACGAAGACATCGCGCGGCGTTACCGACTGGCGCCCGCCGCCAAGCAGATCCATCATGCCTTCCTGGGCGGCCTCATCGAGCACGTGCTTTCGCTGTGCGCCCTGGCGCGCATCGTCGCCGCGCACTACCAGGCGGATCTCGACCTGCTGCTGGCGGGCGTGGTGCTCCACGATATCGGGAAGATTTACGAGCTGAATTACGAGCGCGGCTTTTCCTATTCGTCCGACGGCCAATTGCTCGGCCACATCAATATCGGGATGCGCATGGTGGCCGACAAGCTGCGCGCGCTGCCGGATTTTCCAGCCACCCTGCGCACGCTGGTGGAACACATGATCCTCAGCCATCACGGCCATCTAGAATTCGGCTCGCCCAAGCTGCCCCAATTTCCCGAGGCGCTGCTGCTGCATTACCTGGACGACATGGATTCGAAGATGGAAGCGATGCGGGCGCTGATTGAAAACGACCGCCAGGTGGAGGGCTGTTTCACAACTTTCAATGTGGCGTTGGAGCGGCCCGCGCTGAAGATGGACCGGTTCTTGAACCCGCCGCCGCCGCGGGCCGCCGCACCGGCCGCGCCGGCGAGCGAAGCGGCTGCCGAAGCGCAGTTGAAACCGGATGCGCCACCGCCGCCGGCGCACCCGGCGTTTGCGCCAAAGCCCGATTCGCCGTTTGCCGGCAAACTGCGGCAGGCCTTGCAGCCCGCCGCGCCGGACCAGGAAAAGTGATGCCCAAAACCGCCCGCGATGTCCCGCCGCCGCTGGAACTGGAATGCCTCAACGCCCTGTGGACGCTCGGCGAAGGCAACGTCAAGCAGGTGCGGGAAATCGTCACGGCCAGCCGGCCGCTGGCGTACACCACCATCATGACCGTGCTCGACCGCCTGGTGCGCAAAGGTAAGCTGGGCCGGCGCAAGGCAGGACGCGCTTACGTCTATGAGCCGCGCACGCCGCGCGATGAAATGCGCCGCACCGCCATCCGCGAGCTGGTGGCCGGCTTCTTCGGCGGCTCCGAGCTCGAGTTGCTGCGCTTTCTCGGCGCCGGGCCGGAAGCCGCGCCGGAGGATCGCGCTCCGCGCAGCGGCACCGCGGCCGAAGAATCGCGGATCGATACGGTGCTGCTCTAAAGCGCCGCCATGCTGGTGCTTGCGATTGTCGTTGGCGCGGCGCTCGCGCTGGGTGCGGCTTACGCCTGGGGCGTGATTCTGCTGCGCCGCCTGGCCGCTCCTCCCGAAATTGCGCTGGCGGTGGGCGCGGCCTTCGAGAGCCTGCTGATTTTCCTGCTGTTGCTGTTGCATTTGGGCCACCGGCCGGCTTTTCTGGTGGTAGGACTGGCGCCGCTGGCCGTCCTGCCATTCCTGCACCCCGTCCGTCTGCGGGACTCGGTCGTCGAACCGCTGGGCCGCAGCGGCCGCATCGCCGCGGGCGTGATCTTCGCCGCTTATGGCGTATGGTATCTGGTGAATGCGATGGCGCCGGAGATTTCCCCGGATGGCATCACGTACCATCTCGGCCTGGCTTTCGAATATGCGCGGCTGGGCCGGTTCCCGGATCGCATTTCTTTCAACGACGCGCTGCCGCACGGCATGGAGATGCTCTTCACGATGGCGTTTGCCTTCGGGCGCCATTCGGCCGCCAAGTTGGTGGAATTCGGCTTTCTGGCCGCCACGCCCACCCTTCTGCTGCGCATTGGCAGGCGCCTCGGATTACCGGACCGCGCATGGCTGGTGGCGGCGGTGTTCTACTTCTGCGCACCGGTGACGGGCATAACCGGCACCACGTCGTACAACGAAGGCGCGCTGGTGTTCTTCACGCTGGCGGCGTTTTACCTGTTGCTGGTGTGGCGGGACACGGGCGTTCGGTGGTACCTGCCGGCGGCGGGCCTGGCGGCCGGATTCTGTTACGCCATCAAGATGCCGGACGCCATCGTGCTGGCGGGCGCAGCGCTCTGGGTGGCCGTATGGGGGGGCGCGCGGCGGTGGCGCGGGCTGGCGCTGCTGGCGGCGGGCGCAGTGCCGGCGGTGGCGCCGTGGCTGGCGCGCAACTGGGCGACGTCGGGCAATCCGCTGGCGCCCCTCGGCAACGCCCTGTTTCCGAACCCTTATTTTCATCTGCTGGCGGAACGGGTTTGGGCCGGGAACATGGCCGACTGGGGGCACATAAGCGCGCTCGCCGCGCCATGGCAACTGGCTTTCGGCGACGGTTTCTCCGGCACCTTCGGGCCACTCCTTCTGGTGCTGCCATTGGGCCTCGTGGCATGGCGGAGCCGGGCCGCGAGAGTGCTCATGGCGGCGGCCCTGCTGCTGGCGCTGCCGTGGTATTTCAACCGGGGCGCGCGCTTTCTGATGCCCTCGATGGCGGTGGCCGGACTGGCATTGGGCGCCGCGCTGGCGGGCATCTGGCGGGGGCGCGCGGCGTGGGCGGCGGTGGCGCTCGAGGCGATCGTGTGCTGGCCGCCGGCGCTCAATCTCTGGCAGCCGGATTACACCTTTCGCCTGCACGGTTTTCCGCTGGCCGCCGCGCTGCGCATCGAACCCCAGGCGGGGTACCTGGCGCGCACGGTGCCGGAATACCGGGTGGCGCGGATGGTGGACGGGCACACTCCGGCGGACGCGCGCATATTCTCCCTGGAACCGGTGGCGAATGCATACCTGCCGCGTGCCGTGACGGTGAACTGGGAATCGGCCGAAGGCGAGCGTATGGCGGACGCCGTTTACGCCGCCTTTCAGGCGACCCCGATGTATCAACGGCGCGGCCGTTGGCCCGCGGAACCGCTGATGGGTCTCCGCTTCCGCCTGCCCGCCGCCGCCGACGGCGAATTCGATATCGCGGAGGTGGAGATCTACTGGAAGGGGAAACGCGTTCCGGTGGCCGCGGACTGGAACCTGATTGCCCAACCCAATTCCTGGGAGGCGGCGCTGGCCCTGGATCGCAACTACGCCACCCGCTGGCGAACCTGGCAGCCGATCGAGGCCGGCATGATGTTCGAAATCGATTTTCCGCACCCCGTGATTGCCGACAGCGCCGCCCTGGTTTCACCGACGCCATTGGAAGGCGTACCGCTGGAAATCTGGGTCAAGCCGGCCAACGACGACTGGCGCCTGGTCGATAATTCCCGGCACGCCGAGGTCAGTCCCGCGGTTCCCCGGCGCACGGAGGCAACCGCGGCCCTGCGCAGCGGCGGCTTCGGCTACCTGCTGGCTCCGGTCGCAGAGCGCGGCGAAGGACTCATCGGCGCGGACATGCTGGCGAACCCGCTGGCTTGGGACCTGGACCCGGTCGCCAGAACGGAATCGTCGGCGCTGTTCAGAATCCGGTAGGCCCAATTCCGCTCGCTCAGGCAGTAGCCAGGAACGAAAGTGGCCAGGAAGCGGCGCCCGCCACGCTCCATGCTATGATCCAGGCTGGGCAAAAGTGAGAATCATCATCGGCATTTCCGGCGCCAGCGGCTCGCTCTATGGAGTGCGGCTGCTGGAGCGGCTGCGCACAGCCGAAAATGTGGAACTGCACCTGGTCTGGACGAGATCGGGCGAGAAGACTCTGTTCCTGGAAACCGGAAAGCACATGCCTGAGATCCGCACGCTGGCGGATCACTCCTACTCGCCGGAAGATATTTCCGCCAGGCTCGCCAGCGGTTCTTACCCGGTGGATGCCATGGTGATCGCCCCTTGCTCCATCCACACCATGTCCGCCATTGCTCACGGCATCACTTCCAATTTATTGACCCGCGCGGCGGACGTGACCTTGAAGGAGCGGCGCAAACTGATTCTGATGGTGCGCGAGACCCCATTCCATCTCGGCCATCTCCGCAGCATGACGGCTTTGGCGGAAATGGGCGCCATCATCGCGCCGCCCATTCCCGGTTTCTATCATCATCCGCAAACCGTGATGGATCTGGTGGATCACAGCCTGGACCGCGTGCTGGATCTGCTCGGCCTGCCCGATGCCGCCATTCGCCGCTGGCAGGGAGCCGGGCAATGAAGACGCCGCGCCCGCGCCGCTCGCCCGCCGTCGCCTTTCAAGGCGAACGCGGCGCTTTCAGCGAGCAAGCCGTACGCCAACTGCTGGGGCCCTCCACCGCGGTGCTCCCCTGCGTGCGTTTCGAAGACATCTTCCGCAACCTCAAGCAAGGCAGCGTGGCCGGCGCGATGGTGCCGATCGAGAACACGCTGGCCGGATCGGTCCACGAGAACTACGATCACCTGCTGCATTTCGAGCTGCCGATCGTGGCCGAGACCAGCGTGCGCATCATACACAACCTGATCGCCCCCAAGGGCGTCGGCTTCCGCCAGATCCAGCGCGTGTTCTCACACCCGGTGGCGCTCAATCAGTGTCTGGACTTTTTTCTCGCCAACCCGCAGATCGAACGGATTCCGTATTACGATACCGCCGGAAGCGCGAAGATGGTCGTCGAAGAAGGGCTCACCGACGCCGGCGCCATCGCCTCCGCCGTCGCCGCGGAAATTTATGGGGCGCGCATTTTGCGCAAATCGATCGAAAGCGACCGGCAGAATTTCACCCGCTTTTTCCTGCTGCGGACGCCCGCGTATGCCAAGCGCCATCCGCTCCGCGTGCCGGCGGGAACGGTTTGGAAGACCTCGCTGGTGTTCAGCACGCGCAATATTCCGGGAGCGCTGTTTCGCGCGCTGAGCGCCTTCGCGTTGCGCGACCTGAACTGCAGCAAGATCGAATCGCGCCCGCTGCGCGGCAAGCCCTACGAGTATCTCTTTTACCTGGACTTCATCGGCCACGTCGACCACCCGAACTCCCGCAACGCCTTACACAACCTGGAAGAAGTCGCCGACTTTCTGCGCGTGCTGGGATGCTATCCCAAAGGCGCCTAATAAGACAAAAATGCGCCCGCAAGCGGGCGTTGGCAAGCTGAAGCATGCCCTACCTCGCGGTACACTGAGCGAATGGCCGACCCGACTGAGGTGCTGCTGGAAGACGTTCCGATTCTGGCGGTGCGCGATGTGGTCCTCTATCCCGGAGCGATGCTGCCCATCACCGTCGGCCGCCCCAGTTCGGTGGCGCTGGTGCAGAGCATGGGTGAAAACCGCTCCCTGGCAATCGTCTCCCAACTCGACCCGCGCGTGGATGCGCCGCAGCCGAAAGACCTGTACGAAATCGGCACCCTTTGCGTGATGCACAAGGCCATCCGCGTGCCGCGCGACAACCTGCTCCTGTTCTGCGAGGGCTCCGCGCGTATCCGCATACGCGAGTTCACGGCCACCGAGCCTTTCCTCCGGGCGCGCGTCGAAAGGCTGGAGGAAATCGATCCCGCCGTCACGCCCGAAGTGGAAGCGCTGCGGCAGAACGTGGTCGGCCTGTTTCAGCAGATCGTTTCCGCCTCGCCCAACCTTTCCGACGACCTCTCCGCAACCGCCGCGCAGATCGTCGAACCCGCCCGGCTGGCCGATTTCGTGGCTGGCAATCTGCCCGCCCTGGTGCACCTGGAGCGACAGAAACTGCTCGAAGAAACCAACGGCCTGGCGCGGCTCAACCAGGTTCTGTTGCACCTCACGCGCGAGCTCGAACTGGTGGAGCTGCGCAGCCGCATCCAATCCCAGGTGCAGGGCCAGCTCTCGCAGAGCCAGCGCGAGTTCTATCTCCGCGAACAGCTCAAGGCCATCCAGAAAGAGCTGGGCGAAGGCGATGACGGCACGCGCGAGATGGACGATCTGCGCGCCAAGCTGGAAGCCGCCGGCATGACGCCGGAGGTAAAAGCCGAAGCCCTGCGCGAGCTCGACCGCCTGGCGCGGCTTTCCACTGCCTCGCCCGAACACGGCGTGGCCCGCACGTATCTGGAATGGATGGCTGCGCTGCCCTGGAGCGTTTCTTCCGGCTCGCCGGTGGATGTCAAGCGCGCCGCAGAAATCCTCGACGAGGATCACTACGACCTCGAAAAAGTCAAAGACCGCATCCTCGACTACCTGGCCGTGCTCCAGCTCCGCCCCGTGTTGAAAGGCCCCATCCTGTGTTTCGTCGGGCCGCCCGGGGTGGGCAAGACCTCGCTCGGCAAGTCGATCGCCCGCGCGCTGGGCCGCAAGTTCGCGCGCATCTCGATGGGCGGGATGCACGATGAGGCCGAGATCCGCGGCCACCGCCGCACCTACATCGGCGCGCTCCCCGGCCAGGTGATCCAGGCGCTGCGCCGCGCCGGCGCCAACGATCCCGTCTTCATGCTCGACGAGGTGGATAAGCTGGGACGCGATTTCCGCGGCGACCCGGCCTCGGCGCTGCTCGAAGTGCTCGACCCCGAGCAGAACTACACCTTCCGCGACAATTACCTGGATGTCCCCTTCGACCTGTCCAAGGTCCTGTTCATCACCACCGCCAACGTGCTCGACCCGGTTCCCGACGCGCTGCGCGACCGGATGGAGATCATTTCGCTCGAAGGCTACACCGAGCAGGAAAAGGTCATCATCGCTTTCCGCTATTTGATCCCGCGGCAAATCACGGAAAACGGTCTGGATGCCGATGGCGGGATTCGGTTTTCCGACGAGGCCGTGCGCTTCCTGATCCGCCGCTACACGCGCGAGGCGGGAGTGCGCAACCTGGAGCGCGAGCTCGGCTCGATCTGCCGCAAGCAGGCGCGCCGCATCGCCGAAGGCCGCAATGAAAAGAATGAGAAGATCGAGGTGACGCCGCAGACCGTCGAGCAGGACCTGGGCGCACCGCGCTTCCGCACCGATACCGAGGTGGCCGAGCGCACCCGCCGGCCCGGCGTTGCGGTGGGCCTCGCCTGGACCCCCGTCGGCGGCGACGTACTTTTCGTCGAAGCCGGCCGCATGCCGGGCGGCAGCAAGGGCCTCATCATGACCGGCCAACTGGGACCCGTGATGCAGGAATCCGTGCAGGCCGCGCTCACCTGGGTGCGCGGCGCCGCAACCCAGTACGGCATCGATCCCGAGCTATTCAAATCCATCGACATCCACATCCACGTCCCCGCCGGCGCCATCCCCAAAGACGGCCCCTCCGCCGGCATCACGATGGCGTCCGCGCTGATGTCGATGCTGACCGAGCGCCGCATCCGCCCCAACCTCGCCATGACCGGCGAAATCACGCTCACCGGCCAGGTGCTCCCCGTCGGCGGCATTAAAGAAAAGGTGCTGGCCGCCAGACGCAGCGGCGTGCGTGAAGTCATCATGCCCGCGGAAAACGAGGTCAACGTCCGCGAAGACCTCAAGACCGAGCACATCGCCGACATGACCATCCACTACGTCAATTCGATGGAAGAGGTGATCGGGTTGGCGCTGGAGGAGCGCGAGTCAGCAGAGGCGCGGTAGGCTTGCTCAGAGCGTAACGCCGCACACTCTTCCCCCGAGCTGCCGAATACGCTCGGCACAAAAAGCCACTGTCCACGACGCTTGGCCCTCAGATTTCGCATTTCCGAAAATCGGAAAAACTATGCGGCGTCGGGCTCAGAGCGTGCGGCAAGGGCCAACCCACCCGGACGGGGCTATTCCAGGTGCGCGGGCTTCCAGGTCTTGTCGGGATTGAAGGTGGTCATCCGCCGGGCCAGCGTCATGGTGTTCGGCCCCAGATCCTTGCTGTAGACGATGCCGCGCTGGTTGACGATGAAAGTCTGGATGCCGGAGACGCCGTATTCGGCAGGGAAGGCCACCAGCGCGAAACCGCCGATCATCTGTCCTTTCACGACGTAATCCGCGGCGCCGCCCTCGGCGTCCGGCCCCTGCGCTTTCAGGATGTGGAAGTAGTAACCGTGGTACGGAACCGGCTTCCTGCCTTCGGCGAACATGGCGGCAGCCGCGCCGGCGAAGGACTTGGGAACCAGGCTCTCGTGTTCGCCCTCCCAATACAGACCGTCCTGCTTGCCCGGCGAGCTGACCATCTTCTGCGCGTACTGCATCGCGCCGCCTCCGTCGTGGTGATGGGTCGCGTATTCCATCTGCGCTTCCACGTAGCCGCGGCAGACCTCAATGGCGTTCAGCTCATGGCGGCCGACGCGGCGCGCCAGCACCTCGACGCGGCCGGCCGCGGAATCGAAACGCCACATGCCATCCTTGCCGCGGACCAGCGGCACGGGGAAAGGCCACTCCTGGCTTCCGGCGACGATGGTGTTGCGGTCGGCCTGATCCTGGCGGATTTGCAGTTTCTCCGCCGCCAGGCGGGCGAACTGGGCGCGGCCGGCCTTGTCGTCATTAGGATCGCCCGAGGAGACGATATCCTTGCCTTCGGGCCCGAGGATCTTGAGCAGCGCGGCGGTGTCGTTGTCTTCCGCCGCGGCGGCCAGCGCGTGGGCTGCGTCCTGCGGCGTGGCGAAGCCGCGCTGGGCGGGCGGAGCGGCCCCGATCGAAACGCAAGTGGCGGCGAGAACGATGGCGGCAAATGTGATTATTCGCATGGCGGTCTCGATCCTCCTAACGTCGCTTTCCGGAAACCTGCGGGGCGGGCGCTGGCCTTTCGGCCGGGCGCTGCGGAGCGGCCCGCGGGGCCGGCTGGCTGCGCGCCGGGCCGAGGCTGGAATAGCCGTGGTCGCTGTGCTGTTGCGTGGCGCTGCCGTTTTCATAGCCGCTGAACGCACTACGGTTGGCGGCGGGAGCGTTCTGCGGCACGGCGCGGTCGCCCATCCGCTCGGTGGGTTCGCCCGAGGAACGATTCTGGGCCGGCATGCGCTCGGCTGGCGCCGCCAGGTTACTCCTCACGCTGGCACGGTACTGGGTGCGCAGCGCCGGGTTGGCATACGGTACGCCCATCCGGTGCACCGGGTCATGCGCCCAAGCCGTGGTGCCATGCAGGTTCACGCCGGCGGTTTCGTTGAAGTTGTAGCGATGAATGAACGCGTTGTTCACGATCACGGTATGGGTTCCCCAGGCGGGGCGCCAGCCCCAGCCGCCCCAGCCGGTCCAGCCATAGCCGAAGAAATAGCCCATCGAAACCGGCGGGTAAAATCCAAAATACAGGCCGCCCACCATAATGGAATCCGGCGGCCAATACCAGCCCGGATAGGGATAGTACAACGCCGGCCCCCAGATCCAGACCGGGTTGTATTGCGGCACGTAGATCACGTTTGGGTCCACCGGGTTGATATCGATCGCGCCCTGATCGTCGGCCACCTGCTCCTGCGGGGTGGAAGCCAGTTTGCCGGCCTGCTGCGCCTTCTGCCGCAGGGCCTGCACCGCATCCATGACGTCCTGCTGCTGCGCCAGAAAAGCGTTGCCCAGGTTGGTGGTCCAGTTCACATCGGCGTTGAGCTGCTTCAGCACGTCGGGAAACACCACCAGCGCCTGCACGCTGGGGTCCCAGTTCTCTTGCTGGACCGCGGAGGTGAGAACGGCGCCCGTGAGATTGGGGTTCTTTTGCAGCCACTGCCAGGCTTCGACCACTTCAAGTGGATAGGTGGAGGCGGCCAATACCTGGCCGAGCAGCGGATCCGGGTATAGCGCGATGGGCGCCACCAGGTTCTCGAGTTGATCCGCCGTCAGAGCCTGGTCGGGCGGGGGCGCCACCGGTTCCTGGGCCGGCAGCATCGGGATGCTCGCCAGCAGGCCAAATAGGAGAAGAATGACGGCGATCGGTTTCAGCGGCATAGGCACCTCTTGGGCTTCGCGCATCGGGTACCGCGCGGATGTCTGCGAAGCCTTCCGATTTGATAGATTATCGCAAGCGCGGCAAGGTTACCGGGTACGGCCGGTACTTTGGATGAAAAATGCGTAATGCGGCGGGTTGCGTATCTATTGGCCACCGCCGAGGGCTTCGTGGCGGGCCGGGCATGCCCGGCCCCTACGGATCACGGTCGGGCTCTGTAGGGGCGAGGCATGCCGCCCGCCGGGCGCTTACTCTTCCGCGGTATCCGGTTCCGGCAGAGTATCCTGCTCGCGCGCGACCCAGACGTAGAGCACCGGCAGCAGGAAGATACCAAGAATCAGCGCAGCCACCAGGCCGCCCACAATCACGATGGCGAAGGGGCGCTGCGAATCGGAACCGATGGCGCGCGAAAGCGCGGCCGGCAAGAGCCCGAAGCTCGCCACCAGCATGGTCATCATGATGGGGCGCAGCCGCTGCACGGAGCCTGCGACAGCGGCATCGAAAATGGTGTGGCCCCGCGCGCGAAGCTGGTTGATGTATTCGAGCATGATCACGCCCGTCTGCACGGCGACGCCGAACAGGGCCAGAAAGCCGATGCCGGAAGAGACGCTCATGTGTGTGTGGGTGATGAGCAGCGCCAGCAAGCCGCCGATGGGCGCCATGGCGACGTTGGCCAGAATCAGCAGCACCCACTTGGCGGATTTGAACATGGTGTACAGGATCATGCAGATCACCAGAATGGTGATGGGCAGCACGATCATCAGCCGCCTTTGCGAGCGCTTGGCGCTTTCATATTCGCCGGCCCAATCGATGGTATACCCCGTCGGCAGTTTCACCTGCGCGTCGACCTTGCGCATGGCCTCTTCCACCGTGCTGCCCAGGTCGCGCTTGGGAACGCTGTACTTCAGCGCGACGTAGCGGGAGTTGCCTTCGCGGTAGATTTCCGAGGCGCCATCGAGCACCCGGACCTGGCAGAGCTGCGCCAGCGAAACGCGCTCGCCCGAGGGCGAGAGGAGGCGGATGTTTTCGATGGCCTGGCGGTCGCCGCGGTAGGCGGCCTGGTAGCGGACCACCAGGTCGTAGCGCTGTTCGCCGCGCAACACCTGGGTGACGGCCTTGCCGCCGACGGCGGTTTCGACCGCGTCCTGCACGTCGGCCACGTTGATCGCATAACGTGCGGCGGCAGTGCGATCGACCTCGAATTCGAGGTTGGGCTGCCCGATAACGCGGAAGAGGCCGAGATCGGTGATGCCGTCGACGGTGCGCAGCACGTTGACGATCCGGTCGCCGGTGGCCTCCAGCGTTTTCAGGTCGTCGCCATAGATCTTGATGGCCAGCTCCCCCTTGACGCCGCTGACGGCCTCTTCCATGTTGTCGGCAATCGGCTGCGAAAAGTTCCACAAGGCCCCGGGGATTCGCTCCACCTCGCGGTCCATGGCGCCGATCAGCTCTTCTTTGTCCTGGGCGAAGATCGGCCGCCATTGCGCCTTGGGCTTTAGATCTACGAAGTATTCGGTGTTGAAAAAGCCGGTGGTATCGGTGCCGTCGTCAGGGCGGCCCACCTGGCTCACCACCTGGGTCACTTCGGGGAACGAGGCGAAGATGCGCCGCGCCTGGCGCATCACGCGCTCGCCTTCGGTGGGGCCGGTCGAGGGAGCCAGCGTGGCGCGCGCCCAGATGGCGCCCTCATCGAGATGCGGCAGGAACTCGGAGCCGATGATGCCGCTGGTGGCAAGATAAATCGAAACGCCGAGCGCGCCGGCCGCGACCAGAACGGTTACCCATCGCAGGCGAATAGCCAGACGCAACGCAGCCTCGTAGGCACGGGTGATCCAGTTCATCGCCGGGTTGTGCCACTCGCGAACCCGCTTGCCGAAGACAAAACTGGAAAGCACCGGGGCCACCAGCAGCGAGAACAACAGCGAACCGAGCAGGGCGAACGAGACCGTCCACGCCATGGGCTTGAACAGCCGGCCCTCCACGCGCTGCAAGGTGAAGATGGGCAGGTAGGCAGTGATGATGATGCCGATCGAATAGAACACCGGCCGCTGCACTTCGTGAGCCGCCGCGCGAACCGGCCCTAGCGGCGAAGCGCTTTCGTTGCGGCCCAGATAGCGCACGATGTTTTCCACGATCACCACCGCGCCTTCCACCACCATGCCGAAATCGAGCGCGCCGAGCGAGAGCAGGTTGGCGGGAATGTGGTTCAGGTTGAGGCAAATCGCGGCGAACAGCAGGGAGAAAGGAATGGTGAGCGCGACGATCAGCGCGCCGCGGGCGTTGCCGAGGAACAGGAACAGGATCAGCGCGACCAGCACGATGCCTTCGGTCAGGTTGTGCAGCACGGTGTGGGTGGTGAGGTGCACCAGGCTGCTGCGGTCGAGGAACGGAACCACCTGGACGCCGGGCGGCAGAATGCGACGGTTCAACTGGTCGACCTTGGCGTGGATGGCCTCGAGAACGGTGTCGGCGTCGGCGCCCTTGCGCAGCAGCACGATGCCCTCGACCACGTCGCCGTCGTCGATCACCTTGCCGTCGGAACGATGGATCGCCTTGCCGATCTGTCCCAGGCGGATTTTCGGCCCCTGCGAAACCGTGCCGAGGTCCTTTACCCGAATGGGCGTTCCGTTCACCGTTTTGATTACCGTGTTCGCGATGTCCTGAACGCTGCGCACCAGTCCGACGGCTCGCACGTTGATCTGCTGCAAGCCGGCTTCGACGAAGCTGCCGCCCGCGTTGACGTTGTTGTTCGCCAACTGCTGCTCTACCTGTGCGATGTTCAGGCCATAAGCCACAAGCTGGTCCGGGTCGAGCGATACCTGGTATTCGCGCGTGGTGCCGCCAAAGCTGACGACATCGACCACGTCGGGCACCGATTTGAACTGCTTTTCGAGCGTCCAGTCTTCGAGCGATTTCAGCTCCATCAGGTCGAACTGCGGGTTGGTGCTCTTGAGCGTGTACCAGTAGATCTGGCCGACCGGGCTGTAGTCGGAACCGATCTGCGGCTGCAACCCGGCAGGCAGGCTGAGCTGCGAGAGTCGCTCCAGCACCTTCTGGCGATTCCAGTCGTTGGAGGATTCGTCGTCGAAAATCAGCATCAGGCTGGAGAGGCCGAACAAAGAGGTCGAGCGCAGATGCTCCAGGTGCGGGATGCCGTTCATCACGATTTCGATAGGGATGGTGACCTGCTGCTCCACCTCTTCGGCGGCATGGCCCGGCCACTGCGTGATCACCTGCACGTAGTTGTTGGCTACGTCGGGATAGGCCTCGACCGGCAGATTGTGGAATGAGATGGCGCCCCAGACGAGCAGGAGGAAAGCCGCCAGGGTGACGAGGAACCGATTGTTGAGGGCAAAATCGATCAGGCCGCGGACCATGCGGAGATTCCTATGGCTCTGCCATGCTTGGCAGCACGAGGGTCAGTCCTTCGCACCGATGCTTGGATTAACGAAACCATTGTAGCCTGGACGTGTGACGCGCTGGAACAAAAGGGGCGAGTTACAGCGTGGCCTAGCTACGCTAAACTCGAAGATTGAGCCTCCCGAATTCCAGTAAGCCGCGGGTTTGCGCGGTCAGCTTCCTGAATACTTCACCTTTGGTCTGGGGCTTGCTGCACGGGCCGCAGATGGGGATGTTCGAGCTGGAATTTCGCCTGCCTTCCGCGTGCGCCGACGCGCTGGCCTCGGGCGAGGCGGACATCGGCATCGTGCCTTCGTTCGAGCTCACTCGCCAGGAACTGGAGATTCTCCCCGGCGCGGGGATTGCCTGCCATGGCCCGGTGCGCAGTATTCTGCTGGTGTCGGCGAAGCCGCTGGGCGAAGTGCGCACACTGGCCGCGGACTCGAGCTCGCGCACCTCGGTGGAACTGGCGCGGTTAGTCCTCGATCACAAATACGGCGCGCGGCCCGAAGTGTTGCCGCACGCGCCGGATCTCGATCGGATGCTCGGCGCGGCCGACGCCGCGCTCATCATCGGCGATCCGGCCTTGCGCATCGACGCGGCCCATCTGCCGTACGAAGTGAGAGACCTGGGCGCGGACTGGGTGGAGATGACCGGCTACCCGATGGTGTTCGCGGTGTGGGCGGCGCGCAAGGGCGTGGCCGGCGCGCCGGTCGCCCAGGCGTTTCGCGACTCCTGCCGCTTTGGCCTCGAGCACATGGACGAAGTTGTCGAGGTGGAAGCGGCGCGCCTCGGCTTCGCGCCGGAACTGGTGCGCGAGTATCTCACCCGCCACATCGTCCACCAGCTCGGTCCCCGCGACTACCAGGGCATGCGGCTGTTTCTCGAGTGGGCCGGCGGCAAGGCTTCGGCGGTTGCGCTGGCGCTCGCTTCCATCGGGTGAGAGAATAAGCCACAGATAAACACGGATGAACACGGATAGAAATCAAAGATCTTATCTGTGTTCATCTGTGTTCATCCGTGGCTCGTATTACTTGGCGACTTCTCAATCTTCGAAGCGATCCGGGTCGGTGGTTTTCATCTCCAGCCAGCCCTGGTGCGGTATGGCGTCGATGGGCAGGCCGCCTTCCCACAGAGAGGATTGGAAGCGCAATCCCTGGCCCGCCGCGAGTCCCAGCGCCTCGAGCGAAATCCGCACCTCCAGCACGCGGGCAAACGCGCATTCGACCGCGCCCTCCGCCGAAGCGGCCATCTTCACTTCCAATGGCTTGACGGCGCCGTGGGAGAGGCCGATGGTCACCTGGCTCGAGCGCGCGCCGTCCAGCGTCTGGCCGGTGAAGCGCGCTTCCATGCCGCCCAGTTCCCGCTCGTAAGCCAGGTTGACGTCGATGCGCAGGTAAAAGCTCTGGCCGTCGGAGCCGAAGTACACTTCCTTCACCAGAAACTTCTTGCCGTGCATGGAGCCGCTCCGCTCATCGACGTGGTAAACGCCGGCGCCCATCCATTCGAAATAGGAGGTGACCTCGCCATCGATCACCGGCCGGATCGGTCCGGAGGGCGCTACCAGGACGGCGGGCAGTGTCATGCGCAGGATGGGACGCGAAAGCTCTTCGGGCGGCGTCAGGTTCAGGAAGCGGTAGACGTTAGCGAGGTGGCTGCGGTAGAGCTGGTCGAACTCCGGACGATTGGCGGAATCGTGCTCCGGTCCGTACCACCAGCACCAGTCGCTGCCCTCGGCGATGAGCAGCTCTTCATAGGCCATCCGCCGCTTGTCGCCATCCACCACGGGCGCGGAATCGAAAGTCTCGTGGGCGCGCAACAATTGCGTCCACGCCTGGTTGTCCTCTTCGGCGCCGATCCACACATCGAAGTTGGCGTTGATCCAGGAGCCGGGGAAAATGCCGCCGAGCGGCTCCGGCGCCAGGCGCTCGAAACCTTCGCTGACGGTCACCGCGCTCAGGCGCAAGTCGTCCTGGATGCGCCGATAGAGCTCCCGCAGAAAGGGGCGCCCGTTGTGGTGGTAATACTCCCAGGCGTTTTCGCCATCCAGAATAATCGGCACCAGCGCGTCGCGGCCAGCGCCCAGAATGCCCGAGCAGTTGTCGTAGATTCGCTTCAGAAAATCGTCGGCGGCCGCGGCCGCGTCCATTTTCGAGTAAACAAAACCAATCAGGTCGCTCAGATAATGGTCGCGGAAAATCACGTCCAGGCGTTGCCCGCCCTGCTGCCAACGGTAAGGCCGGTACAACCCGTCGACGCCCACCCCGCGCCCCAGCGTGCGGTTGAGCACTCCGCTGTCGGTGGCGGCCCAGCGGTAGCCGAGCTCGGCGGCGATGGCGAATGCCTCGTCGGAGACCGAACCCTCCGACGGCCACAGCCCGGCCGGCGCGGCGCCGAAGGTTTGGGCGGTGAACTCGCGCGCCATTTCGAGTTGCTTGCGCGCATCGGCGGGATAGCGGAAGCGCGGCGGCAGGGGCACGCCGGGATGAGAAACCTGGGCGATCGCGGAATCGCACACCAGCGGAAGGATCGGGTGATAGTACGGCGTAGTGGAGATTTCGATCTGGCCCGACGCCGCCAGCTTGCGGTACTCCGGCGCCACCTGGGCCACGATCTCGCGCTGCTTGGCTCCCATGCGCGCCTGGTCGGCGGGCGTGAAGTTGCGCCCGCGGCGCAGCCACTCGCCCACTTCCTCGTCGTGCGCCTGAAACTCCTCGTCGAACCATGCCAGTTGCGACCACATCTGCAGGTCGCGAAAATCCTGTGGCCCGAACAGCGCCCGCGCTCCGGCATTCTTCTGCGACTGCCAGGCGTCGTACAACTCGCCGTAGCGCTTGTAGCGATAAATCATGTGCTGCGGATCGGAATAGAAGGAATGGCGCAACAGAAAAGCGCGGTCCGCATCGTTGAGCGATTCGGCCGGCTTCAGCGCCGCCTCGAGAAAGGGATCGCGGGCCGCGCCCGAGGCGTACTCGGCAACCTGAACCATCATCGAAGGCACCAGGTTGAAGGTCTGGTGGATGCGCGGAAACTCCTCCAGAATGCGCGCCATGCCGTAGTAATCCTTGAGCGCGTGCATGCGTGTCCAGGGCAGCTTGTATTCGCCCGAGGCCAGGTCCTTATAAAACGGCTGGTGCATGTGCCAGAGGAAGCACAGATAAATTTGCGGCATGTCGAAAGTCCTAAGGTGAGAACCGTGCGCGGACGCGGCGCATGAGCCCCCGCAACAGCGCGCGCAGGCCAGGTCCCGCTATTTTCCGAAAAAGCTCCGCGCCGGCGGCGGAGGATCGCCGCGGCGGATGGCCCGCCACAGCACGTCGTTCAATTCGTCGTCGTCGTTCTTATCGGCCTCGTCGAAATCCATATGAATCGACGCCTCGGCCCCGGGGCCCTTGGCGGGGTTCCTGGTGGTGAGCGAAATGCGCGGCTTCTCGGCCGTATACGGCGCTGCGTCGGGCATGGGTTGAAACACCGACGTCATCGGCCGGGCGCCGGCGTCGAAATGCGTCATCGGCTTCACTCCCAGCAGAAACTCCATAGTCCGCAACACGGAGGCGGTGTTGTACATGGTGCTGTCCACCAGGTGACGCTTGACATAGGATGAAATCACGAACGCGGGCGAGCGATGCGAATCCACGTGGTCCGGGCCGTTCTGCGCGTCATCCTCCACCACGAAAATCGCCGTGCTGGTCCAGAACTTGGATTTGGATACGGCTTCCACGATCATGCCCAGCGCGTAGTCGTTATCGGCGGCCATCGAAAGCGGAGCGAGCGCGCCGGGCTTGGTCCCCGACGTGTGATCGTTGCCCAGGCGCATCACGATCAACTCCGGCATGTTGCCGCTCTTTTCGTACCCGGAAAACTCCTGCACGAAAACCTTCGCCCGCTCGACGTCCGGAATCGTCAGGTCGAACCCCGGATACTTCCAGTTGGTCACCTTGGCCAACACAGGGTCGCGCACCCGTGTGATCTGGTCGGCGCCCACGGCCGCGCCTTTCTTCTGATCCACCATGTAGCCGAAATTGCGGATGCTGCGCCCGGCCAGGTTGGCGTTAGTCCACAGGTATCCGGCCGGCGGCAGCGAGGCGGGGTCCTGTTCTTCGAAGTCGTACTCCTTGCCGCGGTGCCCGTATTCGTTGGGCCACAGCTTGACCACGTAGTCCGGCGCGATGGCCGCGGTCGACCAGTTGTGGCCGTCCGCGCTGACGTCGGCATTGACGTAGAAATTATCCAGCAGCACGAATTCCCGCGCCAGCTTGTGCAGGTTGGGCGTCGAATTCTCGTCGAACAGCTCGAGCGAGGGATCGCCGTTGCCCTCCTTCATGTCTCCCAGCACCTGGTCGTAAGTGCGGTTTTCCTTAACGATGTAGATCACGTGCTCGATGTGCGGCAGGGGGCTCGACTCATCCAGCTTGCTATCGCGGTAGGGTGAATCGGCCAGCGCCGCCGCGGTCCACTTTTCGAGTTGGCCTTCGGTGAACGGCTCGATCCACGAAGCCGTGCCGGTCTGCATGTGCGCCACGTACTGCTCGTCCGCCAATCCGGCGTGCAGGGGTTCGGGCCGGCGCGCGGGACTGGGCCCGCGCGGATTGGGGTACGAGCGCACGCCTTTTCCGTTGAGCACCACCAGGGTCCCGGAGGGCAGCGCGCGCGCCGCCGTGGGATACCAGCCGGCGGGGATGAAGCCTTTGACGTAGCTGCGGTCGCCGGCCAGATCCACCACCGCGACCGCATTGGCGTCGGAGCAGGCCACGTACAGCCGGTGCCCGTCGTCGCTCAGACCCAACCCGGAAGGCGACATGCCAAGCGGCTGGCGCGGCGTCATCGAGACGTTAATGCTCTCCACCACGCGCAGCTCTTTGCTCTCGCTCACGCCCACCGCATACACGCTGTTGGTATTGGTGGCCGCCACGAAGATGCGCGCGGCCCAGCGCGGCTCGCCCTCTATGTCTTCCGCGTTGCCGCCGGCGCGCCACACCATGTCGGTGGGATGCGCGCCAACCGGCACCCGCGCGAGCTGGCCGCCGCTCGCAATGTCGTAGTGACCCAGCGTGCCATCGGCCCAGTGGGTGACGAAGAACGATTTGCCGTCGGGATGGAACAGGATGCGATACGGCCTTCGCCCCGTACGGATGCGTTCGATCACCATGCCCGATTGAGGATTGACCACGGCAACCGCATCGCGGTTCAGCTCCGCCGCGTACAGCAGGCGGCCATCGGGCGAAAACTCGACGTCGCCGACAAAATCGCTGGGCGTGCGGTTGCCTTCTTCCAGTGCAAAGGTTCGCCCGGCCGCCAGGTTGCCATCGGCCAGGGTGAACTCGAACACCGCCGCACGCGCGCCGCCGCCCACATAGACCCGGTTGCTGTGCGGCGCGAAGACCAGCCCCAGCCACGCGTCGGGTACCGGCGTCGAACTGAGCACTGCGCCGGTTGCGGCGTCGAGCACGGCAATCGAGGGCGGCCGGTAGCCGCAATGCAGCACCAGGAGGTAGCGTCCGTCCGGCGAGAGCGCCGTCGCCATCGGCAGCGTATCGAGCGCCACTTGTTTTCCCGCCGGGTCCAACTTCCAGCCGCTGTTCAAAAGGAAACCGCCTTCGGCGAGCGGCCCTACCTGTTCCTTCGGCGCCGGTTGCGAGCCGAGAATCGCCGCCAGAGAGACCAGGGCGGCGGCCATCACGATTGCGCTGAAGATTCCTGAGAACGGTCGCATGGTTTCTCTTCATTGTACAGGTGCCATCTGCGCGGCATCCGTCTCAGCTCGGAGTGGCACAGGCTGCCGAGCCTAATATGGAGAAGACGCCCTGGACAGCGGCTCGCAAGAACACCGGCGGCAAAGACCGCCGGCGTTACCAAGCGCAGCGCCGTAACGCCGGCGGTCTTTGCCGCCGGTGTTTTTGTGCCGAGCATATTCGGCCGCTCGGGAGAAGAGCATGCGGCATTAGGCTGTCGAGCCGGCTCGACGGCCTGCGCCACGGAGTTTTCGGTAATCGGGTAAGTTGGTAGTGGAACGAGAGATTGTGGCGACCGATGGACCCGGAACAACTGATTAAGACGATTTACCTGGGAGACCGCGCCGTCAAGGCGGTTCTGATCGATTCGTGGAAAGAGCGAGTCGCGATACAGGTGGACGAGATCTCCCGCCTTAGACCGGGATCAACGAGTTGGGACTTCTACACCGACGAGGACATTTCTGACGGCTGGCTTGTATTCACGGGTGTTCGCGAGATTGTGTTTGATCCCCCCGGACCGCTGCCCGATGATTATATCTGCGGACTATCAGTTGTCGGACGGGAGCCGGCAGAAAATCGGGACCTGTACTCCTTTCAGCTATCGACCGCGGGGTCACGCAAGGACGGATCGGGTACAGCGGTTTCCATCCGGATTCTGGCGGCCGGTATGCACCTGGAAGATCCCAGCAGACCGGGGGTCGAAATCACTTGATGAAACCCGCGATTATCCCGTGGTTTAGCTGGACCCGGCAACCAATTGCGCAATTCCCGTCCGCTGCTGTCACTGAAGGGCCAGCGCGCTGGGGCCCGGCCCCGCTCACCCCACATACCGCGCGTACAAACTGCGGGCTAGGCCAGGGTCGCTGGTGCCTTTAATGATCGCGCGGCCGTCGGGGAAAACGGTTAGTTCATAGGGCGGGACGAGGAACCGCAGGGCGAACTCGCTGGAGCGCACTTCGCCTAACGGCTCCAAGCGGGCGCGCAACTCTGCTAAGTCGATGGGGCCTTCGCGCTCGCGGACCTGGACGGCGTCGCGGCCGCACATGCGCACGGGAGGGCGGGCCGATTCTTCGAGGTATGGAAACTCGCGGCGGGCGCAGGTAGGGCAATCCGGGTCTCGTGGCGGACCATCGATCTGGCGGATACCGCCTTCCCACACGTCGATGGTGGTGATCCGTGGCCGGACCAGATCGGCGTGCCCGCTCAGGATCTTCAGCGCATCGGCCACTTGCAGCGACGCCACGGCAGAGACAATCGCATTCAACACGCCGGCGGTTTCGCAGGTCGGCTGCGGGCCGCCGGGAGGGTCGGGATAGACGCAGCGCAGGCACGCGGTGTGGCCGGGAATCACGGGCATAGTGAGGCCGTAACTGCCCACCGCGGCGCCGTAGATCCACGGAATGCCGCGGCTCACCGCAAAATCATTGATCAGGTAACGCGTTTCGAAGTTATCGGTGCCGTCGAGAATCACTCCGGCGCCGCCCAGCAGGTCGGCGGCATTTTCCGCCGTCAGATCGGCCACCACGCCGCGCACGGCAACCGAGGAATTGATGCGCTCCAGGCGGCGCACCGCGGCGACGGCCTTAGGCAATGCTTCGGCGGCGTCGGATTCCTCGAACAGCCACTGGCGATGCAGATTGGCGGGCTCGACGTAATCGCGGTCGATGATGGTGAGCCGGCCGACGCCGGCCCGCGCCAGGGCCGCCGCGTGAAAGCTGCCCAGGGCGCCGCAGCCGGCCACTACGGCGTGGGCGCGCAGCAACGATTCCTGGCCGGCCTCGCCTAGCCCAGCGAAGAGAATCTGCCGCGAATAACGCTGGCGCTCGGCCGGGTTCATCTTGGTGGCGTCCCGGTTCGGGGATGGGAAGGGAGGCATCGGGTTTCCTTGCAGCGTGCAAGGTCAAGAGAACACGCGCCCGCAAGCGGGCTTGGCAAGCTAAAGCGTGCCCTACCAATGCAGCCCATGGTAACAAACTTGCTTTGAATTGCTTACGCTATCATGTTTCTGGTGCGCCGCCCGTTCGCCAGCGTCTCTCGCATCGTCGTGCTATCCCTTGCCGCGCCAATGATTTTGCTGCTGGGGCAGGACGCTTCGTGGGAGGGGAAGCGGATCGCCGCGATCCAGTTCGAGCCGGCCCGACAACCACTTGATCCGGCTGAAATCAACCAGATCCTGCCGCTGAAGCGGAATCAGCCGTTGCGGCTGGCCGACGTCCGCGCCAGCATCGAGCGGCTATATGCGACCGGCCGGTACGCGGATATTCAAGTGGACGCCGAGCCATACCAGGATGGCGTGGTGGTGCGCTTTCTGACCAAGAATAACTGGTTCATCGGTCACGTGGTGGTGACGGGCAAGGTTTCCAACCCGCCCAGCACGGCGCAGCTCGAAAACGCGGCGCAGCTCGATCTCGGGGCGCCTTACACGGAGGCCAGCGTGACGGCGGCCGAAGCCGGCCAGACGAAGCTGCTGGAATCGAACGGCCTGTTTGGGGGCAGCGTGACGCCGGTGCTCGAATGGGACAACGACTACCAGCAGGTGCACATCCGCTTCGACATCCATGGCGGCGTCCGTGCCCGTTTCGCCGCGCCCACGATCGTGGGCAACGTTCAGCTCGACCGCGCCAGCGTCGCGCGCGCGGCCGCGTTTCAGCGCTGGATCGTCCACACCTGGAAACCGATGACGCAGGCGCGGCTGCGCGAGGGCGTCGAGGGCGTGCGCGCGCTCTATGCCAAGGACCATCGCCTGGAAGCCAAGGTGACGCTGGAAGACGTGAAATACGATGCCGCGACCAATCGCGCCGCCCCGGTGCTCGCGATCGACGCTGGCCCGCGTATCCGCCTGCGCGCCATCGGCGCCAAGGTCTCCGAGCACAGCCTGGGGCGCTTCGTGCCGATATTCGAGGAGCACTCGGTGGATGCCGACCTGCTCACCGAGGGCGCCCACAACCTGGAAGACTACTTTCAATCGAAGGGGTACTTCGACGCCGAGGTTGCATTCAAGCAGCAGCGCGTGATCGACGACCAGGCCACCATCGACTACCTGGTCAACCTCGGCGAGCGGCACAAGCTGGTTTTCATCGGAATCCAGGGCAACCGCTATTTCCCGGCCGAGGACATACGGGAGCGCATGTTCCTGCGCACCGCCTCCTGGCTCCAGTTTCCGCACGGCCGTTTCAGCGCCGACCTATTGCGGCGCGACGAGGATTCGATTGCCAGCCTGTATCAGTCCAACGGGTTCCGCGACGTAAAGGTGACCGACCGGCTGGACGACCGCTATCAGGGCCACAGCGGCGAGCAGGCGGTGTGGATCTCGATCGACGAAGGCGCGCAAACGTTCGTCAGCAGCCTGGCCGTGGACGGGATCGAGCAGCTCGACAAGGCGAGGATTCTCTCCCTGCTCAGCTCGGTCGCGAATCAGCCGTTCAGTGAGTTCAATATCGCGGTGGACCGCGACGCGATCCTGGCGCAGTATTACCAGGATGGCTTTCCCAACGCCACCTTTGCCTGGAGCTCGAAGCCCGCCGCGCCGAACCGCGTGGATGTGCGCTACACCATCCGCGAGGGCGGCCGCGAGTTCGTGCGGCAGGTGCTCTTCAATCCGGGCGGCCTGGCGCACACGCGGCCCAGCCTGGTTTATAAGAACCTCCAGCTCAACCCTGGCGATCCGCTGTCGCCGACCGCCATGAGCGAGACCGAGCGCCGTCTGTACGACCTGGGCGTCTTCTCGCGCGTCGACATGGCGATTCAGAATCCGGACGGAGAGACGGATCAGAAATACGTGGTTTACGATCTCGAAGAAGCGCGGCGCTACTCCCTGTCGGTAGGCGTGGGCGCCGAATTCGCGCGCATCGGCGGCTGCATGTATTGCCTGGATGCGCCGGCCGGGCAAACGGGATTCGCGCCGCGCATTTCGCTCGGCGTCACGCGTTCGGATTTGTGGGGCATCGCGCACAGCCTGAGCCTGCGCACGCGGTTCTCCACGCTCGAGCAGCAGGCGATTCTCACCTACGATTGGGCCCGTTTCCGCGGCAACGACAAGCTGCTGCTCACCTTCACCGCCCGCTATGACGATTCCAAGGACGTCCGCACCTTTTCTTTTAAGCGCGAGGAAGTCTCCACACAGTTGAAGCAGCGTGTCAACAAGTCGGTGACGCTGCTCTACCGCTACACGTACCGCGCGGTCAACGTGAACCAGGCCACGCTGAAGATTTCGCCCGAGCTGATCCCGCTCCTCTCGCAACCGGTCCGGCTGGGCCTCCTTTCTTTCAACGTCATTCAAGACCGGCGCGACGATCCCCTGGACCCGCGCAAGGGCGTCTACAATACGCTCAACGTGGATTTCGCCGAGCACATTTTCGGTTCCGAGCGCGACTTCGTGCGCGTGCTGGCGCGCAATTCCACTTACCATCCGCTGGGCCGGAAGCTGGTGCTGGCGCGCTCGACCGAGATCGGCAACATCGCCGCATTCCACTACAGCGGCGTTAGGGAAGACGCGGTTCCGCTGCCGGAGCGCTTCTTCGGCGGCGGCGGATCGTCCGATCGCGCCTTCCCCGAGGACCAGTCCGGACCCCGCGACTCGGAAACCGGCTTCCCCATCGGCGGCAACACCCTGTTCTTCAATCAGACCGAGCTGCGGTTCCCGCTGATCGGCGAGAATATCGGCGGCATTCTGTTTCACGATTTCGGCAACACCTTCACCGGCGCGAGCGATTTCACCTTCCGCGTGAAGCAGGACGGCCTGGGGGACTTCGATTACATGGTGCACGCCGTCGGCTTTGGCATCCGCTACCGAACGCCCATCGGCCCGTTCCGCGTGGACCTGGCCTACGACCTCAATCCGCCGCGCTTTTATGGCTTCAAGGGAACCGAGCAGGACCTGGTGAACGCCGGCGTCCACCCGTGCCAGGCCGTTGTCAACCAGTGCACTCAGCAGAGCGTGAGCCATTTTCAGTTCTTCTTTTCGATAGGACAGACGTTTTGAGGAGGAAGCTCGAGTTGCGATCCGCCGCGCCCATCCGCCTGGCATTGTTGGCGCTGGCCGCCACATTTGCTTCGGGCGCCATCATCGATCGCATCGCGGTTTCGGTGGGCAACCACGTGATTACCTCGAGCGACATCGAGCGCGAGATTCGCGTGACCGCATTCCTGAACGGGCAGCCGCCGGATCTGAGCCCGGCCAGCAAGCGCGCGGCGGCCGAGCGGATGGTGGAGCAGCGGCTGGTGCGCCACGAGCTCGAAACCAGCCGCTACCCGGTGCCGCAGCCCGCCGAGATTGAGCCCGCGCTGGCCGCTTTCCGGCAGCGCTACTATCCGGCCGAAGCCGATTACGGGCGCGCGCTGGCTCAATATCGGATCGACGACCAGGATGTGAGAGACACTCTGCTCTGGCAGCGCACGTTGTTGCAGTTTGTCGATGTGCGCTTCCGCCCCGCGGTGCAAATCACTTCCGAAGAGATCCGGAACTATTTCGACACCGTGCTGGCACCGAAGATGCGCGCGGCCGAGCCCGCGAAAACGTTTTCGCTCGACGATTATCGCGACCAGATCGAAGACATTCTGGCGGGCCAGCGCGAAGACCGCGAAATGGACAACTGGATGCGCGAGGCGCGGCGGCAAACGCCGATCGTCTATCACGACGAGGCGCTCCAATGAAACGCCGCCTGCTGTGGATTGCGGCTTTCGTGGCCGCGGCGGCGCTGCTGGCGGCGCTGGCCGGTTTGTTGGTGCTGCGCAGCGGGTGGTTTCGCGGCAAGGCGCGCGGGTGGCTGGTGAGCTCGATCGAAACCGCTACCGGCGGGCGCGCCGAGATCGGCGCGCTTCGATTCGACCTCGCCACCTTGCGGGTGGAGGCCGATTCGTTTGTCCTGCATGGCACCGAGCCCGCCGGCAAGCCGCCGCTCGTTCGCGCCGCCTCTATCGCGGTGGGGGTGAAAATCATTTCACTGGTGAAGCGCGATATCGACATACGCTCGCTCGACGTGGAAGCGCCGCGCATCGCCCTCATCATCGATGCGAATGGCCGCACCAACCTGCCGCAACCGAAGAAAAAAGGCCGGCGGGGCGACACCATGGCGACCATTCTCAAGCTCGCCATCGGCCGTTTCCGCGTCGAGCATGGCGAATTTCAGGTGGAATCGCACGCGAGTGTGCCGTTCGCGGCGCAGGGTCGAAACCTCGAGGCGCTGCTGACTTATGACGCCGCCGGTCCGCGTTACCGGGGCAGTATCGCCATCGAGCCGCTGGAGTTCGCCGCTCCCGGCGTCGCCCAAACGGCGGTCGCTATCCACGCGTCGTTCGCGCTCGAAGCGAACCGCATCGACGTCACGACAGCCAGCCTGGCCACTGGCAAAACGCGGGTGAGCCTGGCCGGGCAAATCGAGAACCTGACCAACCCGCACGGCCGGTTCGACTTTCAAGCGCGCCTCGATAACGGCGATGCCGAACGCATCTTCGAGACCAAGTTGCTCGCTCGCGGCACGGCGGAGGTTGATGGCAGCGCCGTCTGGCGCGGCGGCAGTGATGTTTCGATAGCCGGCCATCTGGTCGGGACCGGCCTGGAATATCGCGATTCGAGCATCCGGCTGTACAATTTCACGGCTTCCGGCCCAATCACTTCCGATTTGCGCACCGTTACCGTGCGCCCGATCCGGCTGACCGGTCAGGCCGTGCTGAGCGGGCAAGTGTTTCCGGTCGAGGCGAACATCGCGGCGGCCGTGCTGCGCGGCGTCGATCTGGAGCTGCGCGAGGTCTTGATCGACGCGTTGGGCGGCAACTACACCGGCGCCATCGGGCTGCGCGCCTTCAATCGCTACACGGTGAACGGCGCCGTAGCCGGTCTTGATGTGCGCCGCGTGGCGGGACTCGCCATCTCCGCGCCGCTACCCTGGGACGGCACGGCCGGCGGCTCGCTGCAAATGGAAGGCTCGTTCAACAACCCGCGGGCACTGCATTTGATTACCGCGCTCGAAATCGGGCCGGCGGCGGCGAGCGCGCCGGTCGAAGGCGAAGTTACCGCGGATTGGGATTCGCCGAGCGAGATTCTCGATCTCGGGCATTCGCGGCTCAGCCTGCCGCACTCGCGCGTTGCATTCTCCGGCGCCGCCGGCCGCGAGCTGAGCGTCCACCTGGAGACGCGCGACTTGAGCGAGCTCCTGCCGGCTCTGGGCGAGCGCGCGGCGGCGCTTCCGGTGAAGCTCCACGGCAGCATGGCGGTGTTCGATGGCAAAGCGATCGGCAGCCTGGATCGTCCGCAGATCCAGGGCCGTGTGCGGGCGGGCGCTTTCACCTATGCGGACCACGCGTTCGATTCGTTCGATACCACGGTCACCGCCTCGCCGGATAACGTGCGGCTCGATCATGCGACGCTCAGCCGTGGCGGCGTACGCGCGCAGTTTTCGCTCGCCGTGGCGCTGCGCGATTGGGATGCGGGAGACCGAGCCGATATCTTCGGTAACGCCACGATTCACGGCGCGCCGCTCGCCGAGCTGGTCGCCATGGCCGGCGGCGCTCCGGCATTGGCCACCGGCACGCTCAACGCCGCGGTCGCGATCACCGGCGTCGCGGGCGATCCGATTGTCGAGGCCGATCTCGATGCCGCCAACGGCGACATAGAAGGAGAGCCTTTCGACCGCATCACCGGCCATGCACGCTACCGAGCCGGCACGCTCGAGCTTTCCGCGGGCGAGATTTCCGCCGGCGCCAAACAGATCCACGTGGACTCCAGCTTCGCTCATTCGCCGGACCGCTTCGATACGGGCGCACTGCGGTTTCAGATCTCGACCAATGCCATGCCGATGGAGCAGGTTCACTTGCTCGAGGCCACGCGGCCCGGCGCGAAGGGCACAGCCCAAGTGCAGGCACGCGGCGCCATCGACATTGTCCCTCCGGAAAACGGACGGCCCGGGTTCCGCATTCGAGATCTGCACGCTGAAGTGACCGGC